>CAIOST010000132.1 GCA_903861045.1 uncultured bacterium | reverse complement strand
CGCGAACTTGCGTGTGGAGTTGCTCGAGGGCGTGAACGCGGATGAGCAGCGGTTTCGCCTGATTACCGGCGGCGGGAACCTGATAGGGGCACCGGTGGGCGCTGTCGTGACGACCGGCCGGACCGGGCGGGAGGCCGAGGTGATTACCGGGCAGGACTTCGTGGACGTGTTCATCCACAACCGCAAGGCCGGCACGGTGGTGATGTTGAAGTAGCGGAAATGCAAACGGGGCGGGAAACCCCGCCCCGTTTGGCTTTTTTGCGTCTGCTTTCGCGACTGGCCTTAGCAGCCGTACTGCGCGCTGTCGCCCAGCAACTCCTCGATGCGCAGGAGCTGGTTGTACTTGGCCATGCGGTCCGTACGCGAGAGCGAGCCGGTCTTGATCTGGCCCGCGTTGACGGCCACGGCGATATCCGCGATGGTGGCGTCCTCGGTCTCGCCGGAGCGATGGCTGACCACGGCCGTGTAGTGGGCCTTGTGGGCCATCTCGATGGCGTCGAGGGTCTCGGTGAGCGTGCCGATCTGGTTGACCTTGATCAGGATCGAGTTGCCCGCGCCTTCGACGATGCCGCGCTTGAGGAACTTAACGTTGGTGACGAACAGATCGTCGCCCACGAGCTGGCAGCGGCTGCCGATCTTCTTGGTGAGGAGCTTCCAGCCATCCCAGTCGTGCTCGCTCATGCCGTCTTCGATGCTATCGATCGGGTACTTGTTGATGAGCTGTTCGAGGTAGTCGACCTGCTCGGCGGAGGTGCGGCGGGCGCCGGCGGTCTTGGCGCCACGCTTTTCGGTCTCGAACTTGGCGTAGTCGTAGATGCCGTCCTTAAAGAACTCGGAGGCGGCGCAGTCGAACGCCAGCGAGATCTGGCCCCCTTCGCACTTGCGACCGGGCTTGTAGCCGGCCTTTTCAATGGCCTTCAGGATGGTCTCCACGCCGTCCTCGGTGCCGTTAAAAGTCGGGGCAAAGCCACCCTCGTCGCCCACGGCGGTGCTCAGGCCGCGGTCCTTCAGGAGCTTCTTGAGGTTGTGGAAGACTTCCGCGCCCATGCGCAGACCTTCGCGGAAGCAGCAGGCGCCGACCGGGCGGATCATGAACTCCTGGAAGGCGATGGGGGCGTCGGAGTGCGAGCCGCCGTTGACGATGTTCATCATCGGCACCGGCAGAACCTTGGCGTTGGTGCCGCCGATGTAGCGGTAGAGCGGCAGGCCGATGTAGGTGGCGGCGGCTTTGGCGCTGGCCATGGAGACGGCCAGCAGGGCGTTGGCGCCTAGCTTGCTCTTGGTGGCGGTGCCGTCGAGCTCCAGCATGCGGCGGTCAATCTGCACCTGGTCGGTCACGTCCATGCCGAGCAGTTCCGGGCCGATGATTTCGTTGACATTATGCACAGCGTTCAGCACGCCCTTGCCCAGATAGCGCTTCTTGTCATCATCGCGCAGTTCGATGGCTTCGTTCTCGCCGGTGGAGGCGCCGGAGGGTACGGCGGCGCGACCCATGACGCCGTTCTCGAGCCACACATCCGCCTCAACCGTGGGGTTGCCGCGGGAATCCAGGACTTCACGTGCTTTGACTTCGACGATGCTTGACATGGCTTGGCTCTCTCCGGTGGTTTGGTGTACACTCTGCCGCAATTGCGCTGGGCGTTTGCGTGCCGGTAAGATAGGGCAAGACGCGCCCCCCCTGCAAGGACGTTTTCAACGAAAGGCGGCTGGCGATGACCGAGCAGATCATAGCGAAAAAGACCGTGTTTGAAGGGCGTGTGATGCGGGTGGAGGTGCGCGAGATTGAGCTCTCGAACGGGCGGCGCTCGACACGCGAGGTGGTCTGCCATCCGGGGGCCGTGGTGGTGCTGGCGGAGCGGCCGGATGGCCGCTTCGTGCTGGTGCGGCAATACCGCGCGGCGGTGGAGGCCGAACTGCTGGAGATGGTGGCCGGCACGCTGGAACCCGGCGAAGCCCCGGAAGTGGCGGCGCGGCGGGAGATGGCCGAGGAGAGCGGCTACCAGGTGGAGTCGCTGCGCCCGCTGGGGGTGATTATTCCATGCCCCGGCTATTCGGCGGAGCGCCTGTACTGCTTTTATGCGCGTGTCGGCCAGCAACCCGGTGCCAGTTGCCCGGACTTCGACGAGTCCGTGGCCGGCGTGGTCATGACCGCCGCCGAGGTCGAGGCTGCCATCGCCAGCGGCGAACTGCAGGACGCCAAGAGCATCGCCATCTGGCACCTCGGCCGGGGAGCAGGTGGGAGGTGCTAGGTGCTACCCCAACCTTCTGCTTACGGCGCGGGAGCTTTTGTGGTAAATAGGGGTCGCCCATGGAACCTGTGGATCAGATTTTGGAGGCGGCCTCGGCCGGGCTCCTGGAGCACCGCTGCCGGCAACTGGGGCATTTGTTGCTGGCAGAGCGGGCAGTCTTCTATGTGCAGATCCTGCATCAGATGCTGCTGTTCCGGCGGCAGCACGAGCTCGAGCCGCTGCATGAGGATCTCTACGAGGCCGTGCGCGAGGCGCAGGCCCAGATCGCCGCGGCACCATATACCACCGAGACCTTTCTCCAGGATCTGCGCCAGCTCCAACTATGGAACCTGATCACCTGCCGCATCGAAAAGGAGCGGCTGCGCGGGTACCGCGATACCCGCCGCCGCAAGTTCCGTTACCGCCTGGCGGATGAGGCGAGCGCCTTTCTGCTCTGGCTGGAGGAACGCCAGCGCGATGATTTGCAGCCGGACGAACCTGACACGCGCGATCTGCTCGAGGAGCTGGTCGGTACGCTGCGTGAAACCGCGCGACAGCTCAACCGGGCGCATGGCGAGGCCGCCTTCGACCTGGACAGCGCCCGCGCCATCATGTATCGCCTCGCGCGCATGAGTGCGCTGACCTACGACGCCAGCCGGGCGCTGGGGGAGTTTAATGTCCGCTTGCTGGGGTTTGTGATCGGCCGATATGAGATCGCCACGGCCCGCGCCCTCATCAACGAGCTGGATCATTTCCTGAAGAAATTTCTGACACGCATCCATGCGCTGCTGCAGGAGATCGTGCCGGAGATCAGCAAGATGCGGCACTCCCGCTATCGGGCGCGCTGGGAGGCCTGTGTGGCGCAGTTGGAGAGTGAGCGGCGCGCCACCCCGCACCTGTTGCGCGCCCGGCCGCAGGCCCAGCCGGACGGCGAACTCGAGCTGCTGGCCCGCTACTATGCCGAAAATGGGACGCTGTCGCAGTTATGCACGCGGGTCAATGCCTCGGCCCTGCTGGTCTGGCGTAAGCTGTATGCGCATCTGCGGGAGTTGGAACGGCGCAGCCACCGGCTGGAGGATCTGCAGGCGCGGGTGCGCGAGCTGGCCGCGCAGCCAGCCGGCGATCGTAGTGGGGCGGCCTTTATCCAGGCGCTGCTGGCCCCGGCGCGCATGATCGGTGACATGCATTTGTGGAACGAGACAGAGCAGGCCGATCCGCCCGAACCGCGCTGGGAGAAATACCGCCCGCGGGTCCAGTCTTCAGATTACCTTGGCGCCAAGACGCCGGCGGATGGGCAGCCCGTGCGCTCGCTCGACGAGGCGCGCTTGCTGCGCCTGCACGACTGGATGCAGCACGCGGGGTTGGTGCCAACGGGCGCCGACGCCGTCCGGGCCTCCACGGCCACAGTCGCGGCGCAGGAGGACTTTGCCAAACTCATCGAGTTGGCCCGCCATGGTCTGCTGGGGCAGGGGGTGCGGCTGCGCAAGCTGGGGTATGTCCTGACGCCGGCCGCCACGCCGGTCCGGGTGCAGGCCGCGGCACAGTCGCTGGCGTTCCAGGAGTTGCTGGTCACGAAAGCCGCCCAGGCGCGGCCGCAGACGAAACATGATCCGGAGACGCTATGACCACCTTGCTGCAACAACAACCGTATCGCGTGCAGGCGGTGCTGAATATCCTGATCGAGAGTCCGTATTTCTACAAGACGGACCATGAGGAGCATTTCTTCTTCCTGCGGCGCCACCAGAAGGAGTTCGCCACCTTCTTCAAGGAGCATTTCAACTGGGAGCTGGTTCTGGACGCCAAGTGTGCGCGGCTCTACAAGCCGGACTGGTTCAATCCGCGCATTACGCCGGTCAATCGCGAGATGTTCAACTTCACCAAGCGTGACGAGTGCATCGGCTTTATGCTGTTGCTGGAGTTCTTTGAGCACCGGCTCGAGGAGGAGTCGGCCAGTGTGGAGGATGCCGAGAACCTGCGCTTCCGCTTTGGCGATTTCCTGCGCTTCGCCTACGGCCGCTTTACCGAGCTCTTTCCCGGGCAGGCTGAGGCTTACAGCGAGGAGGCGGTGCGCGCCAAGGCGCTGCGCCCCATCATGCCGCAACTGGAGAAATACCGCTTCCTGGAACGTATCGACCCGCCGGCGGACGAACCGGTGGAGTACGACGACACCATCTTTGAGGCCTTGCCCGCCCTGTGGCATTACAACGTCCATCGCTTGAGCCGTCCCATGGTGGAAGGGGAGCTGCGTGTGACGCCGGTGCCGGCACAACCTGTCGCGTGAGGCCTGGGATTTCGCCATGCATTATAAAATCGCCAAGATCCGCCTGATCAACTTTCACAATTTCGTCAACGAGACGATCCTGGTGCCGGATGGCGGGCATCTCTTCATGCTGGGGGACAACGGTTCCGGCAAGACCACGGTGCTGGATGCGGTGCACTATGTGCTGACGGCCGGGCGCTCCATGGAGTTCAACGCGGCGGCGCGCGTCGCGGGGCGGGAGAAGTCCGGCGGCCGCAGTGTGCAGGGCGTGGTGATGCGCTACAACATCGAGACCGGCGCGCTCAACCCCAATGGCGGCACGACCTATGCCGCGCTGGAGCTGACCGGGCGCCAGGGGCGCCCCACGTCGTTGGTGATCGGCATGTCCACCCGCAGCATGGACGAGGCGATTGAGCGCTGGGGGGTGATCCGCGAGTGCCCGCTGGAGGAGATCCCGCTGCTGCTCGAGGAGAAGGAGGGGGTGCGTCCCCGTACGCGCAATGAGCTGCGCGCCGCGCTGAACAACACCGGGTTTTATACGCAGATTGGCGGCTATGAGAAGGAACTGGCCCGGCGCTTTTTTGGCAGCGAGCCGGTGTATGAGGATGTCTGCCGCTTCCTGAAGACCGGCAAGGCCTACCGCGAGATCGTCGCCAGCACGGCGGATTATCATCTGCTCTTCCGTCAGTTGCTGCAGGAGCCAGACCGGGAAGTCTTTGAGAGTGTGGTTTCGCACCTCAAATCGCTGGAGGCGAGCCGCAGCGATCTGGAGCAACTGCGGCACAAGGCGGCCTTCTTGGAGAACCTGCGCGGCTTGCGTACGGCGGTGGGGCAGTTGCGGGTGACGGAGGCCGCTTGCCGCTGGCAGGGGTGGCACCTGGCGCTGCAGGGGTTTTGGGCGGAACATGATCAGGCGGCTGAAAAGGTCGCGGCCGAGACGCGGCGACGGGCCGATCTGGAGGATGACCGCCGGCGTCTCGACATCCAGTTGGAGTCCACGCAGCAGCGGCTGAATGAACTGACCAACAAGGATGCCGAGAACCTGGTCGGGCAGGAGTTAGAGGCGCGGCGCATGTACGAGTTGGCCGCGCAGACGCTGCGCAAGACGCAAAGCCGCCTGCAGGAACAGCAGGAAGTGCTGGCAGAGGCCACGGCGGCGCTGGCGGGCTCGCGCGAAAAGTTGCAGCAGCATTTGCAGCAGTTTGCCAGGCAGCTCCAGAAGCTGGAGGCCGGGCTGCCGTTCCGCACGGCGGCGTTGCGGCTGGCGGCGGACGAGGCGGTGCACAGCGCGGCGCCCGAGGGGTGCGTGGGCGCACTCCCCGGGGGGGCGCTGCGGCAGGAGGCGGAGTTGCAGGCGCGCACGCTGGACCGGTTGATCCAAGAGGCGGAGCGCAATGTCGCGAAGCTGGGACGGGAGCGCGCCCGGCTGGCGAAGGAGATCGCGGAGCGCGCCGCGCGCGGCGAAACCGTCCCCGCACACCCCGTGGATTTCGTGGCCGCGCAGCAGGCGATCCGGGGGCAGGTGTTCCGGGCGCGTCCGCTCTATCTCGGGCTCGAGCCTGCGGCCGGTGTCACGGCGCGCGAACTTACGGCCCTGGAACAGGTGATTGGCGACGAAATCCTGGCCACCTGGCTGACGGATGCCGACGAGGCCGGCAACCTGCGCGCGCTGATCTTCCGCGAGTTTCCCGGGCACACGCTGGCCGTCGCGCCCACGGAACTGCGCGATGAGCTGCGGCTGTCGGATTGGATCAAGCGCTACTTCGATGTGTCTAAATCCGAGCCGGCAGCGCTGCTGGTGCTGCAACAGCAGTTGGAGGCCAAGCAGGGGCCATTCCTGGCAAAATTTCTTGATTACCAGATGCTGACCTTCCGGCTGCGCGAGCAGTTGCTGCGGGACCGGCCGCCGCGCCTGCTGGGCGCTGAAGTGCGCCGCCGTGAATGGGAGCGGGAGGTGCGCGCGCTGGAGAAGGAGTTGAAGGAGACGGACCACGCGCTGAAGGGGGCTGAAAAGGAGCTGCGGGCGCGCCAGGAGGAGCTGGCGCGTATCAGCGCGTTCCGGGAGCTGCTGGATACCGCCCTGGGCGCGGCCCAGAGCCATAAGGACGCCATTCAGAAGGACCAGTACCAGGAGCAGGCCGCCCGGCGCGACCTAGAGAATGCGCGGGTAGAGTGCACCTTGCGCGAAGAGGATGGCCAGCGCCTGCATGCACGCCACGAAGACCTGCGCATTCGCCTGCAAGGCAAGGGGCTGGAAGGCCTCGAGCAGCGTATCCATGAAGTGCGTAACAAGCTGAAGAAGGTGCAGGAGGAGGGGGTTAAAATCACCCGCGAGACCGGCCGGATCGAGCAGATCATCGAACAGTTGCGCGCGACCTGTGCGAAAGCCCAGCAGCAGATTCGCACCACGGATAACTGGCTGGCTGAGGCCGCCGCCCAATTGCAGCGCCTCGCGGGGGTGGACGCCGATGCGGTGGGCCCGTTTGCCGCCCAGCAGTGCGCACCCTTGCCGCAAACCATGCTGGCCTTGCAGGCCAGCGCCACGACGGCGCAAAAAGATGCGGCCGTCAAGGCCGAGACCATCCGCAACCTCGCCATCAGTCAGGCCGGGGTTGCCTTTGCCTTTGTCTATGACGAGGCCGCCAATGAATTGACCGATCGCCGGGCCCGCACCCTGACGGAAGTACTGGCGGGGACGGCGCAGGAACTCTGCGAGCAGGAGACGCTGATCAATGAGCGGACCGTGACCCTGTTCCGCCAGATTGTCATGCACAGCCTGGTGGAAGCGCTGCAATTCCGCGTGCGCCGCCTGAACGACATGACCCGCCGCATTGCGCGGCTGCTGAAGACCCGCACCTTTGGCAACAACCGCTATGCCTTCCAGGCGCAGCCGCAGGAGCCGTTCCGCAAGATTCACGATCTGGTGCTGAATTACAGCTCCCTGGATCCGGCCACGGCCGAGGCAGATTTGCGGCATTTCATTGAGGATCACGCGCAGGATATCACCAACACCGAGGTGGGGGAGATCCCGGAAATTCTCGATTACCGCAACTGGTTCCGCTATGAGCTGAAGGTGATGACCGATAAGGAAGATGGCATCGTGATGGATCGCCGCGTGAAGAGCGTGGGTTCGGGCGGCGAGCAGGCCGTGCCGAACTACCTGTTGATTCTGACCATTGCGCACTTCCTGTACGACGATGCGAACATCCATCTGCCCGTGCTGCTGTTCGACGAGGCCTTCTATGGCATTGATGCGGGGCGCCGCGACCAGTTGCTGGCCTTCACGAGTGATCTGGGACTGCAGTTGTTTGTCGCCTCGCCGGATCAGGACGGCGTGAAGCGCGAGATCCCGCACTCCACCTCGGTGTTAGTGGTAAAAGATGCGCAATACAACGTGCATTTGTACGACTTCCATTGGACCAGTGGCCCGAAGGAGCAGAACTTCCTGGAGCCGGCGACGCTGGCGGCACCGGAGATCAACTTTGGCCCGGAGCGGCGCTAGGCATGGACGCGTTTTGGCAGGATCATCTGGCACACGAGCCGGGGCTCGCGCCGTACCTGACGGTGCTGGCGCGCAAGTTCCTGCGCAGCGGTGTGATCCCGCAGACCGTCACGCTGGGGGCGGTGCCGGCACAGCCGCCGTTGCGGCATGCGTTGGATTTCATCTTTGGCGGCAGCGACGTCACGCGTGGCAAGGTGGTGGTGCGGCTGCCGGAGCGGCTGCGCACAACCGCCGCGCTGCAGTCACTGGCCGCGTGCCTCGGGCTCGCGCCGGAACCGGACGAGCGCGCGGAGGTGGCGGCGGCCGTAAACACCGCCATCTTGCGGCAAGGGCTGCAATATCCGCAGTACGTGGATCTGCTCCAGAGTCCCCAGATGGCGGAGGCGTGGGCGCGTCTGTTTCGGCAGCAGGCGGAAGCTGAGCGGCTGCTGCATGGACTATTGCGCGCCGTAGCGATTCTGGAGGGCAATCAGGGCGCCATCACCCTTTCGCAACTGGGTGCGGATGCGTTGCAAGATAGCAAGGCGCTGCGATCGGGCGCCCTATTGAAGCTGCTGATCACGATGCTGGCCTGGCGGGCGGAGGCGGAGGAAGCCACGCCGGCGCAGTTGCTGGCGCGTTTTGGTGTGATCGGCAACCCCTACACCACCCTGGTGCTGCTGTATGGTCCCATCGCCTACGAGGATACGCAGGGGCGGGTGTGGGATTGGCCAGCGCAGTTGCATGCGGCGGGGCAGGTTGCGGCGCTGACCTGGGAGCAGGTGCAGGCGATCCGGCAGATTCAACTGACGGGGCCGGTGGCCGGCGTGATTACCTCGGAGAATGCCGCGCCGTTTCATCGGCTGGTGGAGGCACGCACGCCCGCCGTTTGTGTGTATACGGAAGGGTATCCTAACATGGCGGTCAGCCGGGTGCTAGCGCACCTCGCGGCGGCCGGGCTGGTGGCGCGCCACTGGGGGGACCGCGATCTGGATGGCTTACGCATTGCGGCGTGTGTGGCCCGGGTGATCCCGGTGGAGCTGTATGGCCAGGAGCCGGTTGTGCAGGAAAGCGGGGCGCTGCGGCCGCTGACCGCGCCACAGCGTGTGCGCGCGCAAGCCTACCTGGACGCCCATCCCGACTTCCCTTTTCGTGCCGCACTGGCCGATACCTTGCAGCATGGCTGGGTGGAACAGGAGAGTTTCTTTTGCTTGTCCCGGTAGCCCCCATCCAGTACTGTTTTGCGGCGTGAATGCGTCTTTTCCGGTGGCGGTCGCGGCAGGTGTCCGGGCCGGGGGAAAGGAAGGAGCAGGACCAATGAGAATACGTACCATCCACATGGCCCGGATTAAACCCGAGTGCCTCGAGGCCTACAAAGAGTATCACCGCCATGTCTGGCCGGAACTTGAAGCGGTTTACCGGCAGGCAGGGTTCACCGAGCTAAGCTGCTTCCTGAACGATAAACTGCTGCTGATCTATCTCGAATACGATGAGGCGCGCTACGTCGCCTCCCGCGATTGGCTGGATCGGAACGAGTTCCAGCTCAAGTGGCAGGCGCTGATGAAGCCGATGTCTGATCCAGACTTCACGAAGCTGGACTTCGAGGAAGTCTATCGCATGGAAGGGCAGCAATGATTTGCGATCAACTGATTGACCGCCGGGACGGTTTCAGCGGGCCGCGGCACTGCTTGGGTCACCTCCGCTGGATGGCAAGGGGCGCGCGGTGAGGACGCCTGCCCCCCAACCTGGTCTGCTGGCCCGGTTGCAACAGTTCCTGGCGCGTGGCGTGTGGCAGCAGGAAGTGCAGGCCGCACCACGCTGGCAGCAGCCGTGGCTGCGGCTGACCCGTTTCGGCTGGTCGGTGTACAAAGGGTTTGTCGCCAATGCGTGCCTGCTGCATGCCTCGGCGCTGACCTACTACACGCTTTTTGCCATCGTCCCCATGCTGGCTCTGGGGCTGGCCTTGGCGCGGGTGTTTGGCGGCGAGGAGATCGCCCGGCGCGAAATCCATGCGCATGTCATCGGGCTCTTCGCACCAGAGGGCGCGCCCGTGGGTGCGACCAATGCCGCGCCCGTGGCAGTGCCAGACGTCAATGATGAGGCGACCCGCATGAGCCAGGAGTTCGTCGCGCGCCTCGTGTCCGTGGAGGACAAGCTCTTCCAGCAGGTTAACTGTCTCAGCCTGGGGACCCTGGGGGGCATGGGTTTGATCGGCCTGCTCTGGATGGTCGTCAGTATGCTGCAACGCGTGGAGGAGAGCTTTAATGCCGTCTGGGGCATTGCCCAAGGGCGCTCCGCCTGGCGCTGCTTTGCTGATTATTTGAGCGTGGTCATGATCCTGCCGCTGCTAGCCGTGGCAGCCTCGACCGTGCCAGTCATGGATGTCCTGGCGCGCAATGCGCTGGTGGCCGGGCTGCCAGCGGACTCCCTGCGGACGGTGGTGGGGTCGTTGTGGGTGAAGCAGGGGATCGTGCTGGGGTTCACCACGCTGGCCTTTGCGTTCCTGTTCCTTTTTATGCCCAACACCCGCGTCCGCCTGCTGCCGGCTTTTGTGGGTGGGCTGATTACAGCGGTCTGCTTCATGACATGGCTGCGGATCTGTACGCTGATGCAGGTCGGGATCGTGAAATATAGCCTGATTTATGGCGGCTTTGCCTTGCTGCCGATCCTGCTAGCCTGGATCTACGTGAGCTGGCAGATCGTGATGCTCGGCGCGCTGGTCACCTGCACGCTGCAGTACGGTTCGGTCTGCCCGACCGACCGCATGGGGCGACCGATCAGTCCGCGTAGCCGTTTACTGCTGGCGCTGGAACTGTGTGCCGGCACGATACGGGCCATGCGGGAACAGGGGGTGGCGTTGGACGCGGAGTCGTTCATACAGGCGCGGCAACTGCCGGCGCGGCTGACACGCGCCCTGCTCGACGACCTGGTGCGCGCCGGCCTGCTGGCCGAAGTGACTGGGCAGCAGGGGCGCTACCTGCTCTGCCGCGATCCGGCGCAACTGACCGTGGCCGAAGTGGCGCGCTATGTCTGGGAGGATGGCCTCTCGCCCGCCGAACTGGGGTTGCATCATTTGGATCTGGCGGTGGTGGCTGCGGAACAGTCGCTAGCGTCGGAGCTGGCGCGGACGCTGGCACAGCCGGTGGTTGGGAAGTGACCGGTGGCACACCATGTTATGATCTGCCCACCCTGCGCGCCTGGCTGGTGTGCCTGCGGCGCCGCGCCTGCTGGCGCGACTGGCGCTGGCAGTTGCGCCAGGCCTTCGACACGCACGATCTGACCAGTCTGGGACTGCTGACACCGGCGGCGGCGCGGGCGGCGGCCGGCCACCCGGCCCGGGTCACCCCCTATTACCTGGCATTAGCTGCGCTGGCAGACGGCCTGCCCGGCGCCGACCGCGACCCCATCTTACGCCAGTGCCTGCCAGCTGCCGCGGAAGCACGGCCGAGTGGGGGGTGTGCGGATCCGTTCGACGAGGCGCGACACACGCCGCTGCCCGGGGTGGTGCAACGCTTTGCAGATCGCGTGCTGGTGCTGGCGAGTGCGGTCTGCGCCGTGAACTGCCGCCATTGCACCCGGCGACACACGCTGGGCGCGCGCGTGGTGGTGCAGTCCGGCGCGCAGGTGCGGCAGGTGGTGGCGTTTCTGCGCACCGCGCCGCAGGTACGTGAGGTGATCCTATCCGGGGGGGATCCGCTGCTGCTGCCGGATGCGGCGCTGCTGCGTCTGGTGCGCGCCCTGGCAGCGCTGCCGCAGTTGGATGCCATTCGTATTGGCACGCGCGTGCCGGTGGTCCTGCCGATGCGCATCACGCCGACGCTGGCGCAGGCGCTGGGCGCGTCGCGGCGCGTCTGGGTCAATACGCAGTTCAACCATGTGCGCGAGATCACGCCGGAGAGCACGGCAGCCTGTGGCCGGCTAGTCGAGGCCGGTGTGCCAGTCTCGAACCAGAGCGTGCTGCTGCGCGGCGTGAACGACTCAGTTGAGGAGATGGTCGCGCTCTGCGCCGGCTTGCAGCGTATGCGCGTGCGCCCCTATTATGTCTTTTTAGGTGATCAGGTAGCCGGTACGGCGCATCTACGCACCAGCCGGGCGCAGGCGCGGGCGATTGCTCGCGGCGTGGCGGCCCGGTTGGGCGGGCTGGCCACGCCACGGTTTGTGATGGACCGGCCGGGTGCGCCCGGTAAGCTGCCGGTGTAGGAACCAAGCATGCCGACACTTAGCATAGATGACTGCACGGTCACGGTGCCGGAGGGGACCACGATCCTGCTGGCCGCGCAGCAGGTGGGGGTGGCGATCCCGACGCTCTGCCATCGGCCGACGTTGCCGTCGCTGCCGGGGTGCATGGTCTGCGCCGTCTGCGAGGAGTCGGCCGACAACCGCGTGGTGCCGGCCTGCGCCACGCGCGTGGCCGAGGGGATGCGCATCCGGACCACGGCACCAGCAGCGCTGGCGCTGCGGCGTGCCATGCTGCAACTGCTGCTGAGCAACCATGCCGCCGATTGCGAAGCGCCTTGCCAGTTGGCCTGTCCCTGTCATTTCGACATCCCGCGCATGCTGGGGCACCTGGCGCAGGGCGAGGCGGACGCTGCGCTGGCCGTGGTGCTGGCCGAGCTGGCGCTGCCGGTGACGCTGGGCTGCATCTGTCCGGCGCCGTGCGAGAAAGCCTGCCGGCGCGGCGTGCTGGAGGCGCCGGTGGCGATCTGTGCGGCCAAGCGCCTGGCCGGCACGCAGGGGGCGGCGACGCGGCCGCCCGTGGCGGAGAGCGGCCGGCGTGTCGTGGTCGTGGGCGCCGGTCCGCTAGGGCTGGCCGCAGCGTTCTATTTGCGCGGCTGCGGCCACACCTGCCACGTCGTGGAAGCCACGCCGCAGATCGGTGCGGCCTTGCAGGCGCGCACCGAGGGGCGACTGCCGGCGGCGGCGCAGGCCGTGGATGTGGCACGGCTCCGCGCCGCTGGCGTGACCTTTACCACGGGCACGCCGGTTTCGCCGGATCAGGTGCGGCACCTGCTGGCGACGCACGACGCCCTGGTGCTGGCAGCCGGTGCGGACGCCGCGCCGCTGGCGGAGGCGCTCGGGCTGGCCGTGTCGCAGGGGTTGGTGATGGCGGATCGCAACACGCACCAGACTGCCAACCCGCAGGTTTTTACCGGTGGCGCCGCCATGCAGAATTGTCGCCTGGCGGTGCTGGCCTGCGCACACGGCCGGCGCCTGGCGCTGCAACTGGATGCCTGGCTGCGGACCGGGCAGACGCGGCCGGCGCAACCGGCGCGCTTCCGCTCCCGCGCCGGGGCGCTGACGCGCGCGGTGCTGGAGGGGTGGCGGACAGGGACGGACGACGCACGACACCTGCCACCGGCCGGGGGCGTGCCAGCGGTGGCGTTGGCGCTGGCGGATGTGCGGCTGGAAGCCGCGCGCTGCCTGCACTGTAACTGCGCCAAGTCAGACACCTGCCACCTACGCGAACTTTGCACCGCGCTGGGCGTTACCGCACCCGGCTTGGCTGGCACACACACCTCGCCGACACGTGTCCAGATCGGGGCAGGGGTGGTGCTAGAAGCTGAGAAATGTGTGCTGTGCGGCATCTGCGTGCGCACCGCCGCTCAAATGGCTGGAGCGATCGGGCCGGCCTTCCATGGCCGTGGCTTTGAAATGCGCATCGGGCCGCCGCTGGGACGGACGTGGGCGGACGTGCCGCCGGCGGTGCTCGCGGCCTGCGTGGCGGCCTGCCCGACCGGCTGCCTGGCGCAGCGCGAATCCAAGGGAGGCGCCGCATGCAGATCGTGAAGTCCACCTGGTGGCAGGCCGCGGGCGTGGCTGGGCTGTTGCTGCTACTCTATGGGCTGACCGCGCCGCGCACGGTGGCTTTGGAAGACGACGGTATATTCATCATGGCCGCCTACACGCTGGGGGTGGCGCATCCGCCGGGTTATCCGCTGCACACGTTACTCGGCTGGCTCTTTACCCACCTGCCGATCGCCACGGTGGAGTGGCGGGTGCATTTCCTGAGCGGCGTCTTTGGCGCACTGACCTGTGCGGGGTTGTGGTTGCTGGCGCGGCGGTTGACCGGGTCGGCGCTGGCGGCGTGGGTGGCGGCTTTGTCCTTGGGGCTCTCGCAGGTCTTCTGGTCGCAGGCCATTATTGCCGAGGTCTACACGCTGAACACGTTCCTGTTCGTCACGGCCTGGCTGGCGGTGCTGGCGTATCGCGAGTCCGGGCGCTGGCCAGCGCTGCATCTGGCGGCGCTGGTTTGCGGGCTGGGGCTGGCCAACCACTGGCCACTCTTTCTGCTCTCGGCACCGGGCTTGTTGCTGATGGCGCTGCCGCGCTGGCGGGCCATGCTGCGGCAGGCGCCCACGGCGCTGCTGCTCTGCCTGGTGGTGGCGGCGCTGCCGTATCTCTGGCTCTATGCGCGCTCGCAGATGAACCCCGCCTTCAGCTTTCTGGGCCCGCTGCAGGGGTGGGGGGATTTATGGCGGCTGATCTCGCGGCAGGTGTATGACGTGTCGGATAGCGTCAGCGCGAGCGCGAGCGACCGGCTGGCCTTCCTGCGGTTCTTTGGCCAGCAACTCTACTGGCAGTTCACGCCGCTGGGGGTGCCGCTGGTGCTGGCTGGTTTGGTGCTGGCCATGCGGCGGTGGGGGGTGACGCTCTGGTTGGGGTTGCTGGCCGCGTGGCTGGGCGGCGGGGTGTTGCTGATTATGCTGCTGAAGATAGACTACGAGTATCTCAACCAGTGCGCCTTCCGGGTCTATCCGTTGATTCCGTACATGGCCATGGCGCTGCTGCTCGGCGTGACCACGGCGGCGATCAGCCAATGGGGGGGGCGGCGGGGGCGGATCATGGCCGTGCTGCTGCTGGCAATGCTGGTAGGCGGGTTGCTGGTGCAGAACCTGCGCATGAATAATCGCGCCAGTTACACGTGGGCCACGGAGGTGGCCACGCTGTTGCTCAACCATTGCGAGACCAATGCGGTGCTATTCCTGCGTGGCGATCTCGATGCCGGTCCGGCCGGGGAGTTGCAGCTCGTGCGCGGGGTGCGGCGCGACCTGCTGCTGACGCAGAACAGCGGCTATGGTCTCTCCGCCGGGCTGGGGCGGCCGTTACACACGACCGCGGCACAGCGTACGCAGGCACGGCAGCAATATACGCAGAGCTGCGGGCGACCGGTCTACTACGTGGAGGATGCGCCGGCGCCGGGGGGCTCGGTAGATGCCGGGCTGGTCCTGAAGTGGCTGCCGGCCGGCCAGCCCTCCTCGGTCTCCGTGTCGCCGGCCATGCTGGAACTGCTGATGCGAATGGTGGCCGACCAGCCGCAGGATCCCTGGACGATCTACTTGCGGCAGCGCATCTGCAATCTGTACGGGCGGCTGTTGACCCACATGCTCTATGTGGCGCCGGACGAAGCGTCGCGGGCCTGGCTGCGCCCCTATCAGGAGGCGGTTTGCGGCACCTATTTTGGCCGGTTGGGGATGCTGGGCGTGGGCGAGACGGTTAACCGGGAGCAGCCGGACGAGCTGTTGCGTTGGCTGCGTGAATTGGAAAAGGCGGATTGCGCCACGGCTTCCAAGGAAGACCACTCGTTGATCCACCGCTGCCGGGCGCGGATCTATCGCCACCAGGGGAATGAAGCCGGCGCCGTGGCCGAGCTTTGGCAATGCCTGGAGGCCTATCCGAACCCGGCTAATGCGGGGGCGCTGCAAGAGTTGGTGGGGCTGCTTGCGGCACGCAAGGACAACCCGGGCTTGCAGGAGGTGACGCGGCGCTATGGGCGCTGGGCCAAGCTGCAATATAAGACTTCCGGCCGGTAGCAAAGGTGGCAGGGGGTAGGTGCTAGGTGGTGCGTGTGCCGGCGCTCACGCAAGCGCAGCAAAGGTCTCCGGCGCGAGGGCTCGTCAGCCTGACGCCCCCCCCTCGCACCCTTACACGCGCCACCCTTACACGCGCCACCCTTACACGCGCCACCCTTACACGCGCCACCCTTACACGCGCCACCCTTACACGCGCCACCCTTACACGCTACCCTTACACGCGCCACCCTTACACGCTACCCTTACACGCGCCCCCTTACACGGCACGCTTACGCGACTCCCTTACACGCTAGCCCCGCTCCGAGCAAGCGGGTCGTGTAAGTGAACCGTGTAAGTGTGGCCGTGTAAGTGTGGCCGTGTAAGTGTGGCCGTGTAAGTGAGGCCGTGTAAGTGTTTGCGGCCCCCCTCACCCGCCCCGCGCCAGCGCATCCAGTGGACTGACGGCGGTGGGGGAGAGGGTGCGCAGGACGTGCGTGTAGATCATGGTTGTTTCCAGACTTCGGTAAAGGGGGGCCTTCCTACTATGGTATATGCCAAATCCGGGTTGAATCTTACATCTGATCGCAATAAATCAACTGCAAGTCTGATTGGACGCCTAACTAGGTCAGCCAGTAGTTATTTCTCGTTTTTCTCAATACTGCAAAGCCGCCCGTCGGTCCGGAAAGAGATAAACCAAGAAAATCTAGTGCCCACCAATAACACGAAATCACCAATCATTTTGCTAGGAATTGACAAGCTTACGCCCGCCGTAGTAGAGTTCTCATGCTTATGGGCACAGGAACTGCTTGGCAAAGAATGCCGGGCTTTTCTGATTGGACGTCCATTTAACGTTGCCAGAAATACAAAATGAGACAGACAACGATACTCGTCACGATACTCATCCTAGCGTCAAGTTGCACGACTAGCCACCGTAGCCCGGTGGCAGACTCTCTGGGTTACAAGACAGACTCCACGGTAGTTTCCATGGGACCCTACCAGATTCATTACGGTTCCGATGGCGAGAGCGACATCCTCCTTGTGGCAAAAGGAAATCGGAATCTCTATTCAATTGAGGGGACGAACCGATGGACGGTTCTCTACAATGGGCTTGGCCTTGGGTTTGTCGATTGCTCAGACCCGACAGCAGGTTCATTCAACCACATCAGTGTCACTCTTCAGAATTCCAAAGGTGAGGACCTTGCCGCGTATATTCGGACCAACACGACCGCTGGCGGCAGTTGGAATGTGATGCTTGAATATACGAATGGGCAGGGGATCGTGGGCGGCTATCTTTGGAAAGACGGACATTGGGCCAGACCAAGAGATACAGACACTGCCAACAAAGCGCTGCAGTCCGAAGGCGCCTCAGCGCCTCGGCCTGAGCGCTGACGTTGGACCAAGAGAATGATAATGGGATTCTGGACTAGAAACATAGGCGACTACACTGTTGGGGATATTGATCGGTTTTCCGATCCGCCACCGGATTCGCTTTGGGCATTATGGTTTGGTGGGGTCATCTTCCCACTGATTTTCTTAGGATTTGGCACCCTGATGATCATCACACAAAAGGCCACGCTCTATGGCCGGCGATTATCAGTCTCAAAAATGATCCTTCACGGCACGGATGCGTCCCTTTACGGGTGCGCAACACTATCGATTGCCTTGTTCCTCCACACGCATTATTTTTGGGGCAACTCACCACGGCTTTGCCAGCTATCAATTCTCGGCAAAGCGCTTTCGCTCACGTCCTTTGCTGTATGCATGTTGTGGCTAGTGTATCGACTCTACAACGAGACTTTCACGTTTTAGAAAAAAATGGTCGAACCAACGGATGCAGCCGCTGCTAGCCTTGGACGCTAGTAGCACAGGGCAGTACCTCGCAGCGGCAGATCGCTGACGTCCGGAATGAAAGGGACATAAGATGATTACGCGGGCATTCCTAGTCTGGATCGAAATCGCATGTGCCGAGACGCTGCACGGTATCCTGCGCGTGAGACTGCTGAATCGTCGCGTCGGTGACAAGGTCGCCCGTCGCATCGCTGTATTCAGCGGGTCGGCGATTATTCTGACCATCGGTTGGTTCTCGATCCCATGGATCGCACCCGCGAGTTCCACCGACAGCTTGATGGTGGGCGCGCTCTGGCTTGTGCTGATGCTCAGCTACGACATTGGCTTGGCCAGGTTCGCCTTCAGAATGCCATGGAGCCGCGTTGCGGCGGACTTTGACATCAGGAGGGGAAACCTCCTTGGGATCGGGATGCTGACTCTATTCGCGACGCCGTTCCTGATTGGGAGATGGAAGGGGCTGTACTGATTATGGAACGGAAGGTCCGGGACTTACAGACTGGTAGGAGCGCGGGCTGCCGCTGCAGCGTCTGCCGGGCATCTCGCCTTCAAGGGGCGATTACAGGCTCGCAAGTCGCGGTGACAGTTCATCCAGCAGGCGTAAGCGCGAAGGAACGACCATGACGACAGCAGAGCGTCAGGCACGCATCTTCTACTTCTCCGGTACGGGCAATGCGGCCCACGTAGCCCAGTGGGTCGTCGAGGCGATCAGGGGGGCTGGGGCGACCGCCACAACACTCAACATCGACGGGATGGACCGGTGTTCGATCGAACCGCCAGAACCCGACGTCCTCCTCGGCTTTGTCTCGCCTACTCACGGCTTCAACTTCCCGCCGGTCATGCTGGGCTTCCTCTTCTCATTCCCGCGAACCCGCCATAGGAACAGGGTCTTCCTCATGAACACCCGCGGGGGGATGAAGTTGGGGCGGCTGTTCGTGCCGGGACTCAGTGGCATCGCCCTGTTGTTCGCCGCCGCCGTCCTGATGGCCAAGAACTACAAGGTTGCGGGCATGCGGCCGATCGACATGCCTTCGAACTGGCTGTCGCTTCATCCGAGTCTGCGGCCCAAAGCGGTCGTGGCGATCGCCGACCGATGCGAGGCCATCGCGAGGCGCTTCGCCATACGCCTGATCTCCGGACGTACCGACTTCCGGGCTCTGCTCGACCTCCCCCAGGATCTTCTCATTGCACCCGTCAGCCTGCTCTACTACGCCGTGGGCCGGTTCGCCTTAGCCAAGTCCTTCTTTGCCAACGCTGCGTGCAACAACTGCGGCGCCTGCGAGGCGCGCTGCCCGGTGAAGGCCATCGTGACGGTGAGGGGCCGCCCGTTCTGGACATTCCGCTGCGAGAGCTGCATGCGCTGCATGAACGAGTGTCCCAACCGTGCCATCGAGACGGGACACGGCTACGTCGCCGGCGTCATCCTTATCGTTTACGCCTTCGTGGCAGATGGGGCGTGGATGGCCGTGACACGAATGTCCGGCGTTGCCGTCGCCGGGCCACTCCTCTGGTGGATCCGCTTCGTGTTCGACTCTCTCGTCCTACTGGGGGCGCTCGCACTCATATACAGGCTGATTCACGTGAACGGGAGACACCCCGGATGCCAGCACATCCTCGTCGCCACATCGCTCACACGGTACAAGTGTTGGGGACGCTACCGTCTCTCGGAGATCCTGGAGGCGAAGAGGACGATGAATTCTAACAAGGCCTCATCGCTTCAAGGCTAACGATCGGTGAAAAGTAACCCATGAATGACTGGATTGATATACGCAAGGACCCGGCCCATGTGGCGCGGGAGCGGGGCAAGGCGCGTGAATTGCGGCAGTCCGATTGGTGGCGCCAGCAGGTGCAGCGCGGCACCTGCCATTACTGCGGCCAGCCGGTGCCACCAGAACAGCTCACCATGGATCACGTGGTGCCGGTGGCGCGTGGCGGACGCAGCACCAAGGGCAACGTGGTGCCAGCCTGCCCGGCCTGCAACAAGACCAAGAAAGCCCTAACCCCGGCCGAGCAGATCCTGGCCGAGTTGGAGCAGCAGGCCGCCCAGCATCCTGGAAAGAACGCGGACGACGCAGACGCCGCCCAGGACGACGCGGATTGTTAAATACCGGCCTCAGTTCTGTCGTCAGGTGCGGAACAGGCTTGCCGAATAACTAATGTACGCGAATGGACGCCAATGGGGAGCGAGAAGGTGGCAGGTGTGAGGTGGTAGGTGTTAGGCGGGAAAAGGCGAGGACTAAGTGGGGGGCCTATTCGGAAAGGACTAAGTGTGTCCTTCGGGTGGTTGCGTTGCATGGGCAATACACTTAGTCGATCAGGGCTCCGGCTGGTGCCGCTGGGTTTCGGAGCTTCGGTCATTGGAGTTTTAGATTTGTTTCGAATTTCGTGCTTCGATTTTCGAGTTTTTTCACCACGAAGCCCGCGCGCGGCGGCGCCGCGAGGAAGCTCAGGGGTAACTACCTATGAGAAACGCTCCTCCAACTTTGTCGCGAGCTTTGTCGGGAGGTTTGTCGTCAAAGCTCGCGACAAGGCTCGCGACAAAGTTCCTACTTCCGCCTTATCCTTGGCGTACTTGGCGTTATGGCG
>CAIOST010000131.1 GCA_903861045.1 uncultured bacterium | reverse complement strand
CGCTGGCACCAAGCTGCGGCCGGGCAACGCCGGCGCACCCACCGGCAGCGCCGGTTTGACGCGGGCGAGTTCTAGCAGTGTTGGGACGAAATCAATGACGTGGCCGACATTATGCCGCAGTTCGCCCCGCGCAGCGATGCCTTGGGGCCAATGCACGATCATCGGAGTGGAGATGCCGCCTTCGTTTGTCCAGATTTTGTGACGGCGGAACGGGGAGTTGCCCGCGCTCGACCAGCCCGGGCCGAGGCAGAGGAATGAACCCGCGGAACCTGGGGCGGCCGCCTGGCTATGGCCGTCGCCGCGTACATTGATGGTGGCGTCGGTGCCGTTGTCAGAGAGGAAGAAAATGATTGTGTTGTCCCACGCGCCCATGTCGCGCACCTGAGCCAACACGCGGCCGATCTCCCGATCCATGCGGTCAATCATTGCAGCGTGAATCGCCATCTTTGTGGCCTGATACTGCTTTTGTTCGGCGGTCAATTGTTCCCAAGGCACAGCATGCTCGATCTCGCCGGGGCCGAGCTTGGTGAGCACACCCGGCTTGAAGTTACGCGGCGCGAGGGCCGGTTCGAGCGGTGCCAGGCCACAGGTAACGATCCCCATCTTGCGCAGATTCTGCCAACGCTCCTCGCGCACCTTATCCCAGCCTTTGAGATACTTGTCCCGGTAACGGGCGATGTCCTCCGGCGGTGCCTGCAACGGGAAGTGCGGCACTGTGAAGGCCAGATAAGAGAAGAACGGTTGCGACGCATATTTCTTAGCGTGCTCCTTCAAGCAGCGGATGGTGTGATCGGCGAACGCGGTCGTCGTGTAGTAACCGCTGTCCTTGGCCACCGGTGGCAAAGGGCGGTCGTCTTCGCGGATTTTGTTCGGATTAAAATTTCGGTCGTGATCGTCCAGAACATACGCATGGTCGAACCCTCCGTCGGCAATTGCTTGCGGAGCACCGAAGAGATGCCACTTGCCGGATTGATAGCTGCGATAGCCAGCAGGCTTGAGCAGGTGCGGCAGCGTGCGGGTCCATGTCGGCAGCAGGCCTTGCGGCGGGTCCATGTGAAGCTGTTGCGGATAGTAACCGGTCAGCAAGGCGCTGCGCG
The DNA here is from genome assembly GCA_903861045.1 of uncultured bacterium. GTDB lineage: Bacteria > Verrucomicrobiota > Kiritimatiellia > RFP12 > CAIWXQ01 > CAIWXQ01. Next base: position 767 of record CAIOST010000131.1, on the reverse strand, counting down.
TCGGCCAGCAGCGCGCGGTGTTGTAGAACTGCGTGAAGCGCAACCCCTTCGCTGCCAACGCATCGAGATTCGGCGTGGCGATGTCTGAGCCGTAACACCCGAGATCCGAAAAACCCAGATCATCGGAGAGGATGACGATGATGTTGGGTTTTTGACGTCGCGCGTCCGCTGCGTGCAGCGTGGCCGGCAGAGCCAGCAACAGGGCGGTGCAGATTATGAATAGCTGTTTCAAGGGGGTTGCTGTGATTCGTGAATGGATGTTATTTTGCAAACGCCTGTAATTCGGCGCAGGTGGAGAAGGCCTGATTCGGGTTGCCGCCAAATGTCGGCTTGCCTGTGATCCGGACGCCAAACACCTTCACCGGAGCCGCCAATTGGCAATGGAAACTTTCGCCTTCCTTCAGCGGGCCCGCGCTTTTGCCGGTGGTGGCTGGATAATCCTTCAGTTCACCTGCGTCTGTCCACTCCCCGCCTGCGCTCGTCTGGATCTGGATGCGCGGCTTGCCTGCGCTGGCATCAAACCAACCGCCGACATTCTGGGTCTTGCCATGCATGAACACCACGCGCGTGATGGTCTTCGCTTCTTTCAACGTCACCGCATACCAATCTTCCTTGGGCCACTTGCCGTCACTGGTGTTCGCAAAGGTCGTTTCGGCTTCATCGATGATCGATCCTGTGCCGGCCCCCTTGCGCGACCGGCTCTCCGTGCCATCCGTCAGCACATTGCGGCTCAGCGGCAACCAGATCTTATAACTCTCGTCAAAGCT
>CAIOST010000130.1 GCA_903861045.1 uncultured bacterium | reverse complement strand
GATTACGATTATGAACCTAGAACTGAACGTTGAGCATCTCTTTGACGTCACTACTCAGGTGCTCGCACGCGGCGGGCGGGTGCCTGTTTCGTTACGGTGATTCTAACGCCAAGGCGCCAAGGCGCGAAGGTGGGAAGGTGTTAGGTGTGTGGGGGTAGCTGTGGACCCGCCGTCGCCGCGCGTGCTCCTGGGCATGGATCGGCCATGTGGCAGGGCGGGTCCGCCGGGGAGAAGGTGGTAGGTGTGAGGTGCTAGGTTTTTTCGGGGCCGCCGGACCCGCCGCAGCCGGAGGCAGGCGAGAGGATGGTTGCCGAAGAGAAGCAACCTGACAATCCGGCGCATTCCTGAGTCATCCTACTCGTAATCCTCTCTGTGGTAGCAGATAGGGCTGGACAATCTGTGCATCCTTCTGTACGGTTATGTACAGATTGGAGGTGCAAGGTGACCACGGTAACATTGACGGATTTCAGGAGTCATGCATCGGGCATGCTCAGTCGGGTTGAACGGGGGGAGACTTTGGTGGTGATCCGGCACGGCCGGCCCATTGCGGAGGTCTCGCCGGTGTCGTCCGCCGCAGGCGTGCCTTCCTGGAAACGACCGCCCCTCCGCCTGGTGGCAAAGGGACGCGGACTGGCATCAGCGATTCTTGCGGAGCGCAGTGATGAAGCTTTTTCTTGATTCCTCCGCCTTCGCCAAGCGCTTCGTGAACGAAGAGGGGAGCGACGCCGTGGAGGCGCTTTGCGCCGGCGCGGAGGCACTCGGCCTGAGCGTAATCTGCGTGCCGGAGATCATCTCGGCGCTGAACCGGCGTCTGCGCGAGCGCATCGTAACGCCTACGCAGTACCGTCAGGCCAAGCAACGCTTGTTGGAGGACGTCCGCGATGCGGACATCATTCAACTGACGCCATCGGTGCTTGGATCTGCGCTGCAAATCCTGGAGGAGAGCCCGGTGCGGGCCATGGATGCCCTGCATATTGCGTGTGCGCAAGAATGGGGTGCCGACTTCTTTGTCTCGGCCGACGAGCGACAACTGGTTGCTGCCCGACGGGCAGGGATCAAGACGAGACAAGCCTAAGAAGTTACTCTTCAGGCACCTGCCCCACAAAGCGCAGCAGCGCGTCGAGGATCGTAAGCGGGTGGGGGGGGCAGCCGGGGATGAAGAGGTCCACGGGGACAACAGCGCTGGCGCCGTCGTGGACTTCCGGGTGACCGGCATACGGGCCGCCGGCGATGGCGCAGGCACCACAGGCAATCACGATCTTGGGGTCGGGGACAGCCGCGTAGGTCTTTTCCAGTGCCAGGCGCATATTGGCGCTGACCGGGCCGGTGATGAACAGACCGTCGGCATGCCGTGGCGAGGCTACGAACTGGATGCCGAAGCGCCCCAAATCCCAAGCCACGGTACTCAGCACGTTGGTGTCTGCTTCGCAGGCGTTGCAGCCGCCGGCGGAGACCTGGCGCAATTTGAGCGAGCGACCGAAGTAGGCGCGGGCTTTCTCGACCAGCGCCGGGGGATAGGCTGCGGCGGCATCCCGCACCAGCAGGGCCTCCCGCGCTGCGGCACCGAGGCGGTACTCTTGGGTGAACTGGATGGCCTGCCGGGAACAGGCGCGTTCACAGGCGCGGCAGAAGAGGCAGCGTCCGGTGTCCAGCGTGAGCCCCTCTTGGCAGGTGATGGCACCGACCGGGCAGGCCGCGGCACACGTGCCACACTGTTGGCAGGCCGTGCGGTCCAGGCGCGGCCGTCCGGCCAGGCGGGCCGGCAGCGCGGGTGCCGGGCCAGCAGGCCAGGCCATGGTCCGGTATTTCTGCTGAAAACGTGCTAGTAGGATGGAGAGCATAGTTGCTTTGCGGATGACATTGAGTACTGGTCAGGGAAAACAGGGTTCAGGGTTCAGTTGGGCCGCGGAATGGCCGGGATACCAGCCATTCCGATGGTTTCAGCAATGAGAAACCAAAAGGTGTCTCAGATCAGGGTTCGGGGTTATGGTGTCATCGCTTGTTCCATCTGGCGGCGGAGCCCTGAGCTTTTTCTTCGCTATCCTCACAGGTCATGTCCACAGTACGACAGGTTGAAGCTTTTGTTGCACAAGGGGAAGTCGGAGATCTCCTGGTTGCGCAGGGCGCAGGCTAGGCCGAACCAGTTGTGAAAGGAGGGGTCGTAGATCTTGTAGCAGGCAAACCGGCCGTCGGCGTCGGTCAGTGCGGCATGGCAGATCTCGCCGCGCCACCCTTCTACCAGCGCAATGGCCAGTTGGTTGGCGGCCAGCGGGGCGGCCGCCGTAGCGGAGGCCGTGGCGCCGCCAGGCAGGGCGGGCAACTGCTCGGCGACAAAGGCAAGCGATTTCTGGATCTCGAGCCAGCGTACGTAGGCGCGGGCAAAGACATCGCCCGATTCCCAGGTGCAGACCGGGAGTTGCGCGAAGCGGAAGATGCCGTAAGGGAAGTCGTGGCGGACGTCCCGCGCCACACCACAGGCGCGCGCGGCCGGCCCGACGAGGCCGATGGTTTCGCAGGTCTCGCGGGAGAGGGTGCCGGTCTCTTCAAAACGGCTGAGCACGGAGGGTGAGTGGAAGAGCAGCTCGATGGCGGAGGTGCAGTCGCGCCGGAGTTGCGTCAGTCGGCGTGCGAGTTCCGCCACGTCGGCCGCGCTCAGATCGGCGGTGCAGCCACCCGGGCGGAGCAGGCCGCGACCGAAGCGGTTGCCGCAGAGCAGGGCGGTCATGTTGAGCGCGTCGCCACGGATGCGGCCGCAATAGGCCTGCGTGGGCAGAAAACCGACATCGCCAGCCAGTGCGCCCAGATCGCCAATGTGGTTGGCCAGGCGCTCCAGTTCCTGAGCGATCCCCCGCAACGCTTGAGCGCGGGCGGGCACGCGCTGCCGGCTCAAGGTCTCGCAGATGGTGCAGTAAGCGCTGGTGTGGCCGATGGTGGTGTCGCCTGCGAGGGTCTCCGCGTAGTGAATGCTGCGGGGGGTGGGGCCGCCGCGCAAGGCGCGTTCCATGCCGCGGTGTTGGTAGCCGAGGGAGATCTCCAAGTGGTAGACGGTCTCGCCGTGGCATTGAAAGCGGAAGTGACCGGGCTCAATGATGCCGGCATGCACCGGGCCGACGGCCACTTCATGGATGGCGTCGCCGGCAATCTGGAAGAAGTCCATCACGCCGCAGGGGGGGGTGCCGGGGGTGGGATCGCGGCGGGCGGCGTCCAGGAAGCGCAGCGGTTTGCACCACGGATGGCCGACAGGGGTCAGGCCGCATGACTCGGCCAGGTCGCGTTCAAACAGATGGGCTTGCGGGCAGGCAGGGGTGAGTGCAGGGTACGAGGCACCGACCGTGGTGCGCCCGAGGAACAGGGCACTCTCGGCCTCGGCGGCCAGCACGGCGTAGAGTTCGGCCCCCCCTGCGCTGCGCGGGGTGCCGAAGAGGGCGGAGAGCCGGGCACCCGCGGCGATGGCGGCGGTCAGTTCCGCGGCAAAGTCGTCGAACACGAGCTCGGGAATGCGCGCGAGATCGGTCGCCGTGCTATTGGCAATCTGGAGGAAGTTCATGCCCCCCCTCCGATAATGTCAGCGGCTATTTGGATCCAATGCAGCAGACCAAACGGGAGGCAGAGGCCGAGGAGCAGGATCAGCACCAGCGGCAGGGCTACGAACAGTTGCATGCTGCGTCCCTCGGGCTGCGCGGGGAGTTGTTCCGGCGGGGGCGTTGCGGCATTCCAGCCGATGGCGATGACGCGGCGCAGCAGGGCGAGAAACGCCAGTGCGAGCGCCAGCAGGTAGATGACGACGACCCACCAGGCTTCCTGCTCTACGGCGGATTTCAGCACCAGGAATTCACTGAGGAAGAGCACGCCGGGGGCGACCCCCATGAGCGCCAGCAGCGCGAGCACGAAGCCGGTGCCCCAGATCGGCACCTGACGTACCACGCCCCCCATGCGGCGCATGTCATTGGTACCGTACGCCTGCGCCAGCGCGCCGGCGCAGAAAAACCCCAAGGGCTTGGCCAGGGTATGACCCAGCATATGCAGCAGGGCGGCAAAGGTCCCCAGCCCGCCCAGGCCGAAGCCCGTGGCCATGATGCCGATATGCTCGACGCTGGAATAGGCCAGCAGGCGTTTGATATCGCGCTGCGCCAGCAGGAACCCGGCGGCGACGATCATGGAGAAGAGCCCCAGGACCACGAGTACACCGCGGGCCCAGCCGACTTGTCCGCTGGCATCTTCCGCCAGGGGGAGGCAGCGCAGGATGCAATAGAGTGCGCTGTTCAGCAGACAGCCGGAGGAGATGGCGGAGACCGGCGACGGCGCCTGGCTGTAGGCGTCGGGCAACCAGTTGTGCAGGGGGGCTAGGCCGGCCTTGGTGCCGAACCCGACCACCAGGAAGAGGAAACCGGCTTTGACCAGTGCCGGATCCAGTAGCTGGCTGGCATCGCGCAGGTTGGTCCAGAGCAGGGCCGTGGTCACCGGCAGACCGGTGTGGCGGGTGGCGGCGGCGATCAGCAGGATCCCCAGGAAGGCCATGGCCATGCCGACAGAACACATCAGCAGATATTTCCACATCGCCTCCAGGGAGCCTGGTGTGATCTGGGTACAGAAGAGAAAGGCCAATATCAGGGTGGAGGCTTCCATCCCCACCCACATCAGGCCGAGGTTGTTGGCGGAGAGGACCAGCATCATCATGGTGAGTGAGCCAAACCAGAGCGCGCTGAAGCGGCGTGCGGTCTGTGGGGGGAACTGGCCCGCCTGCGCCGCATGCCGGAAATAGCGCTCGGCATAGTAGGCGGCCGGGACGAAGGCGAGCAGCAACAGCAGCACATGCAGCGCAGAGAGCGCGTCCAGGCGCAGCCACCCCTGTGCGGCCGTCAACTCCCCTTGGGCCCAGGTCTGCAGCAGGGCGGGTAGCGCGCTGGCGGCTGACAGAATGGTGCCGAGCGTGAGGTAGCGGAGGCGTGCCACGGTGGAGAGGCGCAGTAGCGCTCCCAGTGCCAATGCCGCTGGCACCGCCAGCGCCGAATAGATGCAAGACCCTCCCAACATGCCCGGTCAACCTTTCAGCGAAGTCAGTTGCGCCGCGTCAATATGGTCGAACTCCCGGCTGATCCGGTAGATCGCAATGCCCATCACGAAAACCGCGACAAACATGTCCATCAGGACGCCGAGTTCAATCAGCATCGGAATGCCGCTGACCAGCGCGAGCCCGAAGATGTAGATGCCGTTTTCCAAGGTCAGGTACCCGAGCACCTGGCAAATGGCGGTGCGCCGGCCTACCATTAGGAAGAGGCCGGTGGCCATGACGGAAAAGGCCACGGGCACGACCAGTGTGGCGCCGGAATCCTGGGAGAAAGAGAGGCGCGCATCGAGCCAGAAGGCGGCACCTACGGCGGCCACGCCGCTGAGCATGGAGAGCCCGTAGCCGATGAGTGGGCGGTCTTCATGCGTGGTGCGCGCGGCACGGACCGTGCGCATCAGCAGCCAGGGGAAGACGCCGGCTTTGAGCGCGGCGATGAGCGCGGCTAGGATCGCCACGCGCAGCGGCAGTTCGCCCCCCTCGATGGCCAGCGGGAGCAGGCCGATCATGAACCCCTGTACGGCCGTCAAGCGTACCGCAGCGGCCAGTCGGCTCGCTCCCAGCAGGAGAAAGCAGCTCAGCAGCATCACTACCAGCAGTGTGTCAACCCCGTGGTTCATGGGGTTGAGCGTACGGGTGCTGTCACTTGCACGCCGCCTCAATGGCCTGCAGCAGGACATCGCCGCGCTGCAAGCCGACAAAGGATTTCACGACCTGGCCGTCCTTGAAGACCATCAGTGCGGGGATGCTGCGGATCTGGTATTTGGCGGCCACGTCCGCCGCCTCATCCACGTTGACCTTGGCAATGGTGGCGCGGCCGGCGACGGCGCCGACAATCTGTTCCAGGATGGGGCCCTGCATGCGGCAGGGGCCGCACCAGGGGGCCCAGAAGTCCACCAGCGTCACGCCGGTGGCAATGGTGGTGTCAAAGTTTGCTGCTGCCAGATCCAATACACCTGCTGCCATAAAAACCTCTCTGCCGCCACGACGCGCGGTGCGGCCCTTGACCAACCCGGTGTGGGCTGTTTCTTGCGCGCTATTGTAGCAACCTCGCGCCGTGAAGGGAAGGGGGCTCAGTGGTTGTTGCTACGGGTGGGGGCGGGGGTTTCCGTGGCGGGTTGGCTGGGGGTGCCGCCAAAGTTGTGGGTGAGGCCGAAGATCACGGTGGTGCTGCGGTAGCCGCCGGTGTCGTGGTTGCGGTCCGGCAGCGCGTGGAAGAACTCGCTGCGGGCGAAGAGGTTCCAGTTGCTGGTGAGCCGGTAGTTGGCGCCGAGGGCGGAGAAGTAGACGGGGTTTTCCGCGGCGGGCTCCTGCTGCTCGTAGCCGACGGAGGATTGTGCCTCACAGAAGAGGCGCGGCGTGAGGTGGAAGCCGGTGTAAAGCCCTAACGTGTGCGACTGGAAGGATGCGGGAGCGAAGTAGCCGTGGTCGAACGGGTGGTCCCATTCGGACCAGTAGTAGTTGTAGTAGCTCTTGATGTAAGGTTTTCCAAACAGGCGCAGTTCGGCCTTGCCGAAGAAGGCGTGTTGCTCGTTATCGTCCGAGTAGTCGCTCTGTTTGTACTTGCCGGAGAAGAGGAGCCAGCGGTTGGGTGTGAGGTCCACGGAGGCAGAGCCGCTATCGGTCACAAGGTGGTGGCGCACGGCGGACTGGGTCTCGAAGGTCTCGCGGTCGTAGGCGACGTCCAGGCGCCAGAGGTCGTCGGGGCGCAGCGTGAGCCAGGTATTGGCGGTCAGGGGGTGGAAATCAATGTTCTGGTAGTCGCTCTGGTAGAGGTAGGCGTTGCCGGTCAGCAGGTCGCCAAAGGTGTGGGTGCCACCCAGGCCGACACGGTTGGCAGCCAGATCGGGGTAGTGGCGATCGCGCAGTTGGCGCCAGTCGTAGATGGCATCGAGGGCGGTCAACTCGTCGAGGCGCAAGCCGGTGCGCAGGCTGTGGAGCTCCAGGGCGTTTCTATATTTGTCCCACCAGAAGCGGTTGAGCTGGGTGACATACGGTTCCTGCGAGGATTGGATTTCTTCGGTTAGGCTTTTGGCGGCCGGCTGGTTGGTGGTGAGGGTGGCGAGTTGTGCGAGGGTTTGCACGGCCTGATCGTCGCGACCATCCCAGTGCTGAGCATAGGCCAGTCCGGTCAGGGCCTCGGCATGGCGGGGGTGGTCGCGGAGGATGGCCAGATAGAGATCGCGTCCCTGCCGGTGATACCCCTGCCAGACGCGGCAGCGGGCGATGCCGCAGCGCGCTTCCAAATTATCTGGTTCGCTGGCGAGAACGGTGGTGTAGAGGGCGATGGCTTCGGCGAGGCGGTCGAGGTGGCTGAGCGCGTCGGCCTTGCCGGTAAGGCCGTCGGTAGGCGCGGTTGTTTCCTGAAGGAGGGTATCGAACTCGGGCAGGGACTCCTGGCGCTGGTTGTTCCAGGCGAGACCGCGGGCCAGGCCGAGGCGTGCCCGGAGGTCATGGGGATTGTGCGTTAGCGACTGACGGAAGAGGGGGATGGCCAGGGCCGGTTGGCCGTGCCAGAGGTAGGCTTCGCCGAGTTCGTTGCGATACGCGGGGAGTTGCGCGGGGTCCCTAGCTCGGACGGCCTCGAAGCGTTGGATGGCCTCGGCATGGCGGTCGGCGTAGAGGTAGACACGGGCGAGTTCTACGATCAGCCCCGGGTCGAGCCAGAGGTTGGTCTCGATCTGTTCGTAGAGCTGGATGGCCGGGAGATAGCGCCGCTGGGCCACGAGGGTACGGGCTTCGGTGAGTGGGTCGGCCGGGGTGGCAGCGTGTGCGCTGGACAGCAGGCTGAACAGCGCCCCGGCGAGCAGGAGGCCGCGAGTGGAGTGCGTCATGCCTTCTTTTGCCTTTCGGTCATGATCCATTCGTGGTGGCCGGCGAGTTCGTCGCGAATGGCGATGACCTGCAGTATGTTTTTGTAGGTGGTATACGGAAAGGACAGGGCGGCGTAGAGCAGGTACCGGCGGCCGGGGAAGCGGTGGTCCGCCCGCAGCGCCGCGGCGAGTGTTTCGTACGGGCCGCTCACCAGGGTAAAGATGAGGGCAAAGAGGATGTAAGGGGTCACGGGGAGTTCGACCCGGCCGCGCTGCAGCCAGTACGCCACGAGTACCGGTAGCAGCAGGTGGCTGACGAGATCGTACCCCACGCGCCAGAGCAGCAGCATGGTCCAGATGAACTTTTCGCGACCATGCAGGCAGCGCGAGCGCAGGACCGCGCCCTGGTAGGCCAGGGAGCACTGGAACCACCCTTGTGCCCAGCGTTTGCGTTGGAACCAGAGGCCGCGCCAGGTGACGGGGGCTTCCTCGGTGGAGACGATGGTGCGGTCGTGCACAAAGCGATGTCCGGCCAGCGTGGCCCGCAGCGTGGCGTCAATGTCCTCGGTCAGGCGGTCGTTGCGGAAGCCGGTTGCGCGCAGGGCGGCGGCGCGCCAGTAGCCGTTGGAGCCGCCGAAGAGCGCGGTGTGGAAGAGCCGGAACTTGGCGGTGTGGCTGATGCCATAAATGGTCTGGAACTCCACGCCCACCAGGCGCGTCACGAGACTGTCGTCCACGTTGCGGATGCTGCAGCGCCCCTGCACCACGTCATAGCCGGCTTCCAGCCAGCGCCAGGCGCGGGAGAGACAGTCGGCCGATACGCGGTGGTCGGCGTCCAGCAGGACGATGATCGCCCCTGTGGCTTGCGCCAGGGCATAGTTCTGGTTCTGGCTCTTGCTGCGACTGCCATGGGCGTTGGCCAGGATCAGTGAGGGGTGTTGCAGGGCCAGTTCGCGCAACCGCAGCTCCAGTTCCAGGAAGTGCGGCGTGTTGTACGCGAGAATCACCTCGAGGCCGGCCGCCGGGCGTTCGATTCGCGTGAGCAGATGCTGCAGCGTCTCTTCGATGACTTGCAGTTCGTTGGGGAGGTAGGCGCTGACCAGGAAACTCGCCCGGGGGACGGGGGGGCGTGGTGGTCGCGCTTGGCGCTCCCAAGGGTCCCGGAGCATGGAAGCCGTGCTTTGCAGGTAGCTGAGCGCCGCTTGGATCACAAACAGAGTGACGAGGATATAGTAGGCCAGGTGCAGGGAGGGTTCCCAGAACTGCGCCAGCAGGTAGAATACAGGAATGGGTAGCAGTACAAAGAGCAGGACGAACTCGCCCAGTTTGCGCCATTCCTTGGTTTTATGCTTGGCTGCCATGGGGGGTGTCTGCTTGCCCGTCAGCTATGGATGGGGCGTCGTTTTGCAGCAACGCGAGAATCTCCTGCTCTACGGCGACGTGCCGTGCTTCCTCGAGCGTGAGGGCCCGGAAGGCTTCGCGCGCGATGGCGTCCGGCAGGTTGATGGCTAGATCGGCATAGACATCCGCCGCCGTGCGGTCCTGCGATTGAATCTGCCGGATTCGTTCCAGGAATTCAGAGGGTCTCATGGGTCTTTGGTGGCTTTCCGTAGTATTCGATCCAGTACCGGACGATGCGGGCGTGGCGCTGGGTGTCGGCCTGCACGGACGCCAGCAACCGCCGGATCCGGTCCTGTTTTTCCGGCGGCAAATCAGCCACCGCGGCTTGGCAGAGAGGAAGCAGGGCGCCGTTCAGGCACTCCTCCATTTCGTAGGCCCTACGTAAGCGGTCTAAGCTCTCCTGTTGATTATAGCGCATGGCCTCTCCCCTTCGTCTGGGGAAACAGCATAGTGTGAACGAGATGAAAATGGCAAGCTAACTGAGATTGGGAAACGCGGCGCATGGTATGGACGAACCACTTTCGTGTCCCCCGCGGTAGAAATATTCCCGGCACTTGCCCGTGGCCAAGATTGAGGTTGGCGGGGGGCGGCACGTTTGCAACAATAGGCCCATGCGCACTTACAGAACTTCTTGGCAGCCAGGGGCCGGGCGACGGTGGCAGCTGGTGGGTCTAGGGGCCATGCTCCTGGCGGGCTGGTTGGTGGCCGGTGAGCCGCTTACGCCGACCAATCCCCCGCCGGCACAATTGTCCTCCAATGCACCCAGTCGCCTCGCGATTGAGGCCGCCAATAAGGACGTTGTGTATGAGGATATTGCCGTGTTCACGGAGGCGCTGCTGCTGGTCAAGCGCCAGTACGCGGACGAGAAGGCGTTCCGCGACCTGATCTACGGCGCGATTGACGGCATGCTCGTTTCGCTTGATCCGCACAGCGGCTTCCTGCCACCCCAGCAGTATCAGGAGTTGCAGGAGGATACCAGCGGCCACTTCTCCGGTATCGGTATTCATGTCGGCATCAAGGAGGGGCGCGTGCTGATCCTGGCGCCGATCGATGGCTCGCCGGCCCATCGCGCCGGGCTGATGGCCGGCGACCGCATCCTGAAGACGGACGGCGTGGCCGCGCTCGGCATCTCCATGGATGATGCCGTGCGACGCCTGCGCGGCGCCAAAGGATCGCGCCTGACGCTTACGATCGAGCGCGAAGGCCGCGACCCGTTTGATGTCTCGCTGCTGCGCGATGATATCAAGGTCGCGAGTGTCCGGGGCGTGCGCATGCTGCGGGATGGCGTGGGGTATATCCGGCTGACACAGTTTGGCGAGGGGTCGACCAAGGAGTTCCAGGAGGCGTTGCAGACGTTACAGACGCAGAAGATGACTGGGCTGGTGGTGGATTTGCGCGACAATCCCGGCGGACTGCTGCAAACCGCGGTGGATATCGCCGGGTTCCTGCTCCCCAAG
>CAIOST010000129.1 GCA_903861045.1 uncultured bacterium | reverse complement strand
TTGTGCGTTGGGCGTTGTTGCCCGGCTCAGCAGGCACCTCGCCCGGTGCATTGATGGAGCGGTGCGAGGCGTGGCACGTGGCTGGCTGTCCGGTAGGGCGGGGCCGCCGGACCCGCCGCGCGTGTCCGCAGCCAACGTTTTGTGGCGGGCCGCAGCCAGTAGCCCCGGCCCGCCCCGGGACGCGGGCGGCGTCATCCAGGGTGGCTACGGAGTGATGGAAAGTGGCGTTGCGGAGCATTACATGTTGTCGCCCGGTCCGCCAAAAAATTCGTAAACGTTTACGAATTTTTCGGCTTGGATCCCAACATGCGGCACCGGGAGAAGGTGGGAGGTGGTAGGTGTTAGGCGAATGGGGACGGTAGTATTGTGAGCAGCAGCGCGCCAGTCGAGGGCGCGGTAGAACCCGTGTCCGGCGCGGCGGGCGCCTCGTCCTCCCAGTCGTCGACCGTACGCGTCGTCCGTAATCGTCGCCCGACTATTGACAGGGCATGGCTATTGTAACGCCAAGGCGCGAGGGCTAGGCCGCTACTCAACCTGCTACAAACGGTTACGTTCCCTTTTCGGCGCCTTCACCGGAACGGATTCACCACGCGTACACCACCAAAGGTCTGGCCGTCGTTCCGGTCCTCAGAATACAGCACAGTACACTGGGCTTTCTTGGCGGCCGTAAGAATCAGTGCGTCCCAGAATGAAATCTGCCAAAGGATGTGGCCATCGATAGCCGTCTGGATGTCCTCGAAATCCACGGAAACCTGTTCAAAACCTTTGAGCCCCAGGACCAGATCACGGGCTGCCAGCGGCGCAACACCCATCTTGCGGGTGAGGGTGACAAAGAACTCCTGCGCCACCTGTGTGGAGATGCATGGTGTGCCTTTCTCGGTCAGCCGATTGATGAGGTCACGGGCGGCTTGGCGCTTCCGCAGTTCGGACTGGTCGGCCGCATAGACCAGGATGTTGGTGTCGAGGAACGCCTTACCGCTCATACAGTTCCTCCCGTGGCCAGCGCTTGCCGCCCGAATGCGCGTTGACCGCGTCCATGTCGCGAAACAGTTTCTCCGTCCAGTTATCCTCACGGGGGGCTACGGTTTGCCGTAGCAGGTCGCGAATCAAGGCGTTGACGGTTGTATGTTGGCGGCGCGTGTAAGCGCGGGCCTTATCCAGCAGCGGCTTTTCAATGGCCATGGTGATGTTGGGCATGGTTAGCTCCTTTCACACTTATTATGGTACACATATTATGTGTGAAGTGTCAACGCCCGCTCGTGGGCGTCCATCGGGCCGGCACGGCGGGGCCGCCGGAGCCGCCTGTGGTCATCCCGCGCTGGGCGCAGGCCGTCACCAGTAGCCCCGGCCCGCCCCGGGCCGCGGGCGGCGTGGCTAACAGGTGTATATCAACCATGCCAGGCGCGGTCTTCGCAATCTTCCAACTCCCGCGTTTTGCGGCCTACCTGTGCTTGCCTTGCCACCGGTATTTACATAATCTCTACCGCGACAAAAGAGGGCGGCGTTTATGTGTACATCCTTCAGATTTTTGTGGTTCGTGGCTGCGTCGCTGGCGATGGGGTCGCTTGTCGGAGAAGCGCAGGACTATACCTACGTCACCAATCGCGACCACACCATCAGCATCACCGGATATTCCGGCACGAATGAGGTGGTGACGATCCCGGACGCGCTGGACGGCCTGCCGGTCACAAGCATCGGCGACTTTGCTTTTTCACTTGTTCCGCACGCGGTTATCCAGCTACCGCCCGTAATTATTGGTAACCCCGGTTTGCTTGTTACCAACGGTGTGTTCGACCCCGACGCGCAACCGGGCGCCAGACCGATCGCCCATAGCACGGGCGCCACAGCCAAGCGCGGCTTGCCCCCGATGATCCCGATCAGCTACCCGGCTCTGATCTCCCCCTTCTTCCGCAGGAACCCGGTCCGCGTGACGATCCCGGACAGCGTCACGAATATCGGCGATTCGGCATTCGCAGAATGCAGCGGCCTGACCAATGTGGTATTTGGCACCCAGGTGGCCCGCATCGGCAGCCGCGCGTTCGATTTGTGCATGCGCCTGACAGACGTGGCGCTTCCGGCAAGCGTGACCAGCATCGGTGCGAGCCCGTTTAGCAGGTGCACCAGTCTGACCGCCATTACGGTGGCAACGAACAATCCGTCTTTCTGCAGTCGCGGGGGCGTGCTGTTCGACACGTTGGATACGCTGGTGCAGTATCCGGGCGGCAAGCCCGGCCCCTATACGATCCCCGACGGGGTCGTCTGGATCGGATCCGCCGCCTTCCGCGGTTGCCGCGGACTGACGCAGTTGACGCTGCCGGACAGCGTGCGGGCGATCGAATACAATGCATTCGAGTCTTGCAGCGGGTTGACGCAGGTACAAATCGGCAGTGCGGTCGGTTACATCGGCAGCGGTGCGTTCGATGACTGCCCGCGGCTGGCAGCGATCACTGTGGATCCGCGCAACGGCTTCTATTACAGCCAGGACGGGGTTCTGTTCGATAGGGAGTTCGCCTACCTCGTGCGGTACCCGCAGGCCAGGGCCGGAGCGTATGCCATTCCTGACGGCGTTGCCGGTGTGGACGACTTGGCCTTCTTGGGCTGCACCAACCTGACCCGCGTGACCATGACCGACAGTGTTACAAACATCGGCTACCAGGCGTTTCAGGCGTGTAGTGGCCTGACTAACGCGCTCATCGGTAGTGGCGTCGCCGATCTTGGCGATGCGCCCTTTTCCTATTGCGACAAGCTGCGCGACATACAGGTTGACTCAGACAATCCATGCTACAGCAGCCTGGACGGTGTTTTGTTCGACCGGGATCGCACGACGCTGATTCGATATCCTCCGGCCAAAGCGGGCAGCTACATCGTTCCGGAGGGGGTCACGCAGTTTGGGTATTCGGCGTTCGACAATTGCAATCGACTGTCGGACTTGCGCCTGGCTGACAGCGTCACCAACATCGCCCCCTATGCGTTCGCCTCGTGTAGCAGGCTGACCCATGTTGCAATTGGCCGTGGCGTTATCCACATTGACCCATCGGCCCTTGAGGCCTACAGCCTGTCGAACATCACGGTGGCTGCGCAGAACGCCGACTATGACAGCGTCGATGGCGTCCTGTTCAACAAAGACCGCACGGAACTCATCAAGTTCCCGGCTGGCAAGGCGGGCGACTATGCGATACCGGCCGGCGTGACCACCATCGGCGCCAACGCGTTTGAGTCTGCCGCCTATCTGACCAGCGTCACGGTTCCCGCCAGCGTCACCAACATCGGCGCCGGGGCGTTCCAGTGTTCAGGCCGTAACCTGCAGAGCCTTTTCTTCAAAGGCGATGCCCCGGCACTGGAAACGGACGCATTCTTCGCGTATTTCCCTCCCATGCATATAACTGGCGAGTTGGTTCGATGCGCCACCATCTATCGTCTGCCGGAAACCGAAGGTTGGCCCACGCCACCCGCACTATTTGGCGGCCTTTCGACCGCGTGGATGCCATTTTCGTACTTGGTCCACAATGGCGGCGTCACCATCACCGGGTATACCGGCTCCGGCGGCGCGCTGGTGATTCCCGGCAAGTTGGAAGGCTTGCCGGTCATCGGCATTGGCGACCACGCGTTTGCCAATTGTCGTAACTTGACTTCCGTGGTAGTGCCCGAGAGTGTCACTTCCATCGGGTGCGGCGCGTTTCAATCCTGCGCGCAATTGCGTGACGTTTCCGTCTCTTCGCATGTCACTACGATCAGGCCGCTGACGTTCGCATACTGCCCGCGCCTGTCGCGTATCGTCTTCCGGGGCAATGCCCCCGCGTTTGCGCCCACGGCGTTTGTCCGTGACAGTGCTGCGACGATCTACTACTTTCCGAACACCACCGGCTGGTGAGCGTGGCTGGCTGTCCGGGGCGTGGCCGCATCCAACGTTTTGTGGCGGGCCGCAGCTAGTAGCCCCGGCCCGCCCCGGGCCGCGGGCGGCGTAATCCAGGGTGGCTACGGAGTGCCGGAAAGTGGCGACCGTGGAGCATTACATGCGGTCGCTCGGTCAGCCAAAAATTCGTAAACGTTTACGAATTTTTCGGGTTGGATCCCAACATGCAGTACCGGAAGAAGGTGGTAGGTGGTAGGTGTTAGGGTGAGGGCGCGGTAGAACCCGTGGCCGGCGCGGCGGACGCCACGTCCGCCCAGTCGTCGACCGTACGCGTCGTCCGTAATCGTCGCCCGACTATCGTCAAAGCACGGCTATTGTAACGCCAAGGCGCCAAGGAGCGCGTGTTGTATACGGCGCGGCGGGCGTCCTGCGCCGCCACCATGCCAAGGTCATGCAGGTGCTGGCGGACAGGCAGGCTGACGCATGAATTGCCGAACAACAAATACGACCCTTATGCCACTTCAATATCCGTCAGGCAGAACCTTGTCCCGAACCCAAATCCATTCGATCTCGGTTCGGAAAGAAGTCTAGCGGGAGGGTTCGGAGAGCGGTTCGGGACAAGGTTCGGGACAAGCTCGCCCTTCCGGTGCGTGGCTTGGCGGTCTGGGCGGGGCCGCCGGACCCGCCGAGCGTGTCCGTTTCCCGCGCTGGTGGCTATGGGATCATGTGCCAGCCTTCGTGCAAGCGGGTGGTGTACGTGTAACCGTGTACGGGTGGCGTGTAAGCTGGCGGGTAAGTGTTCCAGCGGCCACCGGCACCTACACCCACTCTTACACGGCACACTTACACGCCCACACTTACACGTAGCGCCAATTTGAAAACATTCCTGGCGGGTCCGGCCCGGCAGGCGCCTCGCACTCCCGCTGCAGCCAACTGGCAAGCTCACGCGGAGACGCGGAG
>CAIOST010000128.1 GCA_903861045.1 uncultured bacterium | reverse complement strand
TTCCGCTATGCTGCGCCTGGAGGCGCCGGGCGTGCGGCGCGACACGCTCTACACCATGGTCAACACCGCCACCCCCTCGTGGGACCGCGGCGCGGACTGGAAGGCCGGCGACGCCGTCACCGTGCGCTTCCGCCTCTATCGTTTCCCCGCGGCGGACGTGCAGGCATTGTATGACCGCTTTGCGGCAGTCCGCAAAGAACTCATGGGCCCGGTAAGGCTTCAGCACCAGTTGCCTTTCTCAGCCGCCTTTGCCATCACCGAAGCGAAGCATCAGCGTGAAAACTGGTGTGACGAGGGTTACTACCGGGTGGGCACCCATGAGGCTGCCGCCACTTGCAAGTACCAGGATTGGCAGGTCGGGTGGGTGGGCGGCGGCATGTCGCCGGCCGCGTTGCTCCTCGCCGGGCAGGCCGCATCCCGCGCGCGCGCCCTGCGCAATCTTGACTGGATGTTCGCGTGCGCCCAGCACCCCAGCGGCCTGTTTTATGCTGTGTATCACGACGGCCAGTCTTCTGCCGATGGTTTTGACTGTCCCGGCACGGAACGCTGGTACATGACGCGCAAGCAGGCGGATGCCCTCTATTTCGTGCTAAAGGCCTTCCATGTGCTCCACGGGCAGGACGCGAGCTGGCGTCCGCCCGAGCGCTGGGCGGCGGGCACGCGGCGCCTCGCCGACCGACTGACGGACAGCTTTCATCGCTTCGGCCAGCTCGGTCAATATCTGAACTGCGAGACCGGCGACGTGGTGGTAGGTGGCTCGACGGCGGCCGCCATGGCGCCGGGGGCGCTCGCGCTGGCCGGGCAGTATTTCGAGCAGCCGGAATACCTTGAGGCCGCCGAGGCCCTCGCCCGGCAACTGGACGAGCGCGACGTACGGGCGGGCATCACGACCGGCGGCCCCGGCGAGATCCTCAAGTGCGCCGACAGCGAATCGGCCTTTGCCATGCTCGAATCGTTCGTCGTGCTCTACGAAGTCACCGGCAACCCGCACTGGCTGGCAAGGGCCGAGGCCATGGCGGCGCAATGCCTGACCTGGTGCGCCTCCTACGACTATGCCTTTCCCGCGGCCTCGCCCTTCGGACGGCTCGACATGCACGCCGCCGGCTCGGTCTGGGCCAACGTGCAGAACAAGCACAGCGCGCCGGGCATCTGCACACTCTCCGGCGACGCGCTCTTCAAGCTCTTCCGCTACACCGGCAACCGCCTTTGGCTCGAGCAGATCCAGGAAACGGCCCACAACCTGCCGCAGTACCTGTCGCGCGCCGACCGGTCGGTCGGCGTGCCGCCGGCCATGCGGCCCGGCTACATGTGCGAACGGGTCAATTTTAGCGACTGGGAAGGGCGCGAAAACATCGGTGGCTGCCTTTTCGGCTCCTGCTGGCCCGAGGTCTCGCTGTTGCTCACCGTCGCCGAACTCCCCGGCATCTACGTGCAGCCTGACACTGGGCTGCTGTGCGTGTTCGACCATGTCGAAGCGCGCTTGATCGAAGCGGACGGCGCGCGGGTGTTGGAGTGCCACAACCCCACCGCCTTCGATGCCACCGTACGCGTCTTCGCCGAACCGGCCATCAATGCCCGGACGATCCTCGGCCAGGCCGCCGCGCTGCACTGGCCCACGCTGGCGATTCCTGCGGGCGAAACGCGTCGCCTAGCCCAGGCGACGTGGGCGAATTAGGGCCGGGCCTCCCATCAGCATCAGGGTTCAGGGTTCGGGGTTCAGGGTTTGGGGTTCAGATCGTTGTCGCAATCGTTGTCGAATGGATCGTTGTCGCAATCGTTGTCGCGATCTTTGTCGACAATGATTATGACAAAGATTATGACAAGGATGGAAGAACGACAACGATTGGGACAACGATGAGAGTCCGGTGGACGATTACGGCGACGAGTACGGTTTACGCGGAGAGGCAGAATAATCGTCCACCGTCATCGTCGCCGTAATCGTCAACCGAAACGGAGCAAAAGGAGATGCAAATGAAACAGTTCATGGTCGCGAGTGGTCTGGGTTTGAGTCTGGGATTATCGGTGCAGGCGGCGGAATCTCCGGCGTCTATGCCGGCGGTCGCGGCAGTCGAGGTTGCTAAGCCGCTGGCGCAGTTGCAGGAGGAGTTCCTGCAGTGGCGCTTCGGGTTGTTCATTCACTTCGGCATGGCCACCTTTCACGACATGCAATGGGCGACCGGCCATGAGGATCCGGCGACGTTTGCGCCGACCAAGCTCGATTGCGGCCAGTGGGCCGATGTCGCGAAGGAAGCGGGGATGAAGTACGCCGTGCTAACGGTCAAGCATACCAGCGGTTGGTGTCTATGGCAAAGCGACACCACGACCCACAGCGGTTCCAAATAGTGGCGGGTAAGCGGCTGTGAAGAGCGAGGGAGGCACTTGGTGAGCCATAGAGGGCATAGTGAGGCGTCCGTGCGCAGGGCGCCGGATAGCGGATTGTCGTTAAAGGCGGGTGGGTTCGGGCAGA
>CAIOST010000127.1 GCA_903861045.1 uncultured bacterium | reverse complement strand
TGTCACGCTGACAATCGCGCTCCGCTGTTTCCCTGAAGAACCCCTGCCGGCGGTTATAGAACGCCTAGCAGAGACAAAATCCCAGAGCCTTCGATTACTGCAACGGCGGCGGTTGTGAACGCCAAAGGGAAAGACCATGCGCATTAGGGTACGGAACGCGCAGGCGGCGGCAGGGTGGCGTCGACGGCGGGCGCGGGATGCCGCCATTCCCGCAATTGCTTGTCGGTCGGCGCCCCCACCACTTCGAACAAACGCCACGCGCCGAAATCGTGTGCCAGGAGGGTGCTGGGCACGCCACGCCAGTACGCCTCCGACATGCGTCCATGCACGCTATCCACGGCCGATCGCCCTGTGGGGCGCCGGATTAAGACAAATAGGTGCTGGCCGTGGTAGAGTCGCCGATTTTCCCCAATCTGCAGGTCCATGCAGGGGCGCAAGCGGCTTTCCGGCGGCCGCTGGGCAAGCAGCGCCAACCCCTCATAGCCGCAGACAAATACCAGGCCGTACGGCGTGCGCGCCTGCACATAGGCTGTTACGGACTGGAAGACCGCGGCTTGTTGCGCCGTCTGCTGTCGCGTGGCCGCCCAGCGCGCCGCGCTGGTAGTCTGGCTAAGCTCCGTTTGCACCGCCCAAAGCACCACCCCTAATAGCACACCTGCCACGATCACGATGGTTATGCCCGACACCCCCGCTACTGGCGGCACATCCTCCCTAACGCCACGGTCTTCCTCCGGTGCCTGTAGATAAGGCACTGCGTCACGCAGCGCACAGACGATCCCCGCCCCCCCCAACCAGAGCGCCAGCGGCAAAGTCGTGCCGGCCGCCCACGCGGCCTCACACCCCGTCAGGATGCCCCCCCACCACCACGCACCGCACGCCAGCCCCCCCAACACCAGCCCCTCCGGTCGGCGCCGGTAAGCTGCCAGTACCAGCGCCCCCACCGCCATACCGAGTGCGAGCATATTGACGGCAGAGCCGCCCGCTGTGGGCCAACCATGCCAGCGCAGGCACTCGGCACCAGCCAGTGACTGCACAAAGAACAACGGGTGTCCCAGCAGTAACCAGTTCATCAACGACCAAACCCCCACCGCATAAACCAACGGCAGCGCGCCCAGCAACAGCACCGCTGCTAGTCGCCGGCGCACTTCCGGCGCAAACACAGTTACCAACGCCAGGCACGCCAGCACCCACACCATCCATCCGCACAGCGTTACGCCGCACAGCAGCAGGGCCCCCAGCGTAAAGCCCAGCGTAGCCAACGCGCCCATGCGTCGCGTGACCGACCAGTCCGCACATGAACTGGCGGCCTGCACCCCCAACCAGACGGGCAAGGCCACGGTCGGTTGCCAGGCGCCTTCACAAACCACCAGGCTGGCGGCGGCCGCCAGTTGCACAAGTAGGCGGATCAGCAGCGTGGCATGCACCAGGCGCCCCAGTCGATACAGCGCCATGGCCCATCCCAGCCAGGCCACTGCCAATAGTGCCCAGGGCAGGGCCTCCGGCCCAGGTACCAACCAGGCCCCCAGCGTGCCTGCCAGAATCGGTAGCGGTCCATACCAGCAGGAACCGACCAGGGCCTGCCGCCCCTCCGTCGAACCTTGCAGCAGTTCCCGGCAGATGCCGTGCAGCACATCGAGCGACGCCCACCCGGCCACCCCGCTCTGTTGCGCCAGGACCAGCGCCACCGCAGCGAGCACCAAAGCGCGTCCGGTTTCAAGGCTTCGTTGGCGCATGGATACCATGCTGCGTTTTCTCCCAGAGGAACGGGTTACGGAAAAACTGCAGGAACGCCCGCCAGCCGCTGTAGCTCATCATCACCCAGTAAACGGGCGTCAGCAAGTTTGGCAGCAAGAGCTGATCGTAGCGGCGACGGTAGCACCCCAGCAGGTTTATGTAGACGAAAATAAAGTTGCCGGCAAACAGGCAGAGTGCGGCCGCGGCAAATACCGGCCCGGGAAACAGCGCCGCCAGAGCGGCCGGCCGCAGCACAAACCAGAGCAAGGCCATCCCCCAAAATACGGGATTGATGAGCGCTGAGAAGATCACGCCGCCCACCAACAGTTGGAAATGCAGAAAACCCGCCACCCCCAGCTCGGATAACAGCAGTCCGGGGCGACGCATGTGCACGCAATAGGTCTGGATATACCCTTTCAGCCAGCGGGTCCGTTGCCGGATCCAGAACGGCAGGCTGCTGCAGGCCTCCTCCCACGTGGTAGTGGCCACCATGCGCGTGGTGTAGCCGGCGCGACACAGCCGCACCCCCAAGTCGCAGTCTTCCGTGACATTGTACGCATCCCACCCATGCAACTCTCGCAGGATGGGAAGGCGAAAGTGATTGGATGTGCCACCGAGCGGAATGACGGCGCGCAGCGCCGCCAGCCCGGGCAACTGCATGTCAAACCAGGCCGAATATTCCGCCGCAAACCAGCGCGTCAGGAGATTCTGGTCCGGATTATAGTAATTCAGGCGCGACTGCACACAGGCTACGCGCGGCGCCGAGGATTCAAACGCCAACACGGCCTTTTTCAACTGATCCGGCTCGGGGCGGTCCTCGGCATCATAGATCACCAGATATTCGCCCCGCGCGTACGCCAAACCGATATTGCAGGCCTTAGGCTTGGTGCGAGGAAAGGAAGGGGGGATGTGGGTGATGCGGACAAACGGTGGCAGGGCGAGTTGGGCCGCTGCCGCCAAGGTGGGTTCATCATCCGCTTCCAGCAGTAGTTGCACATCCTTGCACGTCGCAGGGTAATCAAGTGACTGGAGCGCTTGGACAAGGTGGGGCAGCGACTCCGGTTCGCGATACATGGGGACCAGGATCGAAACCACCGGCCACGGGTGTGCATCACGTGCCACCAATTGGGCGGCGGGAAAATGCAGAATGGAGCCGGGATGCTCGGAAACACGCACCAGCACCAGTTTGTAGAGCATTACCGTCAGATAAAACAGGGTACAGAACAGGATGGACGCACGCGCGGTGGCCAACGGCGCCACCACGGTGGCCACCATCACGGCCACGGCCATAACCAGCAGCACGCCGCGTTGGCTGCGAGTCAGCGGTTCCTGCGCACTCCATTCCGGGCGGCAATGGGCCAGTTCCAGGGGATCAGGCGTATCCATCACGGTGATCCCTTCCGCGGGCCGGCCAGCACCCGCCGCAACACGTCCCCGGCCAAGGTCAGCCCCTCCGGGGTCAGCACACCCTCAGCCAGCAGCGGTGTGCGGCGTTCGGCGGTCATGAAAACGGTATAAAGATCGGCCACCGGTTGCCCATACGCATCGGCCACACGACAGATGATCTCCGCTAACTGCCGGGCGCTAGGCGCCGCCACGCCGACCGCCGCCAGGCCCTCACAACCGGGTAAGACGGCGAAGGGCGGCGGCGTGAGCAAGATCACACTGGCACGCCCCGGCCCAGCCAGCAATCCCACCAAAGCGGCCAGGCGCCGCTCATACTGCGCCAACGATTCGCCCTGCCCCAGCGCCTCGAACGACGGCGCCACGATCACCACCTCCGCTGGTAGCAGGGTGCTAACCTGAACCAACGGCTGCAGACGCGCCACACCCGGCGTGCCCGCCGCACCCTCCAGGGCTTGGAAACTGACGCGCCGGTACGCGGCCATCGGCCCGGCGTCAGCAGCGGTCAAAAGGGCCTCCAGTCGCTTACCCAGCCGCATGTCCTGATCATCCGGTGGCACTAAAAAACCATCTAACAGGAGCAGACGCTGCCCGGCCCGCAGACCTTCAAAAGGCGCTGTTTCGCCGGCGGAGGCCCGCTGTGCCACCAGCATTAAGGCATTGGAGCTTACCAGTAACAGCTCGCCATCCAAGGCCGTCGGTAGATTACGAAAGGGCGTTCGCTCAAATATCTGCGCGCCCTGATCCAGCGTCACCCCGGCATGGCGTATGCGCCAGGTAATCTGCTGAAAGGCGTCGGCGCTAGCCGCCGGCAACAGCAGCCGCCCCCAGGACTGTCGGATATCCACCACGGCACTGACATTCGTGGACTTACCATTGGCATATAAGATATCAGCCTCAACCTGAAATTTTACCGTGTCCGGCGACGTGGCGCGCACATGGATTTCCGGCCGTACCATGTCCTCCTCGTACCCGCAGGGGGGCACCCCCACCAAGCGCCCCGCAACCATATATTGATTGTGCGCCGGTCCACTCGCCCGCGGCACGCAGATCTGATCCTGAGCCGTATGCCCAATGTCATCCGTCACCCGCAAACGAATGCGCCAAGCCCCGACCGCCGTGCTAAGCACCGCCGGACAGCGCGCCCCCTGGCCGAGTTCCATGGTGCCAGCCGCCGCATTTGTCGCCATACCGTCCGGCGCCAGCCACCAGGAGTGCCGCAAGTCGCGACGATCCGGCGAGACACTCCGACTCTCCAACCATATCGGCACAAACAGATTGGTGACGCCGACAAACGTGTATGTCGGTTCCGTGGTGATTTCCGCCATGACATGCAGTTGGTCGCCCCGCTGCTCCCAGCGCGCGGGGACCTTTAGTCCACCGGTAATGGCGACCACGCCCGGCGCATTGGTATACCCTTCCTGCTGCCAGTCTGCGAGGAAGTTCAAGCGTTGCTGCGTAACCCCGCGTGCCACCACCTGATGCAAGCCGGCCGTGATCAGCAGCGGCGCGGCCTTCGTCCACCCCGCCTGCCGTGTGGGTACTTGCCCCACCACCGTCACGCCATCCACCTGCAGCCAGACCGGTGATTCGCTCTGCATGCCAAACACATAACGTCCGGACACGGGAAACAGAACCCACGAGGAGAGCTGAAACAGGTGGTTCTTTCGTTGCCAATCGCCGCGATACCAACCGGACGGCGCCCCCTCTTTTGCCTCAAATCGCGGCAAGCCCTGCAGGCACGGCTCACGATCCACACGTGTCTCCAGCATCTGCACCTGTTCCCAACTGACCGGAAAATCCTGGCCCGCCGTACGTTGCGCATAAAAGCGCACCGGCCCGGGATCCGCCACCGGCACATTCGTCACCGGCAACTGCGCCACGTCGAACAGATAGAGTGCCACTTCCTTACGGGCCGCGACCCCCCGACAATCCGCCAGAAAGACCAGATTGGTGGCATCCGACCAGATCACCCCCAACGGCACGCGCTTATCCTTCGCCCAGGCCATGCCGTCTAGCAGCACGCCAGCCGTCGCGGTGCGCACCGGCGCCACCACTAGGCAGAACTCGTCTTGCGGCGGGCGCACGAAAACCAGGCGCGCCAGGGCGGCGGGCTCACGCCACGCCAGATAGGACTGCCCCTGCCCTGCCACGGGCCATAGCGCCAGCAGCGTCAACCACCCAAAAAATAGGCTAGGTAGCCAAGCACGGCGACGGCCGGAGGCCTCCAACGTGCCTCCGTCCGTATGCAAAAACTGCCGCCATCTGCCTACCATCGTGCCCACGTTTGGTCCTCAAGCCCGCTGCCACGTGCCGACAGGGCCAACCACTGGCCCGCCACGACGCCAAAAACCACAAAAAACCGCGCCTATCCGCTATTTACCATCCCCTCGCGCGCAAACCCCTGCTTGGCATGGTTCGTGCGGGAAGGTACTATAGCACCCATGCGATCTCTTTTACAGTCCTGGTCTATAGACTTCCCACGTCCCGTGCGGCCGCGGCTGGGACGTGACGGCTACCTATCGCAGGTAGCGTGCCAAAGACGCGCCGGTTTCACGCTGGTCGAACTGCTTACCGTCATCATCATCCTGGCGATCCTGGCCAGTTGCCTCGCGGTGGCCTTGGGCAAGGCCCGGGCGCTGGCGCGGCAGGCGGATTGCAAATCGAACCTGCGCAACCTCGGCGCCGCCATCCTCATCTATCGCAGCGACTACCAAGGCCGTAACCCGGACTGGCTCTCCTGCCTATACCCTAACTACGTAGACGATTTGCACATATTCGTCTGCCGGAGCGATGGTAACCATGGCAGAGGCGTTTCACGACCGCCAACGATCGACCCGCTAACGAACGAGAATGGCGTTTACGATTCAGCCCAAGTGGACGACAATGACCATAATCCCTTCAATTCCACCTGCGGACGCAACATCGACGTGCATGCGTGTAGTTATTTCTACGAGTTTTCAAAAGCAGTATCCCCGTGGGATGCACCCGATACAAACGGCAATGGGGTTAAAGAATGGCGGGAATACAAAGAGAATCAACTGCTAGTGGGAGACGCAGCAAATGGCGGCGGTATCGCTCATCCAAAGTCGTATAGTACATCACGCATGCCTATTATTCGTTGTTACCACCACGCCAGCGAAGGACGTATCCGTGGCTTTGCCAACCAAGCTGCCTTAAACACACGCGGCACGGCATCGCCGCAACTCACCAGTGAACGCATCACGATCAATGTCGCCTACGCCGGCAACGTCTACGTGGGTCCGCTCTGGTGGGAAGGGGCCTTACAACCGGGCGAGCAGTGATCGGCACTGGCTTGTACCACGGCTTTCTGGTATTTTTTTAGCACTCCAAGGGTTCCCCCGAAGTGCAGAGGTCAAGAAAAGCATGAAACAGACAACGACCCGGCGGCTGACTTTGATC
This sequence comes from uncultured bacterium, assembly GCA_903861045.1. Classification (GTDB taxonomy): domain Bacteria; phylum Verrucomicrobiota; class Kiritimatiellia; order RFP12; family CAIWXQ01; genus CAIWXQ01. Next base: position 7,184 of record CAIOST010000127.1, on the reverse strand, counting down.
GCCGCGCTCCTGCTCCTGGGCGGCTGCGCCACGTCATCGGAAAACAAAACCGCGGCCCCGGCCCGCACGGCCGCCGCCCCCAGCGTGCAGGCGGCGGAGAAACTGTTCCAGGAGAAGCGCTACACCGAAGCCATTGTGGCCTGTATTGAGATTGCCCGTCAGGACCCCCTGACGCTCGGCTTGACCGATCTGCAGTCGCGCATCATGTCGCGTGTCGCCCAACTCCGGCAGGATGGCATCAAGGACCAGATGGCTGCCAGTGCGGTCGCCAGTGCGGCGGATGCCGCCCGGCACGGGGTTCTGCCCGACACCTATCGCCTGACCCGGCATGTGGTCGGCGAAAATGAGCCCTTCGCCATGACCACCAACAAGATGCAGGAGGCCATCCGTAAAGCCGTCAGCGTACATCTCGAAAGCGTCGGCCTATCTGACATTATTGCGCAGATCGGCGCGTCGCAAAACATCAACTTCGTGGCCGACGCCGGGGTCGGGGGGGGCAAGACCATCACCATCCATGCGGAAAACACCCCGCTGGAGGAGATCCTGGAATACGTGGGGCGCAACATGGGGATCACCTTCTCGGTCGGGCAGAACATGATCTGGGTGACCGCCGGTAACGACAAGCAAGGGAGCATCCCTCTCGAAACACGCGTCTACCGGCTGCGCAAAGGGCTGCCTGCCAATGAAATTCCCGGCGGGGCCGCCTTGGGCGAGAAAGCCCAGGCCGGTAACGGCGAGATCAGCATGGTCGCTTCCATCAAAAAATTTGTGCCGCAACCGGCGGGGGCCGAAATTGTCTTCGACACCCGGGCGCACGCCCTACTGGTCAAGAATACCCGCGAGAACCTGGCTCAGACCGAGACGATTATCAATGCGCTGGACGTACGGCAGTCGCAAGTGCTGATCGAGGCGCGTTTCATCTCAACCAAGGCCGGCGACCTGCGCCAGCTCGGCATTGACTGGCTGATGGGGGCCCCCACGACACCTGCGGCACCGAATACCATGCCGTTGCCCGGCCTAACCAGCTCCGGCACCAATCTCCTGTACGGACAACATATCGGCTACGGTGAGATGGTTGGCGGCTCCAGCCTATTCAAATATCAGGGGGTGCTCGATAATCTCCGGATGCAGGCCATTCTTAGCGCCACCCAGAAGTCTACGCAGGACCGCACGCTGACGGTGCCACGGATCACCACGGTCAATAACCGTACGGCCACCATCCATATCGGCGAGGAGTTCCAGTATTACGACAACATTAGCACCTCTTCCAGCAACCAGAACACCATTGTCAACAACACGGTGGTCAACAACAACAACAACACCCCCACCTTTTCAGGCACCCCCAAGACCATCTCGCTGGGATTCAATCTGGCGGTAACGCCCAGCATCGGTGCTGACCTCGCCACCATCAATCTCGCCATCATCCCCGATATCACCGAACTCCAAAACAAGAGTGCCTGGGAGCAAGCCAACGACCCGACCTCAACTACGGTACAAATGCCTGGCAAACTGCCGATCGTGCTGCAAAAAAAGGTCGAGACCGAGATGGTGGTGCGCAGCGGCGAAACCGTGGTCATGGGCGGGTTGGCACAGGCATCGGCCGGCAAGGCGCGCCAAGGCATCCCCTGGTTAGCTGATCTGCCCTTTATCGGGCAGCTCTTCCGCACCGACAGTGTGAACGAGGGGACCGAAAATCTCTTGATCTTTGTCACCGCCACGGTGATATCAGATATCGGTGATGAACTCATCCCGTTGCGCGTGGCCGAAGCTGCCCATCGCTAACGAACTGCCAGAGAGAATTACCCCGCCCCCGCGAACCATAACCGTCTGACTACCATCCTCTGCCATGCCACGCACGCGTAACATCGTCGGCCTTGATCTTGGCACCCGCAACGTGCGGGCGGTCTGGATGCAGATGCACGGTAACACGCCGCGGGTGGTACGCGTAGAAGCGCTGGCCCTGCCGCTGGACGCCCCGGATGCGCCCCAACTGATCCGCACCTGGCTCGACAAGGTCGGGCTCAGCAACTCGTTTTGTGCCATCGCGTTGTCCGGCGGCAACACGATCTTCCAGCCTGGCCGGATCCCGCAAGCAGATCCTCGTACGCCCCAACAGGCCGCCGTCATGGACCTGCTTCAGTTCAATGAGATGGCGGGCGACTCCATGCGCTACGCCGTGCATGCCTCCACCACCCCTGCGGAACCTGGACATACCCTCTACCTGCTCGCCATGGCACGCCCCATGGTCATTGAGCGCATGATGCAAGCCGCGCACCTGCTGAGCCTGCGCCCCGCCGACCTGGTACCCGCCGCCGTCGCGCTCTTCAATGCGCTCGAACCACTGGCTGGTCCGCATGCCCAACCGTGGGTCTATCTCGACATCGGCCATCAGCAGACCGACATGGCCATCGGACTGCCAACCGGCCTGCTCTTCGCCCGCAGTGTGCCATTCGGTGGCCGCACGTTCACGGAGGCCGTCGCCCAAGTCAGCAAACTGAACCCGGTGCAAGCGGAAGCACGCAAACATGGGGAGGGCGGCTTGGACGACCCCACCCTCGGTGCCGCCCTGACTGCTACCACAGATCGCTGGATCGCCCAGATTAACTCCTGCCTGGGTGTGTATCGTAGCCAGTTCAACGGGAGCGCATTCGCACCCAGCCAGATCGTCCTAGCCGGGGGCGGTGCACGCCTGCGCGGCCTCGCGGCCCACCTGGCCGTCCAAACCCGCCTGCCTGTCATCTTGGCCGTCAACCTGCCAGGCGCTGCCGCCAGCCCGGATGTCGCACGCTGGCTGGGATCCGCGGAAATTGCCAACGGTTTGGCGGCCACGGCCTTGGAAGCAGCCCCCGCCCATCTCTCCCTGCTTCCCGAAAAACTCCGCGATGAGCTTGTTTTCAAGGAGAAGAAGGGGTACTGGATTGCCACCGCGATCTTCGGTGCTATGGCCTTGGGACTCTTCACCGTCTACGGACTCTCCGTGTTGCGCCATGACCGCGCCAACATTCAGGCCGAACGCGAACGGCTCCGGAAATGTGAAGGCATCGTCAAGCAAATCAAGGAGATCCGCGAGCGGTGTGACCAGATCCGTAGCCGGGGCACGCCGGTGACGCGGATCCTGACCGGCGGACCGCTAGCTCGTGAAACGCTCACGCTGGTTGCCAACAGTATCCAGACCACTGACTGGATCACGCTTTTTTGTGACGAAGCCAGCTACCTGCCACCAGCCCCCCCCGCGCCTTTACAGAAAGAGCCCCCCAAACGATCCCCCTTTGCGCTCTTCCGTGATCTGCGCGCGGGCGCCCGGCCACCGGTCGCCCCCCCACCCCCCGCCCCCACGACGCTTTCAGGTAGCACTCGCCCGGTATTCATTCTGGAAGGGTACACCCCCGATCCCAGCTTGGCGTCCGTCCGGGAACTCCTGGCGCGGTTGCGTACGGCGGCACGCATTGCCAAGGCCGACCTGTTGGCGGACGACCGGGTACTGGCACCGCACGCCCTCTCGGCCGCCGAGGCCGCCCTGCTGCCACCCTACCGGCGTTTTGTGATCCAGCTCGAGGTGAACACACCATGAACCTCGCCCGCTTTCATCTCTCGGAGCGCAGCCAGGTCACCCTCATCCTACTACTGACCGTAGGCATTCTGTTCGCAACCTGGTACTTCCTGCTGTTGCCGCAACGCCAGATGAACGACGAGATCATGAAACTCCGGCAGGATCTTGCCGCCAGCAAGTACGCGCACGAGAGCATCCCCAGCCTGCACCAAGCCGTCGCAGCCGAACAGGCGCAGGAGCAACGACTCAAAGAAGAGTGGGAACAAACCGCCACGCGCCTGGCCACCTTCGCCAACCAGGCGGCCTTGCGGCGCGCCGAAGTCGGACGCATTGACTTCAAAGTGGAGCTTTTCCGCACCCGCCAGCGGCTCGTAGACAAATCGGATGCCTTGGCGATCAAACTTATTCCCACCGATTTGGGGGTGGATGATGCGCTGCTGACCAACGACAAGGTCCGGGAGCGTATGCTGCAACTCAAAGCCGTGGAAAAACTGGCCGATCTCACGCTCGACCGACGTATTGAGCGCCTGGTTGCCATCAACCCGCTGACGCCCACGGCCTATAAATCACCGGATGGCCGATTCTGTTTTGACGAATATCCGATGCAGGTGGCGTTCGATATCGCCTTCCCGAATCTCTATACCCTCTTGCAGTCGGTCTTCGAGGAGAATCAGATCTTTGCCTTTCGGAACATCCGGATAGAATCAGGCCCCCGCAACCAATCACCCGTGCGCGTCCATGCTGTCATGAGTGCACTGGTGTTTGAGTAAACGACGGCCTGAGGAGCCCACATGGAACGCCTCTGGAAACAACTGCTGCACTTGGATGCTAAGCTGCTATGCTTCGGCTCCGTGGCACTCTTTCTGGCTGTCCTGGGACTGGTGAGCTGGCTCTACTTACACCGCTCAGTCCCCCCCCCTGCGCCGCCGCTCGCCGAAACCAGCAGTCAGATCAGCAGCAATGACATTGGCGTGCTACGTTTTGTGGCCAGTCAACTGGCTCCGCAGGCCCTGATTATTCCCGCCAACCCCTTTCGTCCCAGCATTGAGTATATGCATTTGAATCTGCCAACCGGCACCACCAACGCGCTGCTTATGCCGCCGCCGCCGCCCATCACCAACAGCATTATCAGCAAGCAACCCACCAAAACCAATCGCGTTACCGGCGCTACCAATAAAGCTCCGCCGGGCACACCCACCTATACTTTCCGTGGCTATTTCCAGCGCCCGGATGGCACACCGGCCGCGCTGTTCCACAGTGCGTTGGACAATACCAGCCGGTTCTTCCTGCCCGGCAGTAACATCCAAAGCGCCATTCTGCTGTCCGCAGATATCAAGACCGCAGATGTGCAACAGCCCGATGGCAAAATTGTGCATCTGGCGCTGGGGGAAGCTTTCACCCTGCCAACGGAAAAGCCATGAGCCGGTTATCGGATATAGCGCGGGCATGAAAGCCCCTTTTCATGAAAACGACTTGTCGCCACAGCCAACCTAAGGCAATATATAGGTTCAACAAAGGAGCAACCGAATTATGGAAGAGAAAATTCGTGCAAAGCTGGAAGAACTGCGTGGCATGCTGCAGGCCGATGGTGGCGATATGGAAGTCGTTGCCATTGAGTCGCTACTGGTCAAGCTGCGGTTGAAGGGCGCTTGCGGCGGCTGTCCGCACGCCACCATGACCATCAAGCAAGGGATCGAACGCATTCTGCGCGAAAGCGTGGATGCCGGGATCACGGTCGAACGCGTCGCCTAACGCGTTGCCAAGGCATGTCCGCATACCCCACGTCACCGTGCCCCCCCCCCGTCTGCTCACGGTCCGGGGCATCGCCGCCACATGGCGTGTCGCGGCGCAAGTGGTGGCTGATCTGCCGAGAGGGGGCGTGGTGGCCCTGCAAGGGGAACTTGGGGCCGGCAAAACCACCTTCGTGCAGGGGATGGCGCAGGCGCTCGGCATTCAGCGGCCAGTTACCAGCCCGACCTTCACCCTCTGTGGGGAATATGCCAGCGGACGCCAATTGCTGGTTCACATGGACCTCTACCGGTTGCGCACGCCGGATGATCTATTGACCATCGGGTTTCAGGAGTATCTAGACCGGCAAGCGCTGATGGCCATCGAATGGCCGGAACGGGCCGGCGATCTGCTCCCGCCGGCGACCATCTGGGTGCGTATTACCCTCACCGCCAACGCGCACACCCGCCACATTCGCGTCAGCCAAGGCGGCCCGCCCGTCGCCTAAGCCGGCGTCTGAGCGAGATTGCCGGCACGCGCGCACGTCTGACTGGAGCGCCGCGCCCCACACGAAAGGGCGCTATACTTGTGCGCGGCGCCCCACCCATTGGCGCATGGCAGCCACGGTTTTGTTCCATGAAGCCGGTTCTTTGCGCTGCTCGAGGAACCGATCAAACAAACCCAGAAATACGGTCACTAGCGTTTCGATATGCAGCATCCGCTCTTGGAACTGTCCGGACGGATCCACTTGGTCGCCTTTGGGCACTTTGACGGCGCGGAAGCCAAAATCCGCATCCACCGTGGCGCTCCAGAGCTTATCCCCTTCCGCCAGAGTGAGTTTGGCGCGTTTCACGCGCTTGCCGCCCAGCAAAGCAATGCCTGCCTCACGACTGTCGAACGGATTCCCCTTGCGCAGGACGGCCTCATGCGCCCCTTTCCCTTCGCGGAAGAATGTGACCGGGCCTTCCAAGATCATCCCGTACTGCGGGCCATTTTTCTCAGGTCGGAAGATGCCGCCCTCGACCTCCCACCACCACCAGAGCCAGGTCAGGAAGTCCATCCCGAGTGAAATCTCGTCGTCCGGCGTTATTTCCGGATCAGGCGAAAAGGAAACGGCTGATACATCGCGGCTGTTGAGCTGTTTGCGCACCAGGGCCGCCGTCTCCGGCGTCAGTTGCACCGGTAACACCCCCGTAGTTTCACGGAAGAGCCCGGCAAACCGTTCCAGTTGCTGATCAGACATGGCGCCTGCGAACACCCGATCGTTGCGGAAATCCACCACCACCGGGAGTCCCGTAAGGGTTGGCGGCATGGTTGGCAATAAGCGTTCGTAGATCTCATCACGGATTTCGCTGCGAACCTGTCGCGGTAGCGTCGTGGCATTACGCGCGCGCAACTGCACCTCTTCCTCGAGACGCTGATGGGCCCGCAGCAAGGCCTCGGGTATCTTGCGCTCCGCCCGCATGAGGGTGGCGTGCAGATACCCGCCGCAGACACAATTTTCCTCGGTCAGCCGGGTGTCCAGCAGATGGCGGCCGGAAACCCAGCCCTGGATCGGTTCCCGCCCGAGCGTCTCGATGGGCGGTGCCGCATGTTCGGCAAAACGCTCTACCAAAGATGCGTCAAAGGACTGTTTCAGGTAAAACAAACGAAACGACACGCTGCCGCGATCAAAGCCCATGGGATCTCCTTAACAAGCACGCACGCATGGTGCCTGCCATGCCGCCAACCGTCAAGCGGAACTTACGGCATGCTGGGGCCGTCCGCATGGTCTTTTCCTGAAGCGCCACCTAACGCAGGCTGGCTGTAGCAAGGGCTTTGTGGTAACCGCAGAAGCCGCTTTTGTGTATGCTAGCAGTGGCGAGGTGTTGGTTGGCAGAGGATTTGGACACGGGCAGGATCGGTG
>CAIOST010000126.1 GCA_903861045.1 uncultured bacterium | reverse complement strand
TGTCACGCTGACAATCGCGCTCCGCTGTTTCCCTGAAGAACCCCTGCCGGCGGTTATAGAACGCCTAGCAGAGACAAAATCCCAGAGCCTTCGATTACTGCAACGGCGGCGGTTGTGAACGCCAAAGGGAAAGACCATGCGTCACATCATGTCACCAAAATCGACGATCCCGCTATGCCAAGGCAAACGGAATTCGCTAGCCTTCCCGCAGGAGGTCAGCTACCTTTTGCCCTAAGGCAAACGGAAGCAGGCAAAAACTATGTGGAAATCAGTAGCAACGGTTTGGACACTGTCCATCCTGTGGGTAGCCACCAGCGGCTGCACCATGTTTTCCGGTCCCGATCCGGCCATGCGCGTCAACGACTCGCAACTGAACCGGCTGGAGATCCAATATCTGCCGGTGCATGGGGAACCACTCGTACGGTTATCGGTCATGGGGAGCGGCTATTGCCGGATCCAGCGTGGGGTTAGCCCGCTGGTCACCAACGAATTCTCGCAGAATGTGACAAGCAGCCAATGGGGTGATGTTCAGGTGGATCAAATCAATCTGCAACCAGCGGAAGCGCTCATGATCTTCCAAACGCTGGTGGACCGCGGACTGTGGCGCGAGCCGGACAAGGCGTTCCAGTCCGCCGCCCAGCGGGGGGGCGCCACGGCGCTGATCACCGGCGTACTCAACAATGAAGCCGTGGCGCGCAATGCGATCGAACCGGAGCTACTGGGGTACATCCGCCACCTGATCACGATCTTTGACGATACCAAGGCAACCGGCGAGCGCCCCCGCTGAACGACCGGCCTCACGCCGGGCGGATCAGTACCAGGTCAAAAGCCGGCTCCTCGTACGGATGCACGCGCCGCAGGGCAGCCACGACGTCCGCCACCGCTGCATCCGCCACCACCATCTCCACCCGGTATTCCGGCACGCGTTCCACCTGTCCGATCGTGCCTAGAAAGGGTTGGCTGCCGGCCAGCGGACGGAACTGCCCCTCGCCCAGCACCTGCCATGCACAGCCGTCGTAGTTGGCATAGCGTCCCGCACCCGCGGCAAAGAGCGCCTCCTTGACCGGTTCCAGGTGTGTCGCCGGAATATAGACCGTGAGCTTATACATGCGCCCCCCCCTGCTGTGCCGGCGGTACGCCTCCGGTCGCCGGGGCCTTTTGCACCCTGGCATAGAAGGGGTATTGGGAGGGATCGGCCCCCAGCGGATACCGCGACCAGCGCGGGTACATCAGCATCCACTGCGAAGGGTGGCGCCGGATATGGCGCATCAGCACATGCACGATGCGTTGCGTGAGCTCCGTGTCCGACTCCCCCGGCAGCGGACGCAACGGTGGCGGCACGTAGATATCATACCGGCCATCCTTACGCGCATACGGAAAGCCGAAATAGACTGGTGCCTGGAAGCGGCGTGCCAGCAGCGCCACCCCGCTGGAGACCATGGCCGGGCGGCCGCCGAAGTCCACCCATACGCCCCCATGCTTCGCGCTGGTATGCTGGTCCAGCACAAACCCCGCCACGTGCCCCCCCTTCATCTCCTTCAGCAACGCGCGCAGGGCGCCGTCGGCAAACACCAGCCGCACCCCCAGGGCGCTGCGCAGCCGGTTGGCCCGCGTCGTCATCACCTGGCTCCACTGTTCCTTGACCACCGCCACCAGCGGGATACCGGCCAACCCGCCCACCAGCAGCGTCATCTCCCAATTACCAAAATGCGCCGCTACGACCAGCGCCGGTCGTTCCTGCATCACGCCGCTGCGCCGCAGCTCGTCGACACGCGTCCACGCCCCCACCCGCGCGGCCGTATCCCGCCCAAACCAAATGCTGTCCAGCGCGATCGCCGCGGCACGCTGATAGGAACCACGCACCAGCAACCGACTGCGCCACGGCGTCATACGCCGACCGAACAGCAGGCTCAAATTTGCCTGCGCCACCCGCCGCCCATGCTGGTCCAGCGAGGCTGCCAGCGTACCCAGCACCCGCGCCAGCGCCAGCACGCCACGGCGCGACATACGCGGAATCAGAAAATCCGCCATCGCGAACAACCCGGTCACGAGTGGCTCGCGTATCTGCCGCCACACCTGCCGTATCGGTCTGTATTTAGCTTTTTTAGCCATTAAATATAGCGTCGCTAACCCGGGTACCCATGTTTAGCGCGGCACCGCTCCCAGAATCGTCGCGACCTTCCCGCTCAGGTCTGCCATTTTGAATGGCTTCTGGAGGAACCCAGCCACCCCTTCATCGAGCATGCGCTGCGCCTGTCCATCCAGACCGTACCCGGAAGCCAACAACACCTGGATCATGGGGTTGATGCCCTGCAAGAGCTGAAAGATCTCCCGTCCGCCACCATTCGGCATGACCATGTCCAGGATCACCAGGTCAATCGCCTGCCAGTTAGTCCGGTAGTAATTCACCGCCTTGGCACCATCCTCACATAAAACCACTTCATACCCCATATTCTGCAGCATCATCTCCAACACCTGCCGCAACGCGGCTTCGTCATCCACCACTAGGATCCGCCCGCCCCCCTTCTGCACGGGCGTGGCGACCGGCACAGCACGAACTTCATTCACGCAGAGCGCCTCTATGCGGGGCTCCGCGATCAGCGGCAGGAAAAGATGAAAGGTTGTGCCATGACCCAGTTCTGTGTGCACCATGATGGTGCCGTGATGACTCTTGATCGTGCCGTGCACAGCCGCCAGCCCCAGCCCTGTCCCCTTGCCGACCTCCTTGGTCGTAAAGAACGGTTCAAACAAGTGCTGCTTGGTCGCCTCGCTCATGCCGCTACCGCTGTCCGTCACGCTGAGCTGTAGATAGCGCCCGGTCGGCAGCTCTGGATGCACGCGCACATCCGGATGCGCTGCCACCATGGTCGAGAACGTCAGTTCCCCGCCCCCTGGCATGGCATCGCGGGCATTCAACGCCAGATTCAGTAAAGCATTCTGCAACTGCGTGTGATCCCCCATCACATGATGCTCCCCGGCGGCAAGGCTCTGTTTTAGCGTAATGCGCTTATCCAGCGTGCGCGCCAGCATGGCGACCAGTTCACCCAGCAAAGCATGCGCATCCACCGGTTCCATATGAAGCTCCCCCTTACGGGCAAACGTCAACAACTGCCTGGTCAAGGCGGCAGCCCGCTCGGCGGACTGCCAAATCTGGTCCACATACGGCTGCAGCGCAGCTACCTTCAGTTGCTTGCGCATCAGCTCCACCGCGCAAAAAATGCCGCCTAGTTGATTGTTGAAATCATGGGCCATACCGCCAGCCAGCTGCCCAATGGCATCCATCTTCTGCATCTGGCGCAGGTGGCTCTCCATCCGGCGCTGTTCCGTGATATCGCGCCCGAAGACCGAGATGCCAAACACGGCACCATCCCGCCGCAAGAGGCCGAAGTTTAGCGCCAACGTCTGCCCGCCGGCGGTCAGCTCATAATCCAACGCGAATGGACCCTGCTGACAAGCCCGTTGATAAAACGCATGCCATTGCGCAATCCGGGGGGATCCGGCAGGTAGCAACTCCTCCGGTTGCATGCCGCTAGTCACTACGAGCTCGCGGTGACAACGGAAATACTCCTCAACCGCGCGGTTCCAGGTGACCATACCATGGTCTCCGGCATCTACCGCCCAGATCAAGTCCGAAGTGCTGTCGCAAACCGTCTCTGCCAGGGCCTGCGAGACCGCCTGCGCATGCCCCGCCCGAGTTCGCCCCAGCAGGGCCAGCGCTAAGGGCGCCACCACCAGCACGCCCAGCGCCTTGGCGACCCACACGGCAAAGCCGCCCGCCACCCAACTGCCGCCTGAGCCGACGCCCGTCGCCCACACGCCACACATGGCGCTTACGACCGGTGCCAGCATGACCGCGCCAGCCACCAGGGCCCACACATCCCGCGCCGCATCCAGACGGAAATAATCACCGCGCCAGCGCCGAATGAGCCAGGCCCCCAGCAGGGCCTCGGCACAATTCGCCGCCGTAAGGCATGCCGCCAGACCAAGCGGACGCCCCGTCAACAACTCAAACCCCAGATTGGCTGGCACCGCCGCCAACAAATAGATTGGCCACGTTCGCACCGGCTGCAACAACAATACGGCCAGAAACAGCCCGCTATCCGGCCAGAAGGAGCAGCCCGCAGTCGGCTCATGCGTCAGCCCATACCCCGCCCACGCGCCAGCAAAATACAAGAGCGCAAAGAGCGCTGCCCGCGCCCGTAGCGGAATGCGCCCGGTCATGCTCCCTGCGTCTTGGGATGGATCAAGGTGCTGATGCAAAACAATCCTTTTTTCTGTGGCATGGCCATTCGGGGATGGCGGCGGAAAAACGCGCCACTCCGGCCGGCGACTGCTGGTACGGTACCGCCAATCCCACGCCGTCGTCAAGGGCCGATGCCAGCTCATCCACGCAGGGTTGCCCCTACACCCACAAATTTCGATCCAGCGAGCGGTATTGGATGGCCTCGGTCACATGGTCGGGCCCAATCACCGCGGCACCAGCCATATCGGCGATGGTGCGGGCGACCTTGATGACGCGGTCATGCGCGCGGGCCGAGAAGTTCATATCGGTCATGGCCATCTTGAGCAGATTCTGCGCCGCCTGGGACACTGGCGCATGCACCTGCACCTCCTTGGCCCCCATGCCCGCATTGCATGTCACCCGCGGATGCCCGCGAAAGCGCTCCTGCTGAATGCGCCGCACCGCGCTCACGCGCGCACGGATCGCCTCCGACGACTCCCCGCGCCGCGTCGCGCTTAAATCCTGATAGCGCACGGACGGCACCTCGATATGGATGTCGATGCGGTCCAGCAGCGGACCGGAAATACGGCTGCGGTAATGCTGCACCTGCGCGGTGAGACAGCGGCAATCCCGTCGCGGATCGCCCCGATAGCCACAAGGGCAGGGATTCATCGCCGCCACCAGCATAAAGCGGCAGGGAAAGGTGGCCGTGGCCGCCGCACGAGCGATGGTGACCTCGCCATCCTCCAGCGGTTGCCGCAGCACCTCCAGCACATTGCGGTGAAACTCCGGCAGTTCATCCAGAAAGAGCACGCCGCGATGCGCCAGGCTCACCTCACCCGGCAACGGGTGCGCCCCGCCGCCCAACAGGCCGGCATCCGAAATCGTATGGTGCGGCGCGCGAAAGGGACGGTTGGTGATCAAGGCTTGATGCCCCTTGAGCGTGCCGGCAATGCTATGGATCTTGGTGGCTTCCAGTGCTTCCTCCAGCGCCAGCGGCGGCAGCACCGAGGCCACCCGCCGCGCCAGCATGGTTTTGCCAGTACCCGGCGGGCCGACCATGAGGATATTGTGCCCACCACTGACGGCCACCTCGATGGCGCGCTTGGCACTCTCCTGCCCCTTCACATCCTCGAAATCATCGGCATGCGCCAGCTCCTGCCGGCAGAGCGTTTCCAGGTCCACCAGGTACGGCGGGATCTCATAGCGGCCCGCCAGAAAATCCACGGCTTCGCGCAGATGCCCCACGGGGTGAATGGCGATGCCACTGACCACGGCCGCCTCCTCGGCATTCTCCAAGGGCACCAGCACGCCGCGCTTGCCGAGGCGGCGCATCTCCATAACAATCGGCAGCACGCCACGCACGCGCCGCACCTCGCCCCCCAGGGCCAACTCCCCTACCAGTCCATACTGCTCCAGAGATGGGAGATTCACCTGTTCATTTGCCACCAGCATCCCCACGGCAATCGGCAGGTCAAAGCTCGGCCCCTCCTTCTTGACCGTCGCCGGCGCCAGATTGATCGTCGTGCGCCCCATGGGAGGCTTGAAGCCGGAGTTCAGCACCGCCGTCCAGACCCGGTCCTTGCTCTCGCGCACCGCCGCATCCGGCAGGCCGACAATGACCACGGAGGGATCGCCATAGCCGGCGTTGACCTCGATTTCCACGGCATAGGCATCGACGCCGTAGACCGCCCCGGAATATACCCTTGCGAGCATGCTGATACCCCCTTGGGAAGAGCGCAGACAGGAGCCAGATACCCAACCCTGCCCCGGGGCTGATCGGTGGCGCTCACCCCGACACCTGCCACCGCGCCCGGCCGAGTGGCGCCTCTCTACTCATGTATATGCAGAAAATAGAGCAATCTTACACCGGCCGAGGGAAATATTTTGAGCCCGCTGGAAGAATCGAATGGATCGATGGAGTCGAATGAGTCGATTCACTCGATCGTGCGTCCCGCCGCGCTCCTTACTCTTGCGCACTCATGGGCCACCTGAGTTCACTTCCCGTACGCCCTGGCAGTCGGGATACCCCGTACACCCCCAGAACTCCCTGCCGCTATTCCGGCCACTTCTGGCGGTGCGCCGTGCCATGGGCTTGCCACAGTCGGGGCAGACCGGCGCGCCCTGCTGCTGCGCCCGCGCAACCGCCCGGAGGCCGGCCAGCGTTTCGCGAAACCCGCCTTTTTCTTTGAAGGTCTCGCCCTGCGCCTCCATCTGATGGTTAAGCATGTTGATCGCCCGCGCAATCAGGATGAGAAGCGTGTTCGCCATGGTCACGTCATCATCGGTGTCGAGCCACTGTGCGAACTTCTTCTTCTGGTTCAGGATATGCACGCAGGCGTCGTGCACGACGTCCTCGCCGTACGCAGCCTTGTCCAGCCGCACGGCGTAGACCGCCCGCGCTTCAGGCGTCCCCTTACCCCATGGCGCCTGTTCTTGCCGCAGGAGCCAGTTCAGGTAATCGCCCGCCAACTCCGCAAGACTCGCCCGCGCCACGTCGGTGAGCCTCATCTCGGTCTCGCGGGACGTTGCCCGCCGCGCCGAGCCCTCGGCGTTGTTGGCGCAACCGGAGCGCGCGGCTTGCGTCATCTGGTCGTACTGGCGGCCGGTGGGGTCGTTCGTCCGGCTGAGAAACCGCCTACAAAAGCGCTGCGTGCCGAGCTGCACGAGGTTGCCCATGATCCAGGAATCGAGCCAGAAATAGCCGCCGGTGCCGCCGAACATACCCATGGGTTGCCTCCCTGGTTTTCGCGAGAGTCGCTGGTTTCGCGGTGCCTCGATGGGATCAATTCAGTCGAATGAGTCGAATTATTCGCTTCGTTCGATCTTACGTCCCGACGCGCTCCTAGCTTGCGCGCACGGCGGCATCCGGCAGATCGCCGGGCACCACCGAGTGGCGTAGCTCTACCCATGTATATGCAGAAAACGGCGCAATCTTACACCGGCCTGGGAGAAATAACGCTCCGCACCCCGCCGCCCCCCCCCCATTCGCCGCTTGCTGATCCGACAGAAACCGGTATGCTAGAACACTCGAACAGGCAGGGATCGGCCGCGTTCTGGTGACGCGTTCGTTACCTGTCCCGCCAAGGCCATTCATGGATCTGATTGTCATCGCCGGTTTTCTCGGTTCAGGCAAGACCAGCGTGCTGCTGCACCTGGCGCGGCCGCTGGCCGCCGCTGGGCGGCGGATCGCCGTCATTGAGAATGAAGTCGGCAAGGTCGGCATTGACGACCAGTTGCTGACCGCCGAGGGGTTGCGCGTCAAGGAGCTCTACTCTGGCTGCATCTGCTGCTCCCTGCGCACCGACCTGGTGCAGACGTTGCTGGAGCTGGAACGTACCTGGAACCCGGATCTGGTGCTGCTGGAACCCTCCGGCGTGGCCGGACCAGACCAGGTGCTGGCGGCGCTGGTCGGCTATGGTGGCGAGATTGCAACGCGGCAGGTGGCGGTGGTACTCGACGCCACGCGTGCGGCGCTGCTGCAATCCGGCACGCTGCCGCTCGTAGAGCGCGGCATCAAGGTAGCTGACCTGCTGCTGATCAATAAGTGCGACGCGGCCGCCCCGGAGGCCACCCTGGCACTCACCGCCTGGGCACAGGGGCTCAAGCCCGACGCCACAGCCTTTGCCATCTCCGCGCAGACCGGGCACGGACTGGACGCCGTGGCCAGCCACCTGACCGCCGCGATCCATGGTACCGCGCCGGCGCGCCCCCAGCGCCGCACCAGCCGCCGCGCCGCGGCCGCCGCGCACCACCACCATCACCATGAGCGTACCGACGAACTGGCGGCAGCCTTTGCCTGGCACGGCAAACTAAGGTGGCCCACGCCGGTAGACGCACAGAGCGTGCAGGCACAGCTCGCCGACCTGCTGCAACAAATGGCCTGCGCAAGCGCGCCCAACACCCCGTCCCTCCCCGGCCATATCAAGGCGATCGTGCAAGTCCGGCCGGCCGGCGGCTATCTATTGCTCAGCACCACCAGCACCACCCACGCGCCCCAGCCGCGCGGTCGCCTACCAGCCACGTTCCAGCAAGCCGAACTGACCTGCAACGCCATCCTCTTCGGCACCACCAAACCACGATTGCAACGGCTCTTCCAGAAGCTACTGAAAGCCTCGCCGCTGCATGCGGCGACAAAGCGGAAGGCGTGCTGATTCATGTGGAGCGCGTTTGCCGTAACCGGCATTTGGGCCGTCTCAACCTTCGCCTCGGCCCGTGGTGCCCAACATCTCGGCGGCATCAGCGCGAATCTGGTGCGCATCGCGCTGGCCATCCTGCCGCTGACACTGGGGGCGCTGCTGCTGGGCCTTACCCCTTGGACTACGCTGCATTATACCGGGGCGAACTGGTTTCTGCTCTCCGGCGTCGTCGGCATGGGGGTTTGCGACATCCTGGCCCTGCAAGCCTATGCCCGTCTTGGGGCGCGCATCCCCTCGCTAGTCGTCAATGTTACCGCTCCACTGACGGCCGCCACGATCGGTTGGCTGTGGCTGGCGGAAAGGCTGGGGGCGCGGGAAGCGCTGGCACTGGTCACGATCCTGACCGGCGTCGTGCTGGTACTGCGGCCACGGGCCGCGCAGCCCGTTGACCGTCTCGGCCTTTGCTATGCGGCCGCCTCCGGCGCCACCTTCGCCGGGGCTACGGTGATGAGTCGACTCGGCTATCGCCTGGCGGTAGAGGCCGGCACCCCGATTCACTGGCTCGATGCCACCATCCTGCGCCTGCTAGCCGGACTGCTCTTTACGATGCTGGCCTTTGCCCTCACCAGTGTCGTGGGACGCGCCTGGCGGGACGGTCCGGGCCGGTGGCGGCAGGCCCTGCCGTGGCTGGCCGTGAACGCCATGCTCGGCCCTTCGCTGGGAATGGCCATTTTTCAATATGCCTTACTCACAAACACCGCACATGCGGTGCATGCCATCGTGGCCACTTTGCCCGTATTCGTCATGCTGCTCGCCTGGTGCTGCGGCAGCGAGCGGCCGGATCGGACCGGCGTGGGCGGCACCGTTCTCTCCGTGCTGGGCGTACTCGCCCTGGTCAGCGGACAACATTAAATTCGCAGACGGCACGTTCCAACGCCGCCGTTTCCTCATCCCGCAGGACCAGGTCCGCTTCCTCATGCCAGACGCGTATGTCGTACGATGCCTACTCGTCGTCGTCATCAGCCAGCACGGTCGGTCGCGGCGGTGCGGTCACGCCTTGAGCCGACTCCTTGGAGTTCCCCACAGCCGATCGCGGCGGCGCAGCCACGCCTTTGGCAAGTTCCTTGGCGTTCCCGTCAGCCTCGTCGTCTGCCTCCCTTTCCTCGCCAGGGCGGGCCCCATAACCATATTTCGCGCCGTACTTATGGCGGTAGGAATAGCGGTTATCGTAGTCATACCGCCCGAACATGCCGGCGCGCCCGAAATCCACATCGTTGACCACCACGCCCAGGATATGGCCGCCCGCTTCGGACAGATGCCGCACCGCATGCTTGATGGCACGGAACCGCGTGCGGTCCGGACAGCACATGACCAACACCCCATCCGCCAGCGAACTCAGCACCACGGAGTCATACACGACCCCGAAGGGGGGGGAATCAATCAGCACCCGATCATAGTTCTGCCGCGCCCAATCCAGGAAGCGGGTCACCATGCCGG
Source organism: uncultured bacterium (assembly GCA_903861045.1). GTDB lineage: Bacteria > Verrucomicrobiota > Kiritimatiellia > RFP12 > CAIWXQ01 > CAIWXQ01. The sequence continues at coordinate 9,621 of CAIOST010000126.1, read as the reverse complement.
ACCCCAGCAGATTCGACGGACTCAATTCCAGCGAAGGGCGGGTACAGATCAAGTCAAGGTTCTCATACCCCGAAGGCGTGGGCAACCGGCTGAACTGGGTAGGATCATTGGCGGAAAGAATATGGAACAGGCTCTCGAAACTGTCGCGCTCTTTTTTGTAGATGCGTGCCAGACGCGGCCGCCGGAGATCAAAGTCCACCAGCAGCGTTCGCTGTCCGGCCAGCGCACAGGAGAGCGCCAGATTGGAGGCCGTGATCGTCTTCCCCTCGCCCGGCTGGGTGCTGATCACCAACAGCGCTTTAGATACCGCCGCATAGCGCGGGGAATCGAGCAAGTTGCGCAACCCGGCAAACGACTCGGCAAAATGCGAGAATCGATCTTCGGCCGACAGCATAGCCACCTGCTCGCGTTTGGCGCGGCGGATGTGCGGCAGCACCGAGAGCGTTTTCAGACGGAGGCGGTGCTCGATATCGCCGATCCCGGTGATTTTGTCCTCCAGATGATCCAGCAACAGCACGAAAAGGATCCCCAGCAGGATGCCGATGGCCGGCCCGGCGGGCAAAACAATATAGGGGTTCGGGCTGACTGGGTGTGGCTTGGCCTGTTCATCCTGCGGCAGCATGGCCTTCTCCACCACCGAAATCGTAGCGGCATTGTCATCGTAGGCCATCTGCGCCACGCGTTCCCGGTTGAGGGTGTCGCTGAAATTCTCTTCCGCCACCTTGCGTTCGCGCAGCAGGGCCTCCAGCTTCATCTTTGCGGTGACAATTTTTTGTTCCAGTTCCGAGGCCCGCCGGTCGGTATCTTCGCAGCGTTTCCGGTTATCCAGCAGTTGCTTTTGCAGCAACTCCAGATTCGCCTTGGCCGTATCCCGCACGCGCGCCACTTCGTCTGCAAACTGTGCCCGCAACTGCACCACCTGTCGCTCCTTCGCCGCCACATCGGGATGACTGGCCGTGAAACGTGTGAGCAGCATGTTGCGTTCCGTCACGGCATCCTGCAGCTTCTGATGCACCGTAGCCAACCCCTCCACTTGCGGGGTGGATTCCGGCAAGGCGCCAAACTTACCGACATCGCCCTGCGCCCCCTCCAGCACTTTCATGACCTCGCTGGCCCGGGCGATGTGGGTTTCCAGCAGCACGGCGTCGGCATTCAGCGTCAATTGCGCAGCTTCCACCTTCTTACGCTCGCCTTCCATGGTGTCAATCTGGTTAGCCCGTCTGAAATTCAGAATCAGCTCATCCTGTCGCACCAGTTCGCGTTTCTGGGTTTCCACGGTGGTTTTGAGGAAATCCTTGGCTTTTTCGGCCTGCTCGCGGTTCTGCTCCTGCGTGTAGGTATCCACCGCATCCACATAGGCATTGGCCAGCGCCACCGAGAGCTCCTGGCTGGTCGAGCGCACCGTCACCCGAATCAGACGGGTACGCCGCTGCAACGTGACTTCGGTATGCTTGGACAGCGTCTCGATCAACTGCTCATCGGTGAACAGCATGCTGGGGTTGTCGCTCTTATAGCGCTGCAGCACCGCCAGCAGCACCTCCCGACTGTGCAACTTAAGGATGCGAGTGTTGTAGATCTCCTCGGACTGACCAAACAGGCTCTCGTCGACCGACGAGTTTTCCACGCGGGAGATGATCTTCTTCGGCCGGAGGCTCATCTCAAACAGACTGACCCCCTCAAAGATGGACGGCAGGGCGTGGTAGACCACGAAGGCCCCCACGGCCCCCAGTACAGCCACTACGGCAATCGTCATCCAGCGCTGCGTACAGACCCGGATCATGCGGGCCAGGGTGATCGCGCCCAGCAGCGTCTCCTCCTCGCCGCCGCCCCCGCCATACTCCGGTCCGCCATAGCCATAGCGATTGGCATAGTTGGTCCCATAATAGGGCGCCACGGACACAGGCGTGCCATACGCACGCCGGTCTGCTTCCTGCGCCGGGTTGAACTCGTTGTAATAGGGAACCGGTCCATGGTAGGCGACTTGCCGTCGGGAGTTCGCCGCAGCATCGCCCTCCCGCTCCGGTGGAGGCGGTGTGTTTGTATTACTCATGTGATCACTCGCTAATCAGGCCGCCGACGCATTCACCCCGTCCGCGACCCGTCCGTTACCTATCTCGTCATGGGACCGCATCCGGCGCCACCGGCTTGCGCGCACCAGCCACGGACGGCAAGGTCGCCGGCGAGGTGCGGTTCTCCTTCGCGGGAAGAAAGGCCGGCGCACACGCCAAGGCAACGCACCATGTTGCCAAAATGGCGGGCGAACGGAACGGCAGATCAATCAAGCTCGTCAGGCAAGTCAGCGCCACGCCGGCCAACAGCAGCACCGTGACCGGCGAAACACGGAACAGCAGCCACGGCTCGCCAGACCACTCACCCGCAAAAGTCACATGTGCTATCCGCAGGCGACGGATTACCGGCGCCATCAGTGCGACCACCGCGGCCAGCAACAGCCCCCCGCCTACCAGACCATACTCCGCGAGCACCTGCACCCCATCGTGGTGGACCTGCTCGCCACCCCGATGCCACGTTGCCCGGACCGATCCCTCCACCTGCAGCGCGGCGTAATGTCGAAAACCGCCACACCCGACACCAAACCACGGATGCTCCCGCCAAAGCTGCCAGGCAAAGGCCACCTGTGGCGCACGGGCCCCCAAGGTTTCCTGCCCTAGGGTGGACCACGGAATCGCACGAATTTCCTGCACCACCGGATTGTTCCGCGGCACTAGCAGCCAGAACGCCCCACCGAGCAGCCAGACCAGCAAGAAAACCGTTACGGCCTTGAACCGCATATCCGAGCTGACCAGATGCCAGGCGTGCCGGATGGCATAGAGCCCCCCCAGCAGCATCAGCAGCAGCGCCCACACGATGGCCGCCCGCGAAAGGGAGCAGATAGCCGCTGCCAGATTCCCTGCCAGTGCTACCCCCAACCAGATGGCCAGACGCCGATCCACCTCATCCAGCCACGCTTGCACAAACAACCCCAGGGAAAGCGCGGACAGCAACACAAAATAGGCACCGGCGTGGTTCGTATAAGGGAACGAGGCGAAAAACGGCTCCGTCGCAGGTCGTAGTCCAAGGATCCGGTCCGTCCCGCACAAGAACTGCACCACGCCAACCAACCCCAGCAAGGCGCCGTTCGCCACCAACAACCGCAACAGCACCAGTTTGCCCCGGCGTGTCACGCCATGACGGATGCCCAGCACAACCGCCCAGGCGGGCAGGACCAAGAACATCGCCTGTGGCACATCCGCACGGTCCACACAACTAGGCCCCCAACCAAGTGGCGACGAGGCCAGCGACCAACCGCCCCCCGCCGCATCCAGCACCAGCGCCCGGCCGCCATTCAATCCTTGGACCAAGAGATACAGGCCGAAGCATAGCGCAAGATAGAGCAGCGGATCGCGCACGAGGTTATGCGTAACACGCCGCCGAGCGGCAGGCAGCGTCTCCCCCTTGCGCAGCGCCGGACACAACCACGTCATCTCCAACACACCCAAACTCAACCAGGGAACCGCGGTCAGCAGTTCCAAGCGTGTACCGCCATACACCCAAGCCAGAAACGCCGCCAGCCCGACAATATGCGCCACGACACCGTATCGTACCATCAAATCCCGCATCGGCACCTTATTTCATGCCCTGGTTGTTCCGTTCAGAAAATGGCAGCCACGGCTAACGGCCCCTGAGGCTGCCAACCGGCCTGCGACGGTGCTCGCCCGGCACGCACCAACAAACCGTCGCTTAAAACACAAGATTGACACCGGTCTGCAACACCGTCCGCTGGTACACAGCCGCATCATCCGTGGAGTTGTTCTGCGATGCATCCGCACTGACGTACACCGTGGTGTGGTGGAACACCCGGTAATCGGCACGGACCTGTACCGCCATCTGGTTGTCCAACCGATTTGCGCCACTGACCACATCCTGATTCCCATACTCTTCCCGGCGATACACCGTGTGCAAGCCGGTGGTCAAGCGACTGGTCGCCTCGAACGTCACCCCTGCACCCAACGTCTGCACCAGCATATAATTGTTCAGCCCCGTCTCCGAGGGCTGGAAATTGGCCGCACCCGACAGATCAAAGATCAGGCGGCGCGCCACCCGCCAGTTCCCCGACAGGTTGTAGGTCCAGCTCGCCGCCGTCTGGCCATTGGTATACGCGTAGGCCATCATACCGATTTGCGCCCGATACGAAGTCTTGGCCGAACGTCGGGAACCAAAACCAGCCAATATGCGATAACACTGGTACTCTCCATCGGAACCATCGCTCGTTTGGTTGTCATAACCAAGGTCCACCAGGGCATCACTCTTCTCAGAGAGCTTCCGACTCACCCCCAGCATGGCACCGGCATCCTGCCAGCCAACGGCATCCTGCCAGCCAACCAGGCCCGTTTTGTCATACCACAGATCCGAATACGACGTTCCCATCCGCAGGCTCGTCTTCTCCCCCACCGGTTTATCTACGCCGGCGCCCAGCAACAACAAGTACCGGTCCTGCAAGGCATTATTACTACCAAGACCCACGGATGACACCGTATCCCTGCGGTTCTGGTATTCAAACGATTCGTTCAGCTTAAGCTTGGTGCCGGTCGACGAGCCCACCTCCGCGCCAAGACTCTCGCCGTAGGTGACGCTCAAGTCATCCTGGTTGTTTGCATCCACGGTCCCCAGCACCCAATCCCGCGACATCCACGCCTTCCCATCCAGCCGCCAGTCATTGCCTTTGAGCAGCAAGTCCAACAACGGCCGGACCCGCATACTGCTCATAGGTTCGTTATCATCGTCACAGCTGGGGTTGCTATCGTAGACATACGCGATATCCAGTTCAGGCATAATCCGCAGCGCACCCACGTGATACCCTGGTTCCGGCGCCGTCAAAGCGGCATAGAGGTTCTCTGGCAATTCCACGCTGCCCGTATCGGCCTGCTGCGCCCCCACGGGCACCTGCCACACCAGACAAGCACCGATCATGATCAGGGTATTTCGCCGCATGTGTACCGATCTCCTCGCGCCACGCCCACCCTGGGCTAACCACGCGCACCCACCATCTTCATCCCGCCAGCGGTTAAACGGCTCTCAGAGGCACCCGTCCCGTCAACCACCACCGCAGGACCTGCCTGCGACTAGCAAAAAAACCGGTGTTCCGGCAGCGGCGCCGGGCTTCAAGATGATCTGCCGGCCGCACCTACGCGATTTACTTCCGTTTCCTATGCCAGCCATTTGTTTGCCCAGCGACCGCGAACCACTCCTCATCCATCTCGACATTCTCTTGGTTCTGATATTTGGCCGGCCGATTGCCCGTGTCCGAGATCGATTGCGCCAGATCCTGCACCATTCTTGTCCGCAGGCTAGCGACCATCGTCTTCTGTTGCTCCGCCGCCCCTTGGATGGCGGCCAACATGGCATGGCGATCATTCGGGCTCAAGGCCGCCAGGATCCGAGCCGTTAGCGCCGCCAATGGTTCCAGATCGGCCGCCGTCCACTCGCCCGAAGCCGGCTTATACGTATCGATCATGGCCAGCGCCACGGCAGCCATCACATCCTCCTGGGCCTTGCCCGCCCCCGCCAGCAATGCCAGCGCCGTGGCACAGAAATCCTTCTTCCACCCCTCCTGCGTCGGCACCAGTTTCCGCTTGGCCTGCATCAGTGCCAACACCTCGGTTGCAAATTCGCCCCGCTGCGATTCTGGCAAGGCCTGTATGATGACCGTACCCTTGGCCGCATCATTAACCGCCGTCGCCACACTTTTCTGCCACGCCGCTGTGCGCGCACGGTCCCCCGCCGTCTCCGCCCGGCAGACCGCTGCCAAACATCCTACCACCACCAGACCGGCCATGATTTGTCTTTTCATTTTTCCCGCCTTTCTGAAACGCTTGCCTTTGGAAGCCAAAAACTTATTCCAATGTAGCAATCGCAGCTGTTATCCACAAGCCCAGACTCAACGGCGATGTGGTTCTTCGCCCGCACAAGCCAGCGCTTACCAGACAGCACCCAAGTCCCTCCGCTACCAGATGATCTGCGGCACCCAGATCACATCGTTCGCCTGCAACACATGATCGTTCTCGCGTTTGCCGTACTTGCCAATCGCCTCCACATCCACATCCACGGAACAGGACTTACCCTCGGGAAGCTTCCGCGTCAGACGCACCTTGTTCTGGTTACCCAGCGGCGTAATCCCCCCCGCCAGCTGCAACGCCCGGGTCACCGTTAAATCGCACGTCGAGGGTATGTTCACCGGACCTGCCCGGCCCACGGTGGCCCCCTCGCCCTGCACCAGCACCGTCCCCCAAGGCGACAACAGCCCCTCGCCAAGCAGAAACTGCACCGCGACCTGCGGATTCAAATAATACTGCACGCACGCCTTTTGAATCCGCTCCTGCAACTCCTGCAACGTCAAACCATCGCATTTTACCGCATTGATCAGCGGTAGCGTGATCTCCCCCCCCTGCGAGACCGTGACCCGGTGCTCGTCGGTTTTCCCCGCCGCCATGATAAGCAACTGCAAGGAGATCCCCGGACGAATCCTAGGCTCCACCGCCACCGCCTTGGGAAAGGGCTCCGGCGCACTACGAAACACCTCCTGAACCGACTGGCAACCAACCAGAAAAACCAAGGCGGCCACCAAGGCCAGGCCGCCCAGGGAGTGATATAACCGATTGCCAAACAAGCACTTCATGCAAAACTCCGGAAAAGGGACCACCGCCTCCAACAACTAACTTTTAATTTTAACACCCGCTCGAAGCCTAAACAAGTGCAAACCAAGCCGCTCGCAGATCTAGGGGTGAGGCTCACGTTGCAGGTAAGGCCTCAAAGGCGCACTCCCCCACCGGCAACCCATGCCCCCGGTAATAGAGTTCGAAGTCCGTCTGTTCGTCCGCCTGCCGCACCTGGTGCGGCACTTCCCGAAAGCGCGCATCCGCGGCCAGGCATTTGCGCATGTCGGCAAAGTAGTCCAGATGGTCCGTGGCCACCTGCACCGTCCCCCCCGTCTCCAGCCGCGTCCAGAGGACCTCCAAAAACTCCGGGCCAAACAGGCGCCGCCGGTGATGCCGGCGCTTGGGCCAGGGATCCGGAAAGAAGATGTAAATCGTGCGCACCCGGTGCGGCGGCAACAACTGCTGCAGGCTGAAGAACGCCTCCATGCGCAGCAACTTCACATTCGCCAGTCCGGCGCGCACAATCTTGCGATCCAGCTTCTGGGTTCGCCCCAGCATGCGGTCGATCCCCAGAAACTGCACGTCTGGCTGCGCCGCCGCCCGCGCCAGCAGAAAGCGCCCCTTGCCGCAGCCGCAATCCACTTCCAGCGGACGCGCCGGATCAAACAGCTCGTCCACCGGCAAAGGCGCCTCCAAACTGGCCGGGCTAAGGAGCACCGTGGCCGGTGCGAGTTTAGTCGCCGGGGCCGCGGGCACAGCAGCCCCAGCCTGTGAATCAGAATTTACTAAGCTATTCATCCGTTGTGTACCCCCTTTTACACCACCCTCCAGCCGCCCGCAAGCGGGAATCATTTTCTAGCTGCACGCCGCCACGGTTTGTGCTACGTTATTTCGCACTGGCCATCTTAGCGGGTGTAATTCAATGGCAGAATGTGAGCTTCCCAAGCTCAACACGAGGGTTCGATTCCCTTCGCCCGCTCCATTTTTTAGTCCTCTAAACCCTCGTTTTTCCTAAAGGAAAGCGGGGGTTTTGCTTTTTCGGCAAAAAACCGGCGTGGTGTGCAAAGGGGTGCAATTCTGTGAGCGGTTTACACACACAATCACACACACGTTTTTTCATGCCTTTCTGCGTAAACCGGCTCGATTGCTGGGAAATGAAGGGAGATGCCGCCCTGCGAGCGCCATGGCCCCCTTGTAATGGGTCCGGCGTGTGACCAGGCACCGGACGGGCGAAAGAGTCTTGCAGAATAGATGTGGGAAGGGCGCCGGAGCGGCGAGGTGCGCAGCCACCGCGATGGTTATCGGCGCGAAACAGGGGCGTTATGCGTGCGCGGGGTGCGAAGGGTTGAGATAGATGCGGGCGCCGGCGGCCATTCAGAGCCAGCCGGCGCCGCCCGCATGCTGGGGGAAGGTGGTAGGTGTTAGGTGACAGGCCGCCAAGGGCCGCCTTTGGGCCATCTTTGAGGAAACGCCTGTTCCTGCCGGGCGGCTAGCAGCAGCGGCAGGAGAAATTCCCGCAGCAAGCCGACGATAGTCTTGAGGTCAGTCCCTTCCGGCGCTCGCGCATGGGTACGGCGAAGGAACGCAAAATGATAGTGCCTCCAGATAGGGACGCATTACGTTTAGTACACGGTTGGCCCTGGCATAATCGACAAGTTCGCTGGGGGTGGCCAGACGCAGTCGGCGGCACTCTCGTAGCGCCTCAATTGCCACATCGAGTCCGATCTTGTTGCGGTACTTGAAGCAGTCGGCCACAGTCTTGCCGGGGTTGGTCAGGCGCACAGGGACGCCCTCAATCCGATGCGTCTCGCAGCCGTTTGCTAGCGATACCGTCGAATAGCGAACCACACTCACACGCAGAGCGCCCAGTGCGGGCGTTCGGGACCGGCTCGGGATGCCAAGCCAGACATCCGGCGGTGACTGGGTCGTGAACTCATGAAACCGCAGGGCCGAAAGCAAGCAGATTACGCCACCGGGCACGCGCTTGGCAACCGTTGCAAGCGATGCAAGGGCCGATGGCTGGGCATCCGCGATCCGGTAGAGACCGCGTACCGGCTGCTCCAGAACTCCCCGTGCATGCAGCCGCCGCAGGTACTCAGGGGGGATGCCGTACGCGGCCACGTCGCGGGGGCGCACCATGCCCATCTTGCGTACAAGCTGCAGCGCTCTGCCAATTTTAGTGTCTTTCTCCATAGTGACAAACCGTAAACACTTGTTGTTAATAGGCAACGTTTTATCACTAATTGTCGACAGATGTCAATGCGCACCTGACGCGGGATTCGTTGCATACCACGTTCATGCCCGCTGCACACGCCGCCGCGTGCCGTGTCGTGCTGGTCCAACGTGTCCCCGACCAGCCACTGCAACTAGCGTGCGGAAGAACCCCTGCCTCCTGACGCACGAAAGTTCGGCACGTCAGCGCGCGGCCGGGGAAATGCGGGGACGCCGCGTGGCGGGGGTGGCGAATGGGATAGCGGGGGTGGCGCAAGAGGGAACAGAATGCTGAAGGTCGCGAAAAAAGTGACGCGCTTTGCAGGGTGCGAATTTAGATAGTGGAAAGAGAAAGGTGAGATTCACCACGAAGAGCACGAAGACCACGAAGAAGTCGCAAAATTGTGTGATTTGCTAGTGCGTTCGAATCTTTTGGTGAGTCTTCACGCGGGAGACACGAACCGTGCGCCGTCCGTGGATCATAGGCCATTCCTGCAAGTTCTATACGTGCAGATATTCCAACAGAATAAGCCAACTTCGTGCCCTTCGTGCTCTTCGTGGTGGATACGGATGCTTTCGCTTCCCCACTAACTAAAATCGCACCCCGCTTTGCAGCATAGGGATGATTTTGCTAAACTCTATCCCACATGGACGAGCAGACTGTCAAAGCCTACGATGCACGCGCGGCGGACTTCGCCACGCGGCATGGCGCGGCAGATGCCTCCGAACTGCAACGTATCCTGCTGAAGCATCTGCC
>CAIOST010000125.1 GCA_903861045.1 uncultured bacterium | reverse complement strand
TCCAGCCCGAAGTTAGCGGTTGTTTAGCATCCGGTCATGAGCCGGGTGCCGCGTAAGCATGCCCGGATGGTATCCCGGCGTTGATTCGCAGCCCTTCCGCTCTGCTCGGCAGCGCGAGGGGGGGCTAATGTGGAGTTGTTGAAAAATCACACCCAGCATTGCCGGTCCAGCGTTTATGTGTTAGATTATAGACAAATCGCCTTGTAACTACCCTGGGTATCAGTAATTAGAGGTGCAACGATGCAACGAATCAGCAAGATCAGGCGGTTGGTGCGTTTTTTCAGCGTGGCGGCCGTGCTGGCGCTGGGCGTGGGGCCCGCGGCGGCGAACGGGGTGCTTACCGGCCCGGCGGGCAGCGTCGCCTTCGGCACGTTGGTCACCAATCTGCCCAACGGCCAGATCGTGGTCACAGACCCGAGCTTTAACAATAACGTAACCGGCGCCAAGTATGGCGCGGTCTATCTCTATGCCACCAACCTGACCCTGCTCAGCGCCATCACCGGCGGCAACACCAATGACCAGGTCGGCTCCGGTGGCATCACCCTGTTAGCCAATGGCAATTACCTGATCCATAGCCCCAAATGGTCGACGAATTGTGGCGCGGTCACCTGGGTCAACGCGACCAATGGCATATTGGCGGACGGGGCGGTTGGCGGCGTGGTGACCGCCACCAATTCGCTGGTGGGGAGCAAGTCTGGCAATGGTGGCAACTTCCCGAGTGGTGGGGACATGATCGGGTGGTATAATGGCATCCGTTATGTCACGGCGCTGTCGAACGGGAACTTTGTGGTGCTCAGTCGATCATGGAACTGGGGGGGGGCTAATAATTGGGCTCCGGGCGCGGTCACGTGGGGGGATGGTACGAAGGGCGTCACCGGTGTCGTGTCGGCCGCCAACTCGCTGGTCGGCAGCGGCGCCGGTATCGTCGTGCTCAACACGGCCGACTGCAATTACGTGGTGCCGGGGGGTGGCTGTACCATAGGCGGCATTTCGTGTGCCGGTGCGGCAACCTGGTGCAGCGGCACGAATGCCTGGCCGATCGGCGAAGCTAGCGCTGCAAACTCCCTGGTGGGGTCGCAAGATTCCGATGGTGTTGGATATGTCGTCACCGCGCTGGCCAACGGCAACTATGTGGTGGCCAGTTCTTCTTGGAAGAATGGAGACCTGAGTTATGCTGGTGCGGTAACCTGGTGCGACGGCGTGACCGGGCGCACCGGCGCCGTTTCCACTGCCAATTCCCTGGTGGGGAGCATGGATTATGACCGGGTTGGATACGGCGGCGTCACGGCCCTGCCCAACGGCAACTATGTGGTGAGCAGCGCTTATTGGGGCAATGGCACGCTGGCCAATGTTGGCGCGGTGACCTGGTGCGACGGCACCAAAGTCATGACCGGGGAGGTTTCGGCGGTCAACTCCCTGGTGGGGAGCACGGCGGATGACAATGTTGGAGACGGTGGCGTCTATGCCCTGCCCAACGGCAACTATGTGGTGAGCAGCGTTTATAGTTGGCCCAACTACGAGGCATTTGGCGCGGTGACCTGGGGCGACGGCACCAAAGGCGTGACCGGGGTGGTTTCGGCGGTCAACTCGCTGGTGGGGAGCAAGGCGAATGACCAGGTTGGGATCGGCGGCGTCACGGCCCTGACCAACGGCAACTATGTGGTGCGCAGCCAAAATTGGGACAACGACACGGCAACTAGTGCCGGCGCGGTGACCTGGGGCGACGGCAGCAAAGGCGTGACCGGGGAGGTTGCGGCGGTCAACTCGCTGGTGGGGAGCACGGCGAATGACCAGGTTGGGATCGGCGGCGTCACGGCCCTGACCAACGGCAACTATTTGGTGCGCAGCAGGAATTGGGACAACGGCGCGGTTACCGATGCTGGCGCGGTGACCTGGGGCGACGGCAGCAAAGGCGTCACCGGGTTGGTTTCGGCGGTTAACTCCCTGGTGGGGAGCAAGTTAAATGACCAAGTTGGAAGCGTCTATGCCCTGGCCAACGGCAACTATGTGGTGAGCAGCGTTAATTGGGACAATGGCGCGCTGGCCAATGCTGGCGCGGTGACATGGGGCGACGGCAGCAAAGGCGTGACCGGGGCGGTTTCGGCGGTCAACTCGCTGGTGGGGAGCACGGCGAGTGATGGTGTTGGAGTCGTCACGGCCCTGGCCAACGGCAACTATGTGGTGCGCAGCTCTGGTTGGGACAACGGCGCGGGGACCAATGTTGGCGCGGTAACTTGGTGTGATGGGGTCCAAGGCGTGACCGGCGTTGTTTCGGCGGCCAACTCGCTGGTGGGGAGCAAGTTAGATGACCAGGTTGGGATCGGCGGCGTCACGGCCCTGGCCAACGGCAACTATGTGGTGCGCAGTTTGTACTGGAACAACGGCGCGGTGAGCTATGCCGGCGCGGTGACCTGGTGCGATGGCACCCAAGGCGTGACCGGGGCGGTCTCGGCGAACAATTCGCTGGTGGGTAGCACGGTACATGACTTCGACGGCTGTGTCATTGCCGCTCAGCCGGATGGGAACTATGTGGTGGTCAGCAAATATTGGGACGACGCCGGACTTGTGGATGCCGGGGCGGTGACGCTGGCACCAGGGCAACGCGCTGCCAAAGGCAATATTAGCTCGGTGAACAGTGTGCTGGGCACGGTGGCGTCCAAGGGCACAACCCTCGTGGTGGTGTACGATGCCAGTAATAAGTGGGTGTTGGTTGGCGAACCGCAGGCGAATCAGGTCACCCTGCGGAGTGTGCCGGTCGCACAGGCGGTGGATCTTCCCGTTATTGAGAATGCGGCGGTCACGGCGGTCTTGACCAACGGCGCGACGTGCAATGGGATGCTGGTCAGTGCCGGCGGCGCGGCTTCGGCCGTCGGCCTGCTCTGGGGCCCAAGCGACGGCGGGCAGGTACTATCGGCCTGGGCCCACACGAATTGGTTTAACAACGGCCTCGCGGAGCCCGCTTGGACGAACAACACCCCCTTTAGCACCAACCTGACGGACGTGGCTGATGGCATCGCCCCCAACCAGACCTACTACTATACCTGGGTGGCCGTAAACGCGGGGGGGGCGGCTGTCGCGGAGCGTTCCAAGTTCTTTATCACCGGCGAAGTGACCGTGGAGGCGACCGACCCGCTCGCGCAATACCCGGGTAAAGCGGGTGCGTTTACGATTAGCCGTCCGGCGGGCTGCACCAATGCGAGTATCACCGTGCCGTTCGTGCTCTCTGGCAGCGCGCTGCACGGCACGGACTATGCGACCGTACCGACCAGCGTGACGCTGGCAGCGGGCGCCACGCAAGCCAATGTGGTGATCGCGCCGATTTACGATGCGGACACGACCAACGAGCAGGTGGTGCTGACGCTGGCCGCCGGGAACGGGGTCTACCCCTACGGCCCGCCCGCCAATGTCGCGACCGTGGTGATCTCGAACTATGTGCACACGCCCGGACCGGCGACCACGGTTCAGGCGGGGTACTGGACGAATGGGGCCACCTGGGCCAGCGGCGAGGTGCCAGGGCTTGGTGATGAGGTGACGGTGTCCCATGCGGTGACGCTGAACGGTACACTACCCTATGCCTTTGGCAGCGTCTCCAATAGCGCGACGCTGACGTTCCGGGGGGTCAGCACGGTCCTGCGGGCCACCACGGTCATGGTCGCCGGCACCATCACGCACGACGCGCAGAGCCAAACGCCGGTCGGCTTACCTAGAGATAATTCGACATATTCGTGGACGCCTGACAACCGCATCTGGATTCAGTGCACCAACCTGACCGTGCTGGCGGGCGGCAAGCTCGATGCCGCGGGTAAGGGGTATGTGGGCGGCACCACCACCGGTGGCAGCGATGGCAATGGCCTCTGGTTCGGCCGTGGCTGCGGGAACGGCGGCGGGGCTTATGGCGGGGAGGGCGCGGCGCATGGCGGCATCGCGGGTGGCTGGTATAACCCGTATGATAGCCCGCCTGCTCCTAGACCGAGCACCTACGGATCGATCACCAACCCGGCGGCACCTGGCAGCGGTGGCGGCGGCACGGCCTCGTCGCCCGGCGGCGCGGGTGGCGGCTGGGTGACGATCGAAGCGACAGATGTCGTGACCGTAGAAGATGCCGGTGTCATTGACGCCAGTGGCAGGGAGGGCGGCGGCGCTATCAGTGCCGGTGGCTCGGGGGGGAGCATCCTGATCCGCTGCAAGACGTTCCAAGGGGCGGGCTTGGTCTGCGCTGCGGGCGGCCGGGGGCAAGCGCTCAATGGCGAGCCTAACAGCGGCAATGGCGGTGGCGGGCGCATCGCGGTGCACGTCGATGCGGACGCGCAGCGGGCGTATGCCAGCGGCGCGGGGACTGAGGGCCCCAGGCTCGTGGTCGCGCGGGGTGCGGCAGCTGTTGTGAGCGATGTTTGGAATTATTTAATCATTGTGTGCGCGGGGAGCGGTACGATCTATGTGTCCGACCCGAGTTCGCTGGGCGTTGAATTTTCCGGTGGTGCCACCTTCAGTTGGGCGTCGCAAAATCCGTGGGCGCCGACCTATCTGAAGTTCGACAGTGGTGACTACAGCCTCGCGCTTACGGGGGTGAGCGTGACCGTGGCGGGGGATGTGACGATTCAGGGGGACGCGCGGCTGACCCTGACGAACCGCTTCACGCTGAGTTGCGCCAATTTAGTGCTTACCAATACCGCAAGCTTGTATCTCTGTCCGGGGGTCACGAATGCCACGACACCCAACTATACGGCGCGGGTGATCGTCAACGGCAACATGGAGATCCATACGAACTGTGTGGTTGTGCCGAGCGCGAGCCAGTATGCCACCCACGAGCCGCCCGACGGCGGGGTGGTGCGCTTTGAGGTCGGCAGCTTGACCATTCATCCGGGTGGCTGGTTGAATGCCGATGCGGCGGGGTATGCGAACGCCTTTGGTCCAGGCAAAGGCCGCAGCACAGTATCAAGCGGCTACGGCGCGGGTGGCGGCTATGGCGGTGTAGGGGGCGACAGCACTCAAGATGTGGTGGTGCTGGCCGGCGGTGTCAGCTATGGCAGTGCGGTCGCGCCGATGCTTCCCGGCAGCGGGGGTGGCAACGGCAGAGATGAGGTTGGCAAGAGGGGCGGTAATGGCGGTGGCTGTATCTGGATCCGCGCCACCGGCAGTGTGATCAACGATGGCACGATCTCCGCCAACGGCAGCGCGGGTGGCAATGCAAGCAGCAAGGGGGGCGGTGGTTCCGGCGGCAGTGTCTTTATTGTGTGTCGTAGCATTACCGGCACGGGCAGCGTGGCGGCTAATGGTGCCAATGGGTGGCTTTATAATGGCCAGGCGGGTGGTGGTGGTGGTGGCCGGATAGCCATCTGGTACGACTTCGCAGTGCCGACGGATCTGGATGCCTTCCTGGCACGCGGCTCGACGGCGTATGTCACCAACGCCCCGGCTGGCTATACGTTGAGCCAGTTGTCGAGTGCCGGTGGCTGGGCGGTTGACTGGTCGGCGCGTGAGCCAAGTGGGGCAGACGGCACCAAATCGTTCTACCGGGTGATGCCCTCCGCGCGGACGGTGATTATCTTGCGCTAGGCCGGCGCGAGCGGCGGCAGGTGGCAGGTGTTAGGTGATCGTGATAATCGTCGCCGTAATCGTCCACCGACAGATAATGTCCAGCCGACGCGGATCGCCGGAGTCGTTGTCGCGATCGTTGTCGACGAAGATCGGGACAATGATCGCGACAACGATGGCGCCGCAGGCCGGTCTAAATCTACCTGGCTCCGGTGGTTGAGACTCGCCCTCCTTGTTTGGTGTGGATGAGAGGTGCGATGCTTTCCCGGTGAGCCGCACGGGAAGAGCGGCAGGATACGCGTGTGCGGCTCGGCGTCTGGCTCGCCGTCCCCGGCGGCCTTGTGCCGCCGGCACGGGACGATCAGAGAG
>CAIOST010000124.1 GCA_903861045.1 uncultured bacterium | reverse complement strand
GATCTTCTAAAGTTCCTCACCGCCTGTTCTCAAAAGGAACATTATGTTGCGTGATCGGTCCGTCCACCCCCCAAACGCCTCCCTTTATTGCATGGACATCCCGCCACGCAACATAACGTCCCTCGCAACATAACCTTGTTTATGTTGCGCGCAACATAAACAAGGATGCGCCCTAAGCCTGCTTGGCGCTTGGGGGCGTGGCAAGGCATCGAGCTTCGTCATAATTGGCGGTGCGCGCGGGCGGTTTCCGCCCCGGGGCGGGCGGCGGCATGGGCGTACTTTGTTTTGCTGAATCCTACCGCGGATGGGATTACGCTTACGATTAGGCTTACGCGAGCGGATCAGGGGCGCAAGGCGCTGGCGGGGATCCAGCCGCGCTGGCCGTTGTAATCCACCCGAGACCATTGCTCGTAACGCTCGAGGGTGGTGACGGACCGGCCGGGGGCGATCGGGAAGAGGCTGCGGGCCTTGGCCGAGGGGCAGAGGCGGGCCGTGGTCAACTGGTGGACCTGCTGCTGCTGCATGCGGGCTTGTCCGCTCCACCATTGGCAGCAATAGCTGCCCGTGATCAGCAGGCCGAGCCCGACGGCTACGGCCACGCGTGGCTGCCAGCCGTACAGAAGGCCTGCCACCAGCATGGCCATGACAAATACCGCGGCAAAGGGGAGCAGGTGGCGGAAATGCGTAATGGTGGCAACCACGGCCGCATCCCCGTTCTCCGCCGGCGTGGCCGGTGGTGGCTGAACTTGGAAATGCTTGACCGTGGGGCTGGTATTGGTGGGGGCCAGTGTCGCGAACTGCAAGCGGAAGGGGCCAGCTACGCTTTCGCGGTAGACGCCGGCGGCCGGGTCAAAATAGGGGAGCCGGGTGGCGCCCACACAGGCGGCATTGGTGTTCAATGGCACCACCACCTGCCGCACGGCGAGTTGCCCATTCTCGTCCCGCTGGAGTTCCTGCGGTGGGTAACTACGAAAGTTTGGATCCGCCGGTGGCATGATGATGTGCGCATCGCCCAGCCACCCGCGACCGGTTACGTTGTAGGTGATGGTGATCAGGTCGCCTGACGTCACCTGCGGCGGATCGAGGGTGGCGGTTAGTTGGAAGGTCCCTACCGCGCCCTGGTATCCGGCCGGTATGCCGGACGCGGGGAGGGGGCGGAAATCCAGACGTAGCGGTTCCATGCGTATGCTGGTGTTGACGGCGCGCAGGGAGGTGAAGAACCCCTTGCTGGTGCGCTCAACTAACTGGGCATGCAGGACGCCGCGTAGATCCTGCCGCGCGGGCTGTACCGGGCGGCCGCTGGCTACGAAGGAGATGACCTCCACCACGGCTTCGCCCCGGCGGATCTGTCGGCGCTCCTCCTGCTGGTAACTACTGAGCTTGGCGAACGATTCCAGCGGCAGATTTGCGAGTTTTAATTCCTGCAGTTCCGCGCCGGGCGAGACCTCGATCTCCAGCCGCACTTCAAAGGGCTGGTTCAGGTAGGGCCGGTCTGGTTGCAACCGCAGGCGTGCGGCGTAGATCTCGGCAGCCGCCGTGCGGGCGGTTGGCAACAGCATGGCCACCAGCGCCAGCCCAACAATGAGGGGGCGTCGCGTCATGGGTGCTGCTCCGGGGGGGGCTTGCTGGTAAACGTGCGGTCCTGCCAGGTGCGTTCGTCCATTTGTTCCTGCAGCAGTGAGACCGCCGTGCTGCTGCTAAAGAGTACGCAAAGCAGCAGGCCAAATAGTAGGCAGGTTTTTGCCAAGGAAATTACCGCTCCGCTGGTTTTACCGGCGGCGGGTGCGCGTGTTAAAAGCCGTAGCAGGATGGCCAGCCAGAGCAGCAGCCAGCCGCACATGGCGACGAGCGCGCGCACGCGCACCGGTTCGTCATAATGCCAGAACAGGATGGTGCGATCCCACGGCAGGTCCGTGTCTGGGCGCCCGGCCTGCAGCGCCATGGCCTGTCGGAGATTAATCCGGATATCGGGGGTGCTGCCCAGATAGCGCTCGGCGCGGCGCAGCGCGGCCACGGCGTTCTCGCCATCGCCGGCCAACAGCAAGGTGGTGCCGAGGTTGTAGAATAGCGTACCGTTGCGGACCCCCTCACGGACGATTTGCTGGTACGCCTGGGCGGCGTCGAGGTACTCTTCCGGCGTACGGGCGGCGGCCGTACGGGCGTTGGCCTGTTCCCAGAGGAAATGGCACGTCTCTTCGTCGGCAGGCAGCACACCGGCCGCGCCGAGCAAAACGGCGATCATCAGGAGCACGCCGGCGGTCCATCGCCGTGTGTACCAGGAGGCGCTCATGGCTGTTCCTCCCGTGGCGGGTGCGGATGGTCCAGCTCATCTGCCACTTTTGTCAGCAGGGTGCAGGCTGCCTGGATAGTGGCGGCGCCCCCCGTGCGGTCCGCGCCCGGATGATATAACTCCTGATCCAGCCGCGCCAGTAGCTCGCCGCAGGCCGCGGTGGTGGCGGCTGTGACGTGGTGCGCCTGCAGCAGGCGGAGGACTTCCGCGGGCGTCAAGGCACCACCTGCCACATTCAAGCGTTCCGCCAGGTAGCGGCGGACGAGGCGACCGACGGTCGTGGCCTCGGGCTGCGCCGCCAGCCCTGGCTGACGCAGGTCTGCCAGGACGCGTGACAGGGCGCAGCGGCGCCGATAGGCCACCGTAAGTTGGCGCCGGCTGCGGTAGAGAGCCAGCCCGCACCAGGTCAGCAAGAGTACGACGGGCCCTGACAATAGCATCGTCACAACGAGCGCGCGCGACGGGAGCAGCACGGCGGTGCGGGCGCCGGCGGCGGATACCATTATGGCGGCAGGTATGGTGGCGGTGCGTTCGATCTCCAAGCGTGTCATCTGGGAGATACCATTGGTATGCCCCTCTTCCATGAGCTGCGCATTGGCGCGTGCCTGCACCGGGATCGGCTCGGAAAGGGCGATGCGGTAGGTGCGACTGGCGGTATCGAACCAGGCCACTTGAATGGGCGGGAACTCGAGTGTCCCTTCGCGGATGGGGCGGAGCCGGTATTGGAAACGCTTGCCTGAGGGGATGGCGCTGGAGGCCACATTGTCGTCGTAAATCCGGAAGTCGCTGGTCA
This sequence comes from uncultured bacterium, assembly GCA_903861045.1. GTDB lineage: Bacteria > Verrucomicrobiota > Kiritimatiellia > RFP12 > CAIWXQ01 > CAIWXQ01. Next base: position 6,861 of record CAIOST010000124.1, on the reverse strand, counting down.
GATCACTCTGCAAGTTCAACAGGGGCGGACGCATATTACCTAAGCTGACCGCACCGGCCACATCCAAGGTCAGGGTCAGCGGGTCACCCACCTTGCAGACCGAAGCGTCGAGTTCCGCGTGTAGCGTGAGGTTGGAGCCGACCGAGCCGATGAAACAGTCCGGACGATTGGTTTCCGCCGGGGGGATAACGCGGACCGTCACGGCCGGTCCCACGCAGGAGATCTGACGCATTTGGGGTTGACCGCGCGTGTCCGCCCCCACGATGACCTCGCCCTTAAATGACAGCGGCCCAAAGGTGTAGTCGCCCTCCTGCCGCGGCAGGTAGGAGAGGGTGATGGTGTATTCCCAACCAGCACGGCCGTCACGCTTGACCGCTGCCGTCGCCAGGCGAAAGCGGATGGGGCGCGGCCGGAACGGATCGCCATCGCCAAACGGGTCGGCGAACAGGTTCAGCGCCTGGGATTGGTAGTTGTTGATCGCAAAGGAGGGGCGCCGCGGATCGTTATTGACCAGTTGCCCCAGCACATTCTTGAGATCCGGTGTCTGCAGTCCGGGGATTTCCGCCTGGTTGAGAAAGTCGGCTTCGAGGCGCGGTGGATTTTGGGCGTAGATCGGTTCAATTTTATCATTGGGGGGCGCCAGACCGGCGACGAATACGGCCAGCGTAATGGTAAACGGCTCTTCCACCAGCACCGACGCGCGGCTGGCGGCCAGGGTCGCCACCACCAGATCCTGCGGCTCCTGACCGATTACTTGGACGGCCGGTCCGCTGGCGGTGTAGCGCGCGCCCTTGTAACTGAGCGTGACTGGGCCGGTTGCAAAGACGCCAGAGGTGCGTGGCCTTACCTGGAAGGCGAAGAGGCGCGCCTGAGTCTCCTCGCGGGACATCCGGCCGTTGACATAGGAGATCATGCGCCGGCTGTTGCTCTGGGTGCCCAGGAGCTGGATATCTGCCGCGAGAGCGGCAAGGTCGGGGGGCGACAACCCGGCATCCGCGCCGTTTACGGTGACATTCAGCACCAGGCTCTCGCCTTGGTAAATCTGCGTTCGGTTCGGTTGCACGTCCAGGGAGATTTCCGCCGCCTGTACAGCCGTCACGGCGCACAGGCAAGCCAGTACCAGCCGGCCCCGCGTGAGGCCGGATCGCACTGCTGCGCTGGGAGAAGGGTGTGTCATGCGGCGGGGGCGCCGGCGGGCGCGTCTGGCAAGCCAGCCGTGTGGCGGCCTTACCAGTCGCGCTCGTTGGGGAGCATCGGGAGCTTCTCCATCTGCCGGCGTTTCTCGGCTTCGTGTTCCTTTTCGCGTTGGAGCGCGCGCTGGAGCAGGTCCTGTACGTTCTTGGGCGGTTGTTCGCGCGGTTCTTCCTTGGGCTGCTGTTCCTGTTTCTCCTCCTGCTTGGGCGGTGACGGCTGCGGCTGTTGCTGCTGCTGTTGCTGCGGTTGTTGCTGCGGCTGTGGTTGCGACTGCGAATCCGGTGACTGTTTCTGCTTGGGGAGCAGCTCCCGGATGCGCAGCAGGTTACGCAGCGACAGCTCCTGCTGGGGGGGAGAGGGTTCCTGCTGCAGCGGGATGGTTTCCGCCGTTAGGCGTTCGATCTCGGCCTGATCGGCGGGGGTGAGGGTGGGGGCATTGGTGTCTGCCTGGGCGGCTTGCACCACCTGTGCAGCCCACGCCGGGAAGCGCTGCTGGAAGGCGCGGGTCAAGGCCAGCGCTTCCGGTTGGTCGGGGCGGTAGGGGACGATGGGCGTTGCGGCCCGCACGATGGCGTTGCTTTGCAGCGCGATATCCTCGTCGAGCAGGGTGGGCGGACCCACCAGGCTGCGCCAGAAGAGGTAGACCGGCGGCTCGGTGCGTGGTAGGGATGAGCAGACCTCGGGGTTGAGGTCGCGCAGTTGTGCGGCGCAGGCGGTCATGCTGTCGCGGGTGGTCTCTACCAGTCGTTCAAACTGGGCGCGCTGCTCGACATTGGTCAGGGTGGGGGATTGCAGCACGGCCTGCTTGAGGGGGACCCAGAGATCGCAGGCGCGCTCCTGCCGTTCCGCCAGGGCTTCCAGCAACCGGATCTGCGCTGGCGCCTCGTTAGTGAAAGCGGCGGGTATCTCCTGCAGCAGGGCGCGTTGCTCGCGCAGCATGGTGGTGACGAGTTGGTCGGGTGGCGTCTGGCCATGCTGTTTCAGCAGGCGCACGATACGGGCCTCCTCGCGCAGGGCGGGGAGTTGCTGGGAGACGCGGCTCAAGTTGCGTTGGCGGCGGGCGTCCTGCGGCTGGTTGCGCAAGGCCTGCTGAAAGGCGGAACCGGCCGTTTCCAGGGCCTCGACCTTAGCGGCCGCGGCTTCCGGGCCGTTAGTTGCAGCCGCCAGTTGAAAAGCGGCCAGGCCGAGCAGTTCGGTCGCGCGGTCGCCGGCGCGGGTCGTGTGAACCAGCGGCTCAAGCAGCTCCATGGCCTCCTGCTCGCGGTGTGCCGCGTGCCGGGCAAGGGCGGCGTTGAACAGGTAGGTCTGCGACTCTTCGGTGTCGGCGTTGCGTGCGGCGGCCTCATAGGCGTCGGCCGACTCGATATAGCGGCTGCGGCGGAAGAGGGTTTGTGCCTGGCGTGCGGCGGCGCGCCCCCCGGCGGCGGCACCCACGGCGTTGGTGAGGTCGGCGCTCACGGCCGGCGTGGCCGTTGCGGGTGGCGCGGTCTCAGGCCCGTTATTGCTGGCAGCGTAGGCGCTGCCGGTGCCGAGCCACAGCGCCAGCAAGAGCGACAGGGGCGCGGTGGCGCGCAGGGGCGGCGGCGTGGCAGCCGTCCGTGGCGGGTGTCGCTGGATCGCTTGGCGCGAGGCGGAGAGGCGACCACGGCTGAGCGCGGCTGTGACCAGCAGCAAGCCGATGGCGGGGATGAGGAACCATTGGTAGCGTTCGATACGGCGGCGGGCCATGCGCTCCTGCTGTTCGCGGGCGGTGATTTGCCGCAGGTGCTGCCGGAAGATGGAGCCGAGCGTGGTTTGCACGGTGCTGGCTGTACCGAGCGGCACATACCGGCCACCCGATTCGCGGGCGATGGCCGTAAGCGTTTCCTCCGTCAGACGGCTCTGGACCTTCTCGCCGCGATAGGTCAGGGCGCCGTTCTCATCCGGCACACTGGCGCCGCTGGCGTCGCCAATGCCCACGGTAAAGATGGGGACACCGCGCTGGCGGGCCTCCTGCGCGGCGGCGAGCGCACCCCCCGCCAGATCCTCGCCATCCGAGATCAGCAGAATGGCGTTGTAGTCGTCCTGGGCCGGTGTCAGCGCCTCCAATGCTTTGCGGATGGCATCGGCCAGGTCTGTTTCGCCGCGCGGGGCGCTGTCGGTGGAGAGGCCGTCCAGTGCCTGCCGCAAGAAGGCATAGTCCGTGGTGAGCGGGCAGAGCAGGACGCCCCGCCGACGGAAGGCCAACAGCGCGGCGCGGTCACCCTTGAGTTCGCCAATCAGATCCATGATGTCTACCTTAGATCGTTCCAGCCGGTTGGGGTGCACGTCGCGGGCCAGCATGGAGCGGGAGACGTCTACGGCGATGACGAGGTTGCGGCTGCGGCTGCTAACGCGTTCCTCGCGGCTGCCCCATTGTGGGCGGGCGGCTGCCAGTAGCAACAGCAGCAAGCCGGTGAGGGCCAGGGCGAGTTGCAGGTCGAAGCGCAGGGAGGAATGGGGGGGCATCAGACGCGGTTGGAGTGCTGGCGAGACGAGGCGCGAGAGGTTGCGGCGCCCCTGCCGGGCCATCCAGAACCAGAGCGCCCCCAGCAGCGGAATCACCACCAGCAGCATCATGAGCCATGGATAAACAAACATGCTCATAGCAGCCTCCGGCTGGCTTGCATCTGCATGGTCAGGGCCAGCATGGTGAGCAGGGCGCCGCTCAGCAGATACCAGAGGTAGTGCTCGTTGTACTGTGCGTAGATGTTGCGGGCGATCGGCGTGGTGACGAGCTGATTGATGGCTTCCATGGCCTGCGGCATGCCGTCGTGGTCGCTCACATTAAAATATTTGCCGCCGGATTGCGTCGCCATCTGCTTGAGCAGGTCCGGGTTAAACGACACGTTGCCATAGGCAATGGCATCGCGGCCGAAGGCATCGCGCACCCGGAAGGGGGCTTGTCCACTGCTCCCCACGCCGATGGTATAAAGTTGAATGCCGGTTTTTTTGGCGGCCTCTAGCGCCTGTTCCGGCGTGATCACGCCGGTGTTGGAGTCACCGTCTGTCAGGAGCACGACAATGCGGGTCTTGGGCTCGGCATTGGCTACACGTGCCACGGCGGTGGCTAGCGCATCACCCACGGCGGTGAGCATCTCCTCCTGATCCACGGGCCGTCCCTGGCTGTCGGTGCGCTCGCGGGGGATCTCGACGCCTTTCAAGACATGCAACAGCGCCTCATGATCAGCCGTCAGCGGGCAGCGCGTAGCGGCATAACCGCCAAAAGTGACGAGACCGATGAGGTCGTCGGGGCGCTGCTGAATGAAGGCGGCGAAGGCCTCCTTGACCACGTCCAAACGCGTCTTGTAGTTATACCCCACGGCGCTCTTTTCAGACAGATCGAGGGCCTGCATGGAGCCGGAGACGTCCACGACCATCTCGATGGCGATGGCGCGAATGTTGCGTTGCGTGCGGGAGAGGTGGGTCTGGGGGCGGGCGGCGGCGATGATCAGCAGTAGGGTGCCGGCCAGGAAGAGCGAGGGTGCCAGCCGTGCCAGGGCCACGCGCCAGCCAGCCGCACGCGCCGGCAGGCGGTGCATGGGCGCGAACAGGATGGCGGCGGGCGCGCCGCGCCGGAAGAGGCGCCAAGCCGCCAGTGCCCAAGGCACGAGCAGCAGGAAGGCGAGTGGTGTGGCAAAACGGAACATGGCGGTTTAGGCGGTGGGCGTTTCAGGTTTGGCGCTGGTTACGGCATCCTGCGCCACATACGACTTGGCGCCGCTAACGGCCTCTTCGGCCATCTGTGGCGTGGCTTCCTGACCGGCAAACTTGATCAGGTCGGCGGATTCCAAAAACTCCTTGAGTTGCGCTAGCGCGGCGGTGCGGAAGTGCGGGTGCTTGGCGGCGGCGGCAAGGAACTCCTGGGTGGTCTGTTCCGGGGCCTGAATGCGGTGGGCCCGTTCAATATAACGACGTACCACCATAGTAAGTTCAATGTAGAAATCCTTGTACATCCGCTGGCCCACGAGATTACGGCGCAGCAGCCGATCGAGCTCGGCAAAGGCACGCTCCTGCGGGCTCAGGCGGCGTTCGTGAATATTGCGCTGGAGCAGTTGGACCCCGCGGCATAGCAGCACACCACCGAGAATCACGAGGATCACCAGCGCCAACAACCCAAATACGGCGCGCGGAGTGAAGGGGATCCAGAAGGGGCGCGCGGTGACTTCCGGCACGCCGGAGACTGTTGCGGCTGGCGACGGCACGGCGGGAAAGACCACGGGGCGCGTGGCCAGCCAGGTGGTGTTAGCCGGCCGCATGCGCGTGTCATCCACCTGCACGGCGAACGGCGCCAGACGATAGGTGCGCAGCAGATTCGGCACCAGACGCCAGCGTTGTTCCAAGCGGGTGGTGCCGGCGGCAGTGACGGGGTCGCGGGTGAAGCCGTCCGCCACCTTGAAGCCGCTAAAGCGCTCCCGCAGGTCCGGTACGGTTACCTTGAGATAATCGGGTGATGTGATGCGCAGCGTGACGAACAGGTCGCGGTCGATGGGGACCTGCGCGGGTTCCGCGCGCAGCTCGATGGTTACGTTACCTTGCGAGAGATCCACTGTAAAGGAGGCTGGCGCGGCCGCGGGTTTCGCTAGCAGGCTGCCGGGGAGGATCCAAAGTGCGAGCAGGAGGGCGGCGAGGCGGTTCATGCGCGCCTCCCGCCGCGCAGTTGGCGGCGTTTGAAGAGGCGGCGGACGTCGTCGATGTAAGGCCGGTCCGTGGATATTTCCAGCGTATCGAGGCCGCAGCGGCGCAGGGTACTTTGTAACTCGGCCCGGTCGCGCGCGGCGTTTTGCGCAAATGTGTCGCGCACGCGGCGGGAACTGGTGTCTACCAGTAACAGTTCGCCCGTCTCGGGGTCTTGCAGCTCCACGAGGCCGATGTCCGGCAACGCCTGTTCGCGCGGATCGCCGATCACGCAGGAGATGAGGTCATGCCGCCGGGCCGCTACGCGCAGCTCCTTCTCGTACCCCTGGTCCTGATAGTCGGAGATCAGGAACACGATCGCCTTGCGTTTCTGGATGTTGCTGAGGAAGCGCAGCGCCGCGCCGATATCCGTACCATGGCGCGTCTCCTCGGCGGCGAGGATCTCGCGCACCAGCCGCATGACGGCTGTGCGTCCCTTGCGCGGCGGGATCGACTTGACGATGCGGTCGCTGAAGAGAATGAGCCCGATCTTGTCCTGGTTACGTAGCGCGGTAAGCGAGAGCAGGCAGGCAATCTCGGCGGCCAGTTCGGACTTGGGGCGGGTGCCGGAGCCGAATACCTGGGAGCCGGAGACATCAATCAGAAACTGGATGGTCAGCTCACGCTCCTCGGCAAAGCGCTTGATGTGCGGATGGCCGGTACGGGCCGTGACATTCCAGTCGATGCTACGGATATCGTCACCGGGGATATACGGCCGCACCTCATCAAACTCAATCCCATGCCCCTTGAAGACCGAGTGATAGTCGCCGGAGAGGCGATCATCAATCAGCCGGTTGGTCAGGAGTTTGATCCGACCAACCTGCTTCATTAATTCCTGTGTGCTGATGGGCATTGGTGTAGGGGTCAGGGGTCAGGGTTCAGGGTTTGGGGTTCAGGGGGGAGGGAGGAAAGAAGGTGTTAGGTGTTAGGTGTTAGGTGCTAGGTGTTAGGTGTTAGGTGCTTGGTGGTAGG
>CAIOST010000123.1 GCA_903861045.1 uncultured bacterium | reverse complement strand
TGCAGGTGCGCAAGCATGTGCCAATACAACGCCTCGGCCATTGCTGGATCACGTGTGCGGTTGGCGTTCGAGAACGTATTACGCTTTGGTGGTGTTGAACCGCGAACACGGAAGAACTCTGCGGCATGCAGCGATAACGAATCACAAATGTCGTTTAGGCTTAAGGCGTTCGAGGCATGACTGAAGATCAATCCCAGGACATGACCATTGGCATTGAAGCCGCGCGAATCAATCTTGTGTTCCCGTGCTAACGCCGGAATCATGTGCGTCGGAATCAGGTTGCCCATTTGATAAAAAACGGTTTGCTTGCTTCTCGCTGGCTGGGGTGGTTGGCAGCGAGGCGTTTGGTCGCGTCCCGTTTGTTTGGTTGTTTTCATACGCCTGTAGGCTACAGGCGATCGACCACCCAGTCAGCTTTTTTTAGCATGCCCGCGGGGAAGCCTATGGGATGCTAGTGAGCCATTCAATAGGCAGGCGACCGGGCGGACTGCCACCCGGTAACGGGCAGGAGTGCGCCATCACCAATCGTAGCGGTCGCCAGCCAGTAGTTTGTGTGCCCGCTGCTCACGCCCGCGGAATCGCCCAGGAACGTCACACCGGTCGTGTCCAGGTACTGCGCGTACGCCTGCGTGTCGTAACCGCCCGCGAGGATCGGGCCCGCCGCGTTGCGGTTGAATTTACCCCCGTGCTCGGAGTTTGCCCACCAGTCAGACTAGCTATTCATCAGAAGATTGTGAGCGCTTTGCCCCGTTTTGAACCCCTCAAAGTCCGACGCGGGCGTGAACATCCGCGAGAATGTCACACGCCGCGCCGGGCCGGCCGAGGGCCGCCGCACGCTGCGACAGCACATGGAGCTGTGTGGCCTCGCCCAGCAGCGCCCGGAGTTTCCAAGGCGCATCGGCCACTTCGTGCAGGCGCAGGGCCGCCCCGTTTTCCAGCAGCCATTCCGCGTTGCGCTGCTCCTGGCCCGGGATCGGGTCCACGATCAGCATCGGCCGCCCTTTTGCCAGCGTTTCGGCGGTGGTGAGACCGCCCGGCTTGCTGATCACCAGGTCGGCGGCGTCCATGAATTCATCGATGTTCTGCACGAATCCGTGTATCGCGGCGCTCAGGCGCGTCCCGACCACGGCCGCGCGTGCCGCTTGTTGCAATTTTGCGTTGTGCCCGGTGACGACCACGAATTGACAAGGTGGCGGATCCATGGCACAGGCCTGGAGCAATGCCACGGTTGGCCCGACACCGTAACCACCACTCAATACCAGCGTCATGGGCAGGTCAGGCCGTAACCCGAGAATTCGGCGCCCCTCGCTCGGCGTGCACCGCCGAGCGAACGCGGCGTGCACCGGAATGCCCGTGAGGCGCACCTGGTCCTCCGGTTGTCCCTTACGACAGAGCTGGCAGCGTGCCTCAGCGGTTGCCACATAATACGCGTCCACCCCCACGCCATACCAAAGTGCGTGCACGGCGTAATCGGTCACCACGCCGAAGAGCGGCAATGCGGCGCGCGTACGCGGGCGCATGCTGACGATTAGTTCCAGCGGCAAGAAGTGCGTGCAGAGCACGGCATCCGGTGCTTCGTCGCACAGAAACCGGTAGAAGGAGGCCGCATTGAGCTTCTGGAGGCCCGCGCGCACCCGGCTTGCGACCGGACTATGCGACGTGCGGTCGGAGAGTCCGTACAGGTAGCCCCACAGCTCAGGCGCAGCCCGCACAAGGTTCAGGTAACCACTGGCGTAAGTACGGCGGAAAAGCTCCGGCATAAACTTAAGGATATCGCGAACCACCACCGTATCGCCGCAACCGCGCGCGGCCTCACGCAAGGCCTCGGCAGCGCGCTGGTGCCCGCTGCCGGCGGAGGCGTGGAGGATCAGGATCTTCACGAGGGTTCCTGTCGCGCCGGCGCCTGACGGGCCGCGAAGGACCATCCCAGCAGTCCACTGCCGGCCGTCACGCCTACGAGATAGTCCACCGGCACCCCCAGCCACCAGTGCGGATGCCAGGGCGCCTGGGCCGGCGTGAGCCGCGGCAGCCCGTACGCGGGATTCAGGGCAAACCAGAGGGCGTCTTCGATGATCCAGAACAAGGCCAGGCAGCCGAGTACGCGCGCTTCCAGGCGCCACGACCAGCGCAAGGTGAGAAACAGCGGCAGGTGGAACACGGCCGCCATGAAACTGAAGACAAACACGTGGTAACCGGTGACCTCGCGCCCCCCGAATAGCGCGCTCAAGACAGGGTGGCCCACGATGCGCCAGGTTGGCAAGCCCGCGGCCCACCCGCGCGCCCCTTCGATCTGGATCTCGGCCTGCGCAAAGAGTATGGCCAGCATCGCGATCCAGGCCAGTAAGGCTGTGGCGCGCGCGAGCGTCTCCACCTGCCACCGTCTGCCATTCATACGTTCTTCCTTTCATTCGGCACGACGGGCCAGCGCACGATCTCCATCCGCCCGTTATCGTGCTCAACGAGGGCCGTGCAATTCTCCACCCAATCCCCCGTATTGTAGTAATCAATGCCATCGACACAGCGCATTTCCGCTTTGTGGATATGACCGCAAACCACGCCGTCAACCCCGCGTCGCCGCGCTTCGCGGACGAGCGCGCGCTCATAGTCAGAAACAAACCGAACAATGTCCTTAACGCTCCCCTTGACAAAGGCCGAGAGCGACCATTCCCGTGCGCCGCACCAGCGCCGCAAGCGATTGATTTGGCGTCCCACCAGAATCATCGCGTCGTAGCCATTATTGCCAATGGATGTCAGCCAGGGGGCAAAATGAATGACACTGTCAAATTCATCGCCGTGCAGCACCCACAGCCGTCGGCCGGTGGCCGTGGTGTGATAGACTTCGGTCTGGATTGTGATGCCGCCAAACTCATGGCTCGCAAAGTTTCGCAGGAATTCATCGTGATTCCCAGGGATGCAAACCACGCGGGCCCCCTTGCGGACCTTGCGCAGCAACTTCTGGACGATATCGTTGTGCACTTGAGGCCAGTACCAGGAGCGCTTGAGCGCCCAGCCGTCGACCATGTCCCCGACCAAGTACCAGTTGTCGGCATCGTGGTTTTTGAGAAAGTCCAGCAACCGTTCAGCCTCGCTGGCGCGCCAGCCGAGATGCACGTCCGAAAGCCAGATTGTCCGGCAATGACGCGGCAGATGGGCAGACACCACGGCGGCCTCGGCCGCGTGCAGCGGGGCCTGCGCAGCGCTGGAAGATGCGGGCCACATGTCGAGCAACTGCCGGTACTTTCTTACGCTTGCCCGGCAAAGGACAAGCTACGCTGGTGTCTTCACCTGCATTGACACGACCGCCGAGCATCTCTATGGTGCGGCACCCGGCCACTCGGCCGGGCGAGAAACGCGTTCGCCCCGCAAACTAAGGCTACTAACGTGCCGCATAAATCATTTGCCATGCGCCTGACCGCCGTAAGCAGGATCTGGCGGTGCTGGCCTACCATCTCGATACCATCAGCGGCCAAATCCAGGCGGTAGGTCTTCGATGTGTACGAGGCCGAAGATACCGGTGCGGTGTTACGCGGTAGCTAGCGGCAAGTTAGTTCTTGGTTTGGCTAAACCAAACGAGATCCGCGTCATCCGTAGCTAAAAGAGGCTCCCATGCCGGCTGCTCCTATCCATGCCACGCCCCACTTCATCGCTCTCTTCGTCCCACGCGTGGTCGTCTACGCTTCGTCGCAATCGGAAGATCTAACACAAAACTAACAACCCAGTCAGCGTGGTTATACTAGAATATGCAGCCATGAAGTTAGCTTTGCGAGCACCACTGGGTTTTGGTCTACTCGTAGGGATCACGCTCATTTTGGGTACGGCTGCGATCTGGGCCTTACTCACCATGCGCGCGTCCATGGGGCAGGCTGCCACGGTGAGTCCAGCAATTCTAATTATGGCGGCAGTTATCGGGATCGAAATCGGGATCGGGACCGAAATCGCCAAGAATTCCTGGATTTCGACCCAGATAGCGATTTCGATTTCGACGGTACCGAGGTGCTCATAATTAGAATTGCCACGGTGAGTTTGCCGCGTATGGCGACGGCGTTCAAGACCTGCTAGACTGCTCCCTGCGGGCTGAATCACGCCAACAAGGTGTTGCGATGTGTTCGGAGCGGCCTGCATGGAAGGAAACATGATCATGGGTAAAAAAGCAAAAACGCGCTGCATTGGAATTCTCACCGCAGGGGGAGATTGCCCAGGGTTGAACGCGGCTATTCGGGGCGTGGCCAAGGCGGCCTTGCACCATGGCATGCGCGTCACCGGCATCCTCGACGGGTTCCGCGGGTTGGTGGAAAACCGCACGCATCCCATTGAGGACATTCACGTCAGCGGCATCCTGACCCTGGGTGGCACCTTTCTGGGCTCCAGCCGCGACAAGCCCCACAAGATGAAAATGGGCGACAAAGTTATGGACCTGACCGGCGTCGCCGTCGCCAATGCCCGGCGCCTGCAATTGGATTGCCTCGTCTGCCTTGGGGGCGGCGGCACGCAGAAGAACGCGCTACACTTGCACCAGGTCGGCGGCCTCAACGTCCTGACACTCCCCAAGACGATCGACAACGACGTGGTTATGACCGACGTTTCCTTTGGCTATGACACGGCGCTGGGCATTGCCACCGAGGCCATCGACCGGCTGCACACCACGGCCACCAGCCATCACCGCGTGATCGTTTGCGAAATCATGGGCCATACCGCCGGCTGGTTGGCCTTGGGCGCGGGCATTGCCGGGGGCGCGGATGTGATTCTGATCCCCGAGATTCCCTACGACCTGGAGGCCGTTGCCGCCCATCTGCGCAATCGGCGCCGGCACGGCAAACGCTTTTCGATCGTGGCCATCGCTGAAGGTGCCATATCCATCGCCGAAGCCCAACGTCTGGCTAAGGATCGTAAAGCCGGCAAGAAGAAGGACAAGGCGGCGCCCCCCCGCGTGGAGAGCAACGGCATGCATCTCGTGCAGGAAGCCATGGCCAGCCGCATGGCCCGGCAGCTCCAGCAATTGACAGGCCTCGAAGCGCGGGTGACCTCGCTAGGGCACGTCCAGCGTGGCGGGTCACCCTCCGCGACGGACCGGCTCTTATGCACCCGGCTCGGTACGCAGGCCGGCCAATTGTTGTCCGAAGGAAAATACAACGTCATGGTCGCGGTGCGCGGTGATGCCTGCGTCCCGGTCCCGCTGGAAAGCGTGGCGGGGCTGGTCAAACTCGTGCCACCCGACCACCCACAGGTGGTGGCCGCACGGCTGGTGGGCACTTGCCTGGGAGATTGGAAGGAAGCCTAACATGACCTCTGCCGAAAAACCGAGCACCGGACGGCGCCGCAAGGCGCCGTCCGCCAACAGCCGGTACCTCGACCGTGACCTGAACTGGCTGGAGTTTAATCGCCGGGTACTGCGCGAGGCGCTCGACGATCGCACGCCACTGCTGGAGCGCGTGAATTTCCTGGCGATCTTCACTTCCAACCTCGACGAGTTCGTGATGAAGCGGGTCTATGGTTTGCGGGAACGCATTCATGCGGGGATTTCCACCACGCGCGAAGAGGGGGCTTACACGGATGAAAGCCTCCTGCACGTCATCCATAAGCGCATTCAGGAATTGCTGCACCTGCAGGCCTCGGCCTATCATACGGCCATTAAGCCGGCCCTAGCGGCCAAGGGGATCCATCTGCTCGGCTGGAAAGACCTCTCGGAAGCCGAGCGCCAACAAGCCACCGGACGCTTCGAGAAGTCCGTCTTTCCGGTACTGACCCCGCTCTGCGTGGACATGGGACACCCGTTCCCATTTATTTCCAATTTATCGCTTTCGCTGGGCCTGACGGTCACCGACCCCGTGGATGGCGTCACCGCTTTCGCCCGGATCAAGATTCCCGATACGCTGCCGCAATGGGTCCAACTCGATGCTACCGCTACGCACGGTACCTACCGGTTCGTATCACTCGTGGATCTGGTGGCCCATCACCTCGACCGCCTGTTCCCGCGCATGCGGATCAGCAACATCCTGCCGTTCCGGATTACGCGTAACGCGGAGGTCGATAGTGACCTGGATGATGTCCAGGACCTGCTGCAAGCCGTCGAGGAACAAGTGCGGCAACGCCGCGTAGAATGCGTTCTGCGGTTGGAAACACCGCCCAAGGCCGATCATGTCACCCGTAAAATCCTGATGGACGCGCTCCAACTGGGCAAAGAAGATACGTACGAGCTGCCGGGCTTGCTGGAATACCGGACGCTGCGGGTGATCGCCGCCCTGCCATTGCCCGCGTTAAAATACGCACCATGGACGCCCGTCACGCCGCGCCGCCTGCGCGGCGAGGAGTCGCAGATCTTTGACGTGCTCCAAGCCGGCGATATGCTCGTACATCACCCCTACGAGTCGTTTGACGAGTCCGTACTACGCCTGGTGCGTGACGCCGTCGAGGATCCCGAGGTGCTGGCCATCAAGATGACGCTGTATCGCACAGGCCAAAATAGTCCGTTCGTGCCGCTGTTGATCCGCGCCGCTGAGCGTGGCAAGCAGGTGGCTTGCCTGGTGGAGATCAAGGCGCGCTTTGACGAGTACGACAACATCATCCTGGCGCAGCAGATGGAGCGGGCGGGCGTGCATGTCGTATACGGGGTGGAAGGGCTCAAGACCCATACCAAGACCACGCTGGTTGTGCGGCGCGAGCAGGGCGAACTCCGTTGCTACGGGCATATCGGCACCGGCAACTACCACCACCAGACGGCCCGTCTTTACGTGGATACCAGCCTCCTGACCTGCCGCCCCGAGTTGACGGCGGACCTCGTAGACCTTTTCAATTCCCTTACGGGCCACTTCATCCAGCGCGAGTACCGGCACCTGCTGGTGGCGCCGGCCAACATGAAGCGGCGGTTTCTAGAGTTGATCCGCCGCGAGAGCGAGCATCAGCACGCCGGTCGGCCCGCGCACATTCTGGCTAAGATGAACCAACTGGAAGACCGGGACATCTGCGAGGCGCTCTATGCGGCCAGCCAAGCGGGTGTGCGGGTGGACCTGATTGTACGCGGATTCTGTACCTTGCGCCCCCGCGTGCCGGGGTTGAGTGACCAGATTACCGTGCTTTCCGTGATCGGGCGCTTTCTGGAGCACTCGCGCATCTTCCACTTCCGCAACGGGGCCGAGGACCCACGCGACGGCGACTTTTTCATCGGTTCCGCCGACTGGATGTATCGCAACCTCGAAGGGCGCATCGAAGCGATCGCGCCGGTCGAGGATCGCCTGGCGCGCGCCGAATTGTGGCGCCTGCTAGAGATCCATCTCACCGATCGGCGCAGCGTCTGGGAAATGAAAGCCGACGGCACGTACGAACAGCGCCAACCGACCAGTTTGGAGGCCTCCCCCGAAGCCTGCGGTTCGCACGAATGGCTGATGCGCGAGGGGCTGCGGCCAGGCGCCTGGGAGTGAACCTCACCATCAGCCCCCCTGCGCGGAAGTGGATGGCTTCGGCCTGCACGCCGGCACGGCCCTTCCGGCTTTCGACTGGGAGGGGCTTGAGCACTTGCTCCGCTACATGTGCCGTCGGATCCGTCCAGCCATTACCAGGCACGGCCGATGGCGCAGAATCCGCCCCGACATCCCCAGGCCCAACCGATGGCGCGGGTTGTGCCCAATCCCCCTTAGCCAAGAAAGGCGCTTCCGGGTTTGTGGGGGGGGG
>CAIOST010000122.1 GCA_903861045.1 uncultured bacterium | reverse complement strand
TAGAGCCTTGCCGGACTTCTCGGGCCTCCGATTGTCGATCGATGCGCCTTCTTTCGGGTCAGTTCGTGCATTCGACGTGGTTTATCCGCCTCAAATGAGGCAGTCCTTCGACCCTCGCGCTGAACTCTCGCAGTTTGGGGCCCCGGTTTCCGCCTTTCCTCTTTATCCATAATGCCGCATGATATCCCCTTGTCCTTGGATTCTTGCTGCACCGTTGCTGCTTATGAACCGACACCTGCTTTATGGCCTAACCTGGTTGCTCACCCTCGGCACGGCGTCTGCCGGGGTGTGGACCAATCGCCTTGTCATCCCGGACCGCCAGGCCCTGGCGTCCTGGAACTGTACCTGGACGACCAGCGGCATCCCGGTGCAGATTGATGCCGGCCAGCGGGACACCCTGGATTTTCTGCTGCAGCCGGGGCGTCCACCAGCGATCACCGGCAGTCGTGCGCCACGGTTGCCAAACGGCTTCGACAACTTGCTCCAGAAGTGGCCGGTGCCTACACCTGCCACCCCTGTCGTCACCTTGTCCCTGCGGCGGCAGTCGCAGGCCTGGCTGCTCTATGTGGCCGATCAACCCGTGGCGCGTTTCCAGGAACCGTGGACCAATGCCATCGTCACCATCCGCCACCCCGCCGACCTGCTGCCGCCGGACGGCCTCCGCGATGAATATGTCCAGCGCCTGGCCCCGTTCCGGTTTGACGACACCTTCCTCATCCCCAAGACCACCACCAATCAGTTTCCGGATACTTGGGAACGCCTCCACGGTGATTGGCAGTTGCACAGTGTAACCGGCGGCGTGAGCGGCGCCTTGGCCGGACGCAAGCTCGGGCGCCAGCCCACCCCGGAACGCAGCCCCAACTTCTACAGTCTCCAAGGGCACGGCGTGGTCTTGGCGGGTGAGTCGTTCCGCCACCGCTACCGGTTTCGTGCCGCCGTACAGCATAACGGCGGCACCAATGGCCTGCTCTTCCTGGTGACCGACACCGGCGCCTGCCACGGCTTCACCACCTACACCGACCCCGCCACCGAGCGGCTCGTCTTCCAGCTCTGGCGCGGCCATACAGCCACCCATACGCCACGGCAACTGCTGACCACGGTCGCCACCGAGCTGCTAGCTGGACAGTGGACCCTGATGGAAGTGCAACTCTTCGATGACCGCCTCGTCTGCCTCGCGGATAACATCGAGATCCTGCGGCAGCAGTTGCCTCTCCCGTCCGGCGGACGCTTCGGCCTGATTGCCGACACCCCACAAGAGACCCGGTTTGATGATGTCGCCGTCACCTCCCATGAAGATTATCCGTTCGAGACCCCGGCGGAGCTGTGCTTCCAGACGTTGCAACGTACCGGCACGTTCCGCCTTCCAGCGAGTGCGCCACTCGCGCCAGCCGGCGGCGCACCAGCAGCCGTAGCCTTCCGCTCGCCCGACGAACACGCCCCCCGCCAGTGGATCTTTGGCGCGACTGACGACGCCGCGCATCAGTTGGAGTGCTGTTTTCTGCCGCAGCAACCGTGGCAGGCCAGCTACAGCCTGCTGGCCGGCTGGCAGGGACCTGGCCAGCCCTATTATCAGTTCACTTGCTGGCAAGCCGGCAACCGCCGGCTGGCCAGCCTGACGCGGATCGAACCCACCACCAACATCCTGTTGGACTGCGCAGACCTGGGCACGGCCACGTCTGGTCCGGTGCGGCTGACGCTGGATGCGCTGCGGCCGGATGAATTGCGCGGTCTAGTCAACGGCCGCCTGGTGGTGGTAGCACGTCCGGACGAACCGGTCGTGGGCGCCGGCGGCATCCGCCTGGAGCGGGGCGGCGAGGTGCGCCTGTCGCTGCCGCGCTATGTCAGCCACGTTCCGCTCTACACCGACCGCTTCGAGAAAAACCCGGCCTATGTCAATGACCCGTTCATGCGCCACTGGGCCGCGCCGGAAGGGCAGTGGATCACCATGCGCGATGGTCTGACCTGGCTGCGCAGCGACATTTTCGGCCGTGCCAAGCTGCACCTGCCGGTGGTCGAAGGCTCTGTGCTGCACCTGGCCATCCCGGAAGGGGAAACCAATGGGCAGTGTACCATCACCATCCGCAATGGCACCCTGTCAGCCTTTACACCGGCCACGGGGACGAATAGCGCCTTCGCGATTCCCACGGAGAGCCTGCCGACGCAATACATGGAGAATGTGGGGGCGGCGCGCATCTATACGGTGAATGTCGAGGATGACGTGCTCTGGATCTCCTGCGTGACCAATATCCTGGGGCGCTGTCATCTCCCCCCGCTGCGCCGGGCCCGCCGGGCACGCATCGAGGGGCTCGGCCCGGACCAGTTGCGCCAGACGCTCCTGCAGCGGGAGAATGTCTTCGACACCCTGTTCAACGAGTCGCTCTTTGCTTGGACCATCAATGGCGGCACCTGGGAGGTGGTCAACCGCTTCCAATGCGAACCAACCTGGTCGCACATGAATGGGGAAAACGCCACTTCCTTCGCCGGCCTCTGGTCCAAAATGGAACTCTCCGGCGATTTTTGCGTGGATTTCTTTGCCGGCACACGCATGGGATGGTATGACCGCCCCGGCGACTACAACCTCACGGTCCACAGCCGCAGCAATTTCCCCAGCGATGGCTACAGCGTGACGTTGGCCGGATGGGATCCGGACTGGTCGCAGCGCGACACACGCCTCTTCCGGCAGGGTCGGCAGGTGGCCAGCTCCTCGGCCTACACCGCCCCGCGCGTACGCGAAGGGAATCTGCGGCGCGGGTATGAACCGCTGGTGACCTCGGCCAACCGACCGGTGCATGGCGCCTGGTACGGCATGCGCTTCCGGCGCGTGGGCGACCAGCTCAGCTACCTGTTTGATAATGAACCGGTCCTCTCCTGGCAGGATCCCGCACCCCTGGAGGGCGGCGCGCTGGGGATCTGGACCTATCGAAATTCGATCATGGTGGCGCGCGTACGCATCGCCGCCGAAGCGGTCCGACCGCGCCCCTTCCGTTTCTGGCGCGTGCCCAACGCTACACCTGCCACCCGCACCGTCACGAGCCAAGTCGATTACCCTGACCTGCGCATCCATGGCCGGCCGGTGGAGCAACTGGCGCCAGCCATCTGGCAGGACGCCGACCCGGTCAGTCAGCCGCTGGTGCGCTTTCTGGCAGGGCGGGAGGCGTCGCCCGTCATGCACGTCACGGCTTTGGAGGGGGGCGGCACGTTCCTCGTGGCTCCGCGCCTCCCCATCATCCCCTCCGCACAACTGCTAGGGTGGCACTTCGAGGTGGCGCGTCACCCGGCCGCCCGTTTCAATTTTGAGTTCTCGGCCGGTGCCACCAACCAAGCCAAGGCCGCGCAACTGGCGGATGCTTGCGCCGTTTATTCTTTCGTGCTCTGCGGTTCCGACGATCCGCGCGGGGAACGCCGCATCGCCGGCCGCCTGGCGCAACCCCCGCCAGCCTCGGCAGCGGACGCCACCCTCGACCAACTGGTCTGGACTCCGGTGGATGTATGGCTGCCGGTGGAGGCCAGACAGCCTGGTAGCCATGTGCGCTTGGACGGGTTCGGCAACCTGCAACCCAGCGATATCCAGCAAGGGTTGGACGGCAACCCGCCCGGCGCGTGGTACGCCATCCGCAACTTCCGCGAGATCCTGGCCCAACCGCCAACGCTCACAAGCCCTGAGCTGGTCCAGACCAGCCTGGTAGCCGTCGCCACACAGAGCGCCCAACGCCAGACCAGCCTAGTGGCCATCGCCGCACAGGTCGCCCAACGCCCAACCGGACAGCGCCAAGCCTTGCGCCTGCCTGCTACGCTGGATGCGCGGCAACCCACCGTGGAGTGGGTGACGCGCACCGAGACGGACC
Source organism: uncultured bacterium (assembly GCA_903861045.1). Taxonomy (GTDB): domain Bacteria; phylum Verrucomicrobiota; class Kiritimatiellia; order RFP12; family CAIWXQ01; genus CAIWXQ01. The sequence continues at coordinate 3,117 of CAIOST010000122.1, read as the reverse complement.
TCGGGCTGGTCGCTTTGCCCGACCCACTCCGGCCGGATACGCTGCGTATTACTGCCACCACGCCCTGGCCCAACCCCTTGCTCCCGGCGCGGCTCGCCCTGCTGGATGAAAGCCCCGTCCGGGGCGTGCCAGCGGGTAATGACTATCTGGTGCTCCTGCCGCGTCCCATCCCCCCGCCAACCGCGAGTAATGGCATCCTGCGGCTCGAACTCGCCAACGGCCGTACCTTCCAGCAGCGCCTCCCCCTGTCTCAGGCGAACACCAGCCAACCACCGCTCCTGCTCACCTGTGAACTACCCAATGGCGGCATCCAGACCTTCGAGGACTACTCGCTCAGCGGCCGCGCCGACCCAGCGTCCCTCGTCACCCCTGACCCGCAACAGGGTGCCTATCTCCGCTTCCAGAACAATGGCCTGCCAAACAATCGCCTCAATGGCCCCCTGCTCTTCCGCTACGACCTCGAAACCACGCCGCTGCTCCAGTTCCGCTACCGCGCCGACCGCCTGGCCCAGACCTCCCTGACATCCGGTCGCTCTCATTTCGCCTTCTCCGAGAATTTCGGCATGCCGGCCGCGATCGGCGGCACGACTGCGCTCCTCGACCGGGCCTGGCACACCTGGCTCGGTGCGCCTGGGCAGGCCATGATGTGCAGCATACCGTTGCGCGGCGGCTTCGCCCTCCAGCCCCGCGAACTGAGCATGGGCTCGCGCGGTCGCGCGGACCAGACCGGCCGGTATAGCGACATCGCGCTGGATGATATCGCTAGCGGGCCGGTCGTGGGCCCCGGCCAGCCCCTCACCTTCCGCCCGCAATTCACCACCACCCCGGAACTGGCGGAGGTCCGCTACGCGCTGGCCGCCGGGGCCGAACCCTGGAGCGTCCGCGCAGAAACCGGCACCCCCGCCGCCTCCTGGCAGAGCATCACCAACCAGCAACTCGTCACACCGGACGTGACCCCCCTGCCGGACGGCATCCACCACCTCTGCCTGCAGGCGCGCCAGATCCACGGCATCTGGTCCGGCGTGTACGACATCCCCTTCCTGCTGGTGCGCCAGTCGCCGCAGGTCAGCGCCACGATCTGCGACACACCCGACCGCTACAACGGCACCTGCCTTACCATCACCATGACCGGCACCCCGGCACCGGTCATCAGCCGTAACCTGACGCTGAAATTCCAGGACCAGCCCCTCAACCTCGCCAGCGACAACGGCCAGGCCATCCACAGCAATGGCACATGGACGCTCGAGCTGGACTGGCCGTGGCTGTTGCGCAAACCGCTTAACGCCAGCACCAACGGCACGCTGCTGGCGCTGACACTCGCTGGCATCCAGGACGGCGCCAGCAACATGGCCCCCCCGTGCACCATCCCCATTCCACTCGACTTTGCCGCCGACCGGCAGCCGCCCACCGTGCTCCCCCTGCAGACCCCCGCCAACTTCCTCGCCTTACAACCACAGCTCCGCGCCAAACAGAACTTCTTCCAGAAAATGACAGGCTTCGCGCCCGTCGCGCCGATCGTGGAAGAGGGGTTTTATGTGCAGTCCTTCCTCTGCCCAACCGGCGAGCTGGCCTCGCTGGTCTACCGCGGCGCGTGGCAGCCGGAAACCTTCCCCTGGCTGGCCATCAACCTGCGCACCACCGCCGAACGGGATGGTCCACAGGCACCCTTTGACCTGCAACTGCGCCCCGCCGCCGCGCTCCCCGCCTACGCCAATAAGCCCAAAACCGGGGATGTCCTTGTTTGCAACCTGATGGACACCAATGTGCAGCGGTTTGTGGTGGGCCGCATGGACTGGCGGCCCGGCCAGTGGAACGAGATCCTGGTCAACGTCCGCGACCTGCTGCGCGACCAGTTCCGCCTGACCAACGCCTGCCCCCTGCAAGAACTCACCCTCGTCTTTCCGCCCCGCACCAACTTCACCTTCCAGCTCCGCAGCATGGCCATCGTCGCGCCCTGGAAGACCAACGACGTGATCAACTGCAAGGCCTATGATGCCAGCGGCGTGGCAGGGATCACCTGGCAGGACCACGGTTCCTCCACGAACACCGCCATACGCCCGGCCGTCCTTACCCTGCCGGCCAGTCACCCCCCCTGGCTGAAACTGCGCGTGGCGGATCGCGCCGGCAACTTGACCCCCGCCTATCTCTTCCCGCTCCCCCCCACCACCAACCCGGTGCCGGATAACCTGCCGTTGACTTTCCCCGTCGAGGACAAGGATTTCTAGCCTATGATCACACGCCTGACTGTACCTCATCTGGACGCCAACATCCTGGATGTCACCATCACCGCCTGGCGCAAAGCCCCCGGCGAAACGGTCCGGCAGGGCGAGATCGTGGCCGAACTGACCACCGACAAAGCTACGTTCGACCTGGAAGCCATGGGCAGCGGCACGCTGCTGGCGATCCTGGCCGCCCCCAAAAGCGTCATCCCTTCCGGCTATATCCTCGCGCTGCTCGGTGAGCCGGGCGAAACGGATGACAGCGCCGTCGCGCAGAACCAGGCGCTAATGGAAAAATACCGTGCCGCCGCCGGCAACCCGCCCAGCGCGCCCAGCGGACCGACACCTGCCATTACCACGCCGCCACCTGCCACGCCACCTGCCACGCCGCCACCACCTGCCACGCGCATCCGCGCCACGCCACGTGCGCGCCGCCTGGCACAGGAACATGGCCTCGACCTGGCCCGCATCCAGGCCGAAACCGGCGCCGAGGTCGTGGATGAGGCCGTGCTGCAGCCATACCTGAGGAAGGCGCTCTAATAGGTTTCAGGGTTCAGGTTTCAGGGTTCAGGGGGCAGGAGCAGGTGTCAGGTGTCAGGTGACATGTCAGGCGAAGGGCATAGGTGTTAAGCTAGCAATCGCAATGAAGTTATTTATGTCGTTGATAAGTAGTGTTTATGCCAGATTCCAACATCCAATGCCCAACGTCCAACCAATACGAGACAGACCTGTTGCGGCTGCATTTCCATGGAAGTTGGACGTTGGATGTTGGATGTTGGGCGTTGAAAACTCTTAGCTTAGCTTAACACCTACGCCCGAAGCTGGCCTGAACCCTGAACCCTGAACCCTGAACCCTGAACCATTACAATACAGGCGCTCATTCATGAATGATACAACG
>CAIOST010000121.1 GCA_903861045.1 uncultured bacterium | reverse complement strand
CCGGGTGCTAGCGCAAATCACCTATTACTTCTACGCCGCCTTTCGGGTGATGGAGCGCACCGGCGCGGCCCGGGTGCGCTTTAGCGTCCCTACCGGGAACTTCGGCGACATTTTTGCCGGCTATGTGGCTTGTCGTATGGGTTGCCGTGCGACCGACTGGTGCTGGCCACCAACGAGAACGACATTCTGGCGCGCTTTTTTGCGACGGGTGTCTATGGCACCGGACCCGTGGTGCCGACGCTGATCCCATCGATGGATATCCAGGTGGCCAGCAACTTTGAGCGCTATCTCTATTATCGCGCCGAAGGCGGCGCGCGTCAGGTGGTGCAGTGGATGCAGCGCTTTCAACAGACCGGCCGGCTGGAACTCCCGGCCGGCGATGCGCTGATCCAAGCTGGTCGCGGCGACGCCGCGGCCACCCTGGCCACCATCCGCGAGTATTGGACGCGCCACCACTACCTGCTCGACCCCCACACGGCCGTGGGCGTCTGCGTAGGTGCCGCGCACCAGGATGCCGCGGCCCCCCTGATCTGCCTGGCCACGGCCCACCCGGCTAAGTTTGGCGATGCGATCCTGCAGGCAACCGGCGCTGACTTGGCGCACCACCCGATCCTCGACGCCTTGATGGGACTTCCCACCCGTTGTGATAAACTTCCGGCCGACCGCGCGGCGCTTAGTAGCTACGTGGCGCAGGCTATCGGCGGCGCCGCCGGGACGCGCGCCGGGTAACGTTCATGGAACCGTGCGCCGCGGCACGCGGCCGCCCGTCAGGAGTATGTATGCAATTGCCCGATCTCATGCAGGACCCGCGCGCGCAAGCGGCGGTACAGGCCGCCTTACGGGAGGATATTGGCGACGGGGATGCCACCACGCTCGCGCTGGTGGACCCCACCGTGCGGGCCCAGGGCGCCATCCTGGCACGCGCAGCCTGCCGCGTGGCCGGTGTCAACGTCGCGACGGCGGTGCTGCGGGCGGTGGATCCTTCCATCCGGTGTGTCACGCTGGTGCCGGATGGACAGGATGTCCCGGCCGGCGGCGAGATTTTGCGCATGGAGGGGTTGGCCGCAGGGATTTTGACGGCCGAGCGCACCGCCTTGAACTTTATGCAGCGGATGTGCGGCACCGCCACGGTCACGGCGCGTTTTGTCGAGGCCGTGCGTGGCTTCCCGACCTGTATCCTCGACACGCGTAAGACCACCCCCGGCCTGCGCGTCTTTGAAAAGTACAGCGTCCTCTGCGGCGGCGGCGTCAACCACCGCTTCGGCTTGTATGACCGCGTGCTGATCAAGGACAACCACCGCCGCCTCTGGCATGACGGCGATCCGAACCGGCTCGATCTGGCTGTGGCCGCCGCCCGGCAACGCTTTCCGGCGCTCGCGGTGGAAGTGGAAGTCGAGAACCTGATCGAGTTGCGCAGCGCCCTGCTGGGGCGTCCAGAATGGGTGCTGCTGGATAACATGTCGTGCGAGGAGATGCGCGCCTGCGTGGCGCTGGCGTACGGGATCTCCAAGACCGAAGCCTCCGGCGGGATCACGCTGGCGCGGGTGCGCGAGGTGGCCGCCACGGGTGTGGATGCCATTTCGGTCGGCGGCCTGACCCACTCCGCCCCGGCCGTGGATTTGTCGCTGGAATGGACGGCCGTGTAGTCTGAAGCGGAAACACGCGAAGGATTTGTGGAGTAACGCATGCGATGTGTCGTGATTGACGTGGGCAACACTTCCACCGGCATCGCCCGGTACGAGAACGGGCGGATTTCGCTGAGTTCTCATCTCAATGGCGGGATCCGTAAGCAACCGGCGGCCTGTGCGGCGGCGCTACGCCGCGCGGCCGGCGCCCGGGTGGACGGCGCGGTGCTGGGGTCGGTGGTGCCACAAACCAACGCCGCCTGGCAGCGGTTGGTGCGGCAGGTGGCTGGCGTGCCGCTGCTGGTGGTGCGCGCGGATACGCGCATGCCGGTGCGAGTGGATTACCCGCGGCCAAAAACCATCGGTCCCGATCGCCTGGCCAACGCGTGTGGCGGTGTGGCGCGTTACGGCGCCCCGCTGGTAGTAGCGGATTTCGGCACGGCCCTGACGTTTGACATCATCACAGCAGATCGACGCTATATTGGCGGCGTCATCGCGCCAGGGTTGCCGCTGATGACCGACTATCTGTATGAGCGCACGGCGCTCTTGCCGCGGTTGAAACTGGGCGGCGCCTGCCCGCGCATCGGCCGCAGCACCAAGGGTGCCATGCGCATCGGCGCGCATATCGGCTACCGCGGCATGGTGCGTGAAATTGTCAACTACCTGGGGCGCTCGTGGCACACCCCCCCGCACCTCTGCGCCACCGGCGGGTACGCCCGTTGGGCTATCCAGGGACTGGATATGCCGTTTGTCATTGATCCCACGCTCACCTTGTTCGGTCTGGGTTGTATTTTCGATGCACAGGAGAAAGAAGTATGACAACGGTCCTTGAGCATGCGTATGCCGTCATTATGGCCGGGGGACGAGGAGAGCGGTTCTGGCCGCTCAGCACCGTGTCGCGGCCGAAGCAATTTCTGACGCTTTTCGGGGGGCAGCCTTTGCTGGCGCAGGCCGTGGATCGTCTGGCAGGCGTGATCCCGCCGGAGCGTATCCTGGTCATAACGGCACGCGATTTGGTAGCGGTCACACGTGAGGCGGTCACCAGCCTGCCGGCGGAGAATATCATCGGTGAGCCGATGGGGCGCGATACGGCAGCGGCTTGCGCTTTGGCCTGTGCCTTGGTGACGCAGCGTGATCCGCAAGGGGTTGTCTGCATTTTGACCGCGGATCAGTTGATGACGGATATTGTGGCCTTCCGGCAGATCCTGGCGGATAGCATTCGTGTGGCTGCCGCGCGCGATGCGATCGTCACGATTGGCGTGCAGCCAACCTTTCCAGCCACCGGGTTTGGTTATATCGAGGCCGGGGAGGGGCTGGCAACCGGCACCGCCACGCTGTTCCAACAGGCGCTGCGATTTGTCGAGAAACCCACGGCCGAGGTGGCGGCTACCTACCTGCAAGGCGGTCGCCACTGCTGGAATGCCGGGATGTTCATTTGGCGCGTACCGGTCATGCGTCGGGCGATTGAGCAGCACGCACCCCACCTGCGGGAACTTTGCGAAAAAGCGGCGACCACGCCGCCGGCGCAGCTTGACAAGTTGCTGGATGCAATCTATCCGCCGCTGCCAAGGATCTCCGTGGACTTTGCCATCATGGAACAGTTGGACAATATTGTCATGGCGCGTGGCGCGTTTGGCTGGGACGACGTCGGGACCTGGGCCGCCGTGGCCAACCACATCGCCGCCGATGCGGCGGGGAACGTGGTAGTGGGCGATTGCGAAGCCGTGGATGCCACGGACAACGTGGTGATTTCGACAGGACGCCTGACGGCCCTTTTCGGCGTGAAGAACGTCGTGGTGGTACATACCGACCAGGTAACGCTAGTGTGCGACCGCGACCGGGTACAGGACATTAAGAAACTCGTGCAGCAGATAGGTAAGCGCCCCGATGGCGCACGGTATGTGTAGAGCACATGGTAGAAGGACAACCGTTGGTCGGTGGGCAGGTCAAGAGCATCGACTACAGTAGGGCGTGTTTCTTGCAAAAACGCGGCCGCGCGTGAGGCACGCTGCCGTGCCGTTTGCAAAGTTTCTGTTGATGGAGCGTTTCTTGCGAGAATGCGGCCGCGCGTGAGGTCTCTGCGAGGACACTTGGGGCTTAGCGCTGCAGGGGCGGGAGGTGGCGGCGGGGATGCTTGCTATCGTGATCGAGAAAATCATTGTCAGCTTGCCGGCGCCGCCAAGTGAAGTAGCCTGCCATGGCGAGGCCGCCCAGCGCCACGATGCCTAACACCAAGCCGGCGGTACGCCAGTTGGAACTGCCGACTTTGGCGGCGGCCGGTTCCGGGGTGTAGGTGGTGGGATCGGGTTGGGCGGCGGTCGTCGTGAGATTGGTGGCCGGGGGCGGCGGGGGCGGTGGCGGCGCGGGCGGCAGGGCGGCAAAGGCGCGGTTGAGCGCTTCGGCCGCGGCTTTGTCACGTGCTTTACCAAGGTTGGCCGCGCTACCGCAGACCACCACAAGCACCCGGCGGTCATTACGTTTAGCCGTGACAATGCTCGAGTAACCGCCGGCTTGAATGTAGCCGGTCTTCAGGCCATCCACGCCCGGTGAGGCGGCCATCAGGCGGTGGTTGTGGTTGCGCATGATGAATGGGGGGGACGTGCGGAAGGTGCGCTCCTTGGTGGAGGTGTATTGGATCACCTCCGGGTGAGCACTGAGCAGTGCGCGGCCGAGCAGGGCGAGATCCCGCGGCGTGGACGAATCGATCTCTTGCGCGGTACGCGGCGGCGTGGGGGGGAGTCCGTGGCAGGAGTAGAAGCGGGTATGCGTCATGCCCAGCGCCTGGGCCTTCTGGTTCATCAGCTCCACGAAAGCGGCCTGGGAGCCGGCCACATGAATGGCGAGCGCGCCGGCGGCGTCGTTGGCCGATTGCACCATCAGGGCGTAGATCAGATCCTCCACGGTGAAGACTTCGCCTTCCTTCAAATAGACTTGCGACCCCCCTAGGCGTGTGACTTCGGCGCTGGCGGTAATCGGATCTGTCAGGCGTACGGAACCCTGCGTAACACGGTCCAAGACCACGAACAGGTTCATGAGCTTGATGACGCTGGCGGGGAAGACGGTCGCATCGGCGTTATCCTCGATCAGCACCTTGCCCGTGGCGCCATCCACGGCGATCAGCCCGAGGTAGGGATCACGGGAGATGACCGGAACACCGCGGATGGAAGTCGGCCTGGCGGTGGCCGCGGCTTTGGGCGCCCCTTTTGCGTGCGGTTTCTTAGTGGTTTCCGCACGGGCGGGAAGGGTGGTGAGGATCAGCGTGGCGACGAGCGCGCCTAGGACGGTTTTCATGCGTGTGATCGGCTCCGGTTCGGTTGCACCGCGATAGTGCCGTGCATTGGGGCGATATCTTTACGCTTCTGCGCGCCGGAGTCAAGCAAGGTTGCCGAACCTCCGCGTTGGTCAGGGGGCGGGGATGCCCTGGGCGGAATCGGTCGGATGGCCGAGCAGGGTGTTGTCAATCAGGCGGGTGGTGCCGGCAAAGGCGGCGAGGATGATGGCCACGCCAGGCTGTAAGGACGGCACCGGTTGGAGCGTCTGGCCATCCACGGCGGCGACATAGTCCACACGCAGTTGGTACGTCTCCGTGAGGAGTGTCTGTACGCGTTGGCAGACGGCCGCGGCGTCGGTTTCGCCGGCGTCACGAACCAGGCGCAGCGCCTGGCTGAGTCCGCGGGCGCGCTGGCGTTCGTCGGTCGAGAGGTAGCGATTGCGGGAACTCAGGGCCAGACCGTCCGGTTCGCGCACAATGGGCGCTACGACAACTTCAATGGGGAAGTCGAGGTCGCGGACCATGCGGCGGATGATGGCGGCCTGCTGGTAATCCTTCTGCCCGAAGATGGCCACGTGGGGCAGCGTCAAGTTGAAGAGTTTGGCCACCACGGTACAGACGCCGCGGAAGTGACCCGGGCGTGCCGCGCCGCAGAGGCCGTTGCCCAATTGCTCCTCGACCACATAGATGCTGTGGTCGGCGGCGTACATCTGCGCGGGCTGGGGCAGGAATACGGCGCTCACGCCTGCCTTCCGACAGCGCGCGAGGTCGTCTGCCAAGGGGCGCGGGTAGCGGTGGAAGTCCTCGTGGGGGCCGAACTGAGTGGGGTTGACGAAGATGGTGACGACGACCTGGTCGGCGCGGGTTTGGGCCTCGCGGACGAGGGCCAGGTGGCCATCGTGCAGGCACCCCATGGTGGGGACACAGCCGAGGCGGATGCCGCGGCTGCGCTGCGCCAAGGCCCATTGCTGCATGTCAGCGGGGGTGTGGAGTAGTTGCATGGCGGTGCTCGGGTTGGTTATTATTTGACGGTAAAGGATTCCAGCAGGACCACGGGGTTGGCTTCATTCTTGAGCCACCAGGCCGGTCCTTCGAGCACGATCACGGTGCCGGCGGGGAGGGCGGCGAAGGCGTCGCTGTTTGCCACGACCTGGCAGAGCGTACCGATGCCGCCGGAGCGATCGGCGCTGGTCAATCGGTAGCGGGCGGGGGCGGCGGTGGCACCGGGTACCGCGGCGCGCAAGGTGCCGTGAAAGCGCATGTGCCGCCCTTGCAAGGGGGAGTCGGTCAGTGGCAGGGTTGCTAGTGCCCGGGGGAGATCGGTCCGCGGCGCGCGGTTGGTGGTGAAAACAACGGCAGGTGGCAGGCGGGGGGGCGCGACGAGGTTCGTGGCACTCGTGGCTGCCGCGGGTGGGTTGGTGTGATCTTGCAGGGCCGTGAGTAGGCCTGTTGCCAAGTCCGCTGGCAAGGGGGCGATTTCCGATGGGGCGTTGGTGGGAAGCACAGTCACCGCTGTGCGGCTGACCCATACCACCAAGCCAGCCGGGGGCTTGATCTTCACCCAGTCACCGCTGCGGCCGCGCGTTTCCACGACCGTGCCCTGATTGGCGCTACCAACCACCTTGAACGATAAGCCGGGTCCGCATCGAAGTTGCGCGCGATCGCGAACGACGCGTCCTCGGCGGACCAGTTCGCCATAGATCCAGACGTGGATATCGTCCGGGGGGGTGATTGGCAGCCAGTTGCCTTCGATATCGCCGTGCACCAGCAGTTCCTGCCCGGTGGGGACCACACAGGCAATCTCTACATTGTCAGCGTTCTGATACCGCAGATTGGTGTGCTCGGCTGTGACGCGCACGCGTGTTTCGCCCATGCCCCACATGGCTGCCATCACAACTGGCAGAAGGAGGCATGACGTGCGGCGTGGGGGACGCATGGGGCTGCGTCGCGGGCCGACGTTACGCGTCGGCCTTGGTTTTGCGCAAGTTGTAGCCGCGATCGCCCTCTTTCCACTGGCCGCGTTTTTTAAGAAGTTCGACGCGCTCGAAACGCTTCAGAACGTTGCGCTTGGCCGCGATTTTACTGCTGCCCTTCAGGCTGGAATGCTGACTCATGGTATACTCTCTCTCCGGTGGACGGTTTCTCGTAAAGCGCCCTCATGCGCCATGGACGTCCACACCTTTGCCGGCCGTAGGCCGTGCGCAAGGAAGGAAGACCATAGCAGAAACAGGCGGCGGATTCCAATCACAATTTGGTACTAGCGGGCCGGCGCGGTGCGCTGGGCCACGATCAACTGCTCGTACTGCTCCATTTTATCAATCCAGTCCGTGCCGGCCGGCACGCTGGCGCGTGCACAAAGCATGTCCCATACGGCGCCAAAGGGCATGGTTTTCATTTCATCCATGAGGGCCAGTTTGCGGGCATGGTTACCGGCCTGTTCCGCGGCGCGCAGCTGCGCGGTGGGGTCCAATAAGGCATACAGCGCGGCCTTGCGAGTGGCGCGGGTACCGATGACGTAGGCCGCCACGCGGTTGAGGCTGGCGTCAAAGAAGTCCAGCGCAAAGACGGTGCGGTCCCACGCCTGGCCGCGCGCCACTTCCAGGAAGATACTGCGCAGGTCATCATTGAATATCACCACGTGGTCCGAATCCCAGCGCAGGGGGCGGCTGACATGCAGCAGCAGCTTGCGCTGAAACGGCAGGTGGCCGGAGATCTTGTCGTGGATGGTTTCCGTCGGGTGATAGTGCCCCATATCCATGCAGAGCCCGATCTTCCGGCTCAGAGCGTAGTTGGTATAAAACTCCGCCGAGCCGACCACATATTCCTCGCTACCGATGCCGAATAGTTTGCTTTCCACGAAGTCCAGGCAGCGCGTGCTGTCGATGGACTCATCGGCGAAGATGGCGTCGTACGACTGCGCCAAACGCGTGCGCGGTGACCAGCGGTCCGATGGGAGGTCCTTGGCGCCATCCGGGATCCAAAAGTTGATATGGCAGGGGGAGCCCTGTCGGATCGCCATGGCTTGCGCGATCTGGCGGGCGGCGCGAGCGTGGCGGATCCAGAACTGGCGTACCTTTTCGTCGGCGCTGGACAGGGTGTAGCCGCTCTCCGCCAGGGGGTGCGCGTGGAAACTGGCGTTGAAGTCGAGGGCGATCTTGCGCTCCGCCGCCCAGACCATCCATTTTTCGAAATGGGCCGGGGTCAGTTGGTCGCGGTCCACGGCTGGCCCAGCGAACTCCGCGTAATAGGAGTGCAAATTGACGCGTGTGATGCCGGGAATCAGGGACATGGCGGTGGCGAGGTCGGCACGCATTTCGTCGCCGGTGCGGGCGCGCCCCGGATGGTTGCCGGTGGCCAGAATGCCGCCGCCAGCCACTTCGCCGGCGCGTCGCTCAAAGCCCACGTTATCATCGGCCTGCCAGCAGTGCAGGGAAACCGGGATGTTGAGCGCTTGGAGAATGGCGGCGTCGGTGTCGATGCCCCAGGTGGCGTAGCGCTGCTTGGCGAGTTGATAGGCTTGGTCCATGGTTGTCCTCCTTTTTGGCTCTCTAGGAAATCAAGTTACCCCGCGGCAGGGGCGGCGCGGGGTGGTTTGTCAGCCTCCGGTTCTGGCGCCCCGATTAATACCGGTAGTGCTCGGCCTTGTACGGCCCATCCACGGGCACGCCGATGTAGTCGGCCTGCTGCGAGGTGAGCGTGGTGAGTTTCGCGCCGAGCTGTGCCAGGTGCAGACGTGCGACTTCTTCGTCCAGCTTCTTCGGCAGGCGGTGGACGCCGAGCGCGTGCGGCTGGGTCCAGAGCGCAATCTGCGCGAGGGTCTGGTTTGTGAAGGAGTTGCTCATCACAAAACTGGGGTGGCCGGTGGCGCAGCCGAGATTGACAAGGCGCCCTTCGGCCAGCAGGTAGATGGCATGGCCGTCCGGGAAGATGTACTTGTCCACCTGCGGCTTGATGTTGACATGACGGATGCCGGGCCAGTTCTTGAGGCGGGCCACTTGGATCTCGTTGTCAAAATGGCCGATATTGCAGACAATGGCCTGATCACGCATGCGGGACATGTGCTCGGCGGTAATGATGTCGCAGTTGCCGGTGGTGGTAACGTAGATCGTGGCGTGCGGCAGGGCATCCTCAATGGGGCAGACGCGGTAGCCGGCCATGCAGGCCTGCAGCGCGCAGATCGGGTCAATTTCAGAAACCCACACCTGGGCTTTGTGTTCGCGTAGCGCCTCGGCGGAGCCCTTGCCCACATCGCCGTAGCCGCAGACAAAGGCGGTCTTGCCGGCGATCATGACGTCCATGGCGCGCTTGATGCCATCCACCAGCGACTCGCGGCAGCCGTAGATGTTATCGAACTTCGATTTCGTGACCGAGTCGTTGACGTTGATGGCTGGCACCAGCAAGCGCTGCTCTTTTTCCATCTGGTAGAGGCGGTGCACGCCGGTGGTGGTTTCCTCGGAGACGCCGCGCCACTGCTTGACCACGCGGGCGAAATAGCCCGGCTCATCCCGCATGGTAGTGCGGATCAATTCGTTGATGAGTTGCAGCTCTTCGTTGTCGGTGGGTTCGTCCAAGATGGCCGGTTTCTTTTCGGCTTCGAAACCGCGGTGGAGCAGCAGGGTGGCGTCGCCGCCATCATCCACGATCAGCGTGGGGCCGGAGCCATCGGGCCAGGTCAGTGCCATCTTGGTGCACCACCAGTATTCTTCCAGGGTCTCGCCCTTCCAGGCAAAGACCGGAATGCCGCGCGCGGCGATGGCCGAAGCGGCGTGATCCTGGGTGGAGAAGATGTTGCAACTGGCCCAGCGGACATCCGCACCGAGATCGACCAGCGTCTCGATCAGCACGGCCGTCTCGATGGTCATGTGCAGCGAGCCCATGATCTTGGCGCCCTTGAGCGGTTTGTCCGGCCCGTATTTAGCGCGGGTGGCCATGAGGCCGGGCATCTCTTTTTCAGCGATCTCAATGGAGCGGCGACCCCAGTCAGCCAGGCCGATGTCTTTAACTTTGTAGGTGAGCATGGGAGCGTTCCTTGGGTTACTTGGAGCCCTTGAGGCCAGCGGCTTCGCGCAGGGCTTCCACGCGGTTGGTCTTCTCCCACGGGAAAAGATTGCGGCCGAAATGGCCGTAATTGGCGGTCTGGCGATAGCTCCACCCCTGTGGCTTGGTCAGCCCCAGATCGCGGATCAGCATGGCCGGACGGAAGTCGAAGATGCCGCTGTGTTCCAGGATCTCCACAATCCGCGCTTCATCAATGCGCGCGGTACCGTAGGTGGAAATGTTGATGCTGAGCGGCTTGGCCACGCCGATGGCGTAGGCCACTTGGATTTCGCACTTGTCCGCCAAGCGGGCGGCGACGATGTTCTTCGCGGCGTAGCGGGCGTAGTAGGCGGCCGAGCGGTCGACCTTGGAGGGGTCCTTGCCCGAGAAGGCACCGCCGCCGTGGGAGCCGACGCCGCCGTAGGAGTCTACAATGATCTTACGGCCGGTGACGCCGGAGTCGGCCTGGGGGCCACCCAGCACGAATTTGCCGGTCGGGTTGATGTAGAACTTCGTGGAGGGACGCATCAGCCCGGTTTTGTCGAGCACCTCATGCGCGACGGCGACTAAATCCTTGCGGATGCGAGCCAAGGGGACGTCGTCGGTCTGGTGCGAGATGACGACGCCCGTGATGGCGGTCGGCGTGCCGTTCTCGTGCAGGACACTGACCTGCGCCTTGGCGTCGGGGCGCAGATAGGCAATTTCCCCATTCTTGCGCAGCTTGGTCAAGCGCTCCAGCAGGTGATGCGACAGTACGATCGGTGCTGGCATCAGTTCTTTGGTGGCGGTGGTGGCATAGCCGAACATCATCCCTTGATCACCGGCGCCCTGATCTTCTGACTTGCTGCGATCCACGCCTTGGGCGATATCCGGCGACTGGCCGTGCAGGGCGCAGACATAGGTGAACGTGTCGTAGCTGAAGTTCTGTTCCGGGGTGACGTAGCCGATATCCTTCACAACCTGCCGCGCAATCGTTTGCGGGTCGATGCGATTCCAATTGCGGCAGGTGATCTCGCCGGCGTTCACGACGAGGTTGGAGGTGGCCAGGGTTTCGCAGGCCACGCGGGCGAGCGGGTCCTGGGCTAGGCAGGCGTCCAGAATGGCGTCGGAGATCTGGTCGCAGACCTTGTCGGGATGCCCTTCCGATACGGATTCCGAGGTGAACACATGGTCTGTCAGTAGTTTGCTCATGATGTTTCCTTGTTTAGAAAGGGGTGTAACTATACTTGAAGGTGGGGTTAGTTGTCGAGATGGGAGAGTGGGGGGCTGCCGATGGGGTGAACATTGAAGCCGAGCCGGAAGAGGGCGTCGTGATCGAGGAAGCGCCGGCCATCGAACAGGAAGGCCGGGCGGCGCATGCGTGGTAGCAGGCGGGTGAAATCCAAGGCCTGGTATTCCCGCCAGTCGGTGAGGAAAACCAGGGCATCGGCGTCCACCGCGGCGGCATAGGGATCGGGTTCGAACAGTACGCGGTCGCCGAGGTCGGCCAGGTCTTTGCGCGCGTTGTCGAGGGCGCGCGGATCGCTGACCACGACCCGGGCGTGCTCTTCCACCAGCAGGCGGGTGATGCGGATGGCCGGGCTCTCGCGTGTGTCGCCGGTGTCGGCCTTGAAGGCGAAACCGAGCAGGGCAATGCGTTTGTCGGCAATGGTGTTGAACATGGCACGGATCATGGCGCCAACAAAACGCGACTGCTGATAGTCGTTCAGGATTACCACCTGACGCCAGTAGTTGGCCACTTCGGTCAACCCGTAGGAATCGCAGAGGTAGACCAGATTGAGAATGTCCTTATGGAAGCAGGAACCGCCGAAGCCGACACCGGCCTTGAGGAATTTTGGACCGATGCGGGAGTCCATGCCAATGGCCCGCGCCACTTCCGAGATGTTGGCTTCCGTGGCTTCGCACAAGGCGGAGAGCGCGTTGATGGAGCTGACGCGCTGAGCCAGCATGGCGTTGGCAGCCAGTTTGGAGAGTTCACTGGACCAGACATTGGTGGTCAGGATGCGCTCGGGCGGGACCCAGGCGCCATAGAGCGCGACCAGCTCAGCCACGGCCGCGCGGCCTTGCGGCGTATCGGCGCCGCCGATGAGTACACGATCCGGGCGGGTCAGGTCGGCGATGGCCGTACCTTCTGCCAGAAATTCCGGGTTGGAGAGGACCTCGAAGTGGACGGCGCTGGCGCCGGAATGCAGGATCCGCGACATGGCGTGGGCGGTCCGCACCGGCAACGTGCTCTTTTCCACCACGATCTTGTCGGTGGTGGCGTGTTGCAGGATGAGACGTGCCGTTTTTTCCCAATATTGCAAGTCGGCGGCACAGCCGGCCCCTTGACCGAAGGTCTTGGTGGGGGTGTTGACACTGACGAAGATGATGTCGGACTCGGCGATGCCACGCGCCACATCCGTGGAAAAGAAGAGATTGCGTCCCCGGCAGGATTTCACCACTTCCTCGAGCCCTGGCTCGTAAATGGGCATGGTGTCGGAGTTCCAGGCGGCAATGCGTGCGGCATTGTTGTCCACCACGGTGATCCGGCGGTCCGGACATTGTTGGGCGAGGATGGCCATGGTGGGGCCGCCGACATAGCCGGCACCAATGCAGAGGATGTTGCGTTTCATGGGGTGCGCTCCGGTTGGACAGCTTGACAAATGATGGGGTTACTTGAGCCCATACTTCTTAATCAGGCGCTGGAGATAGGCGCGTTCAATGCCGGCATCGCGGGCTGAGCGCGAGACATTGGTGCGGTTGCGGGCGAGGAGGTCCTGGATGTAGGATTTCTCGAACCCTTCGATCAGTTCGTTCTTGGCATCCTTGAACGGTTTGTCGGCATTATAGGAGGCTTCGGCGTCCCGCTTGTGGCTGTTGCGCAGTCGATCGAGGCTGAGGAAGGTGGAGAGATCGATCGGGCGGGCTTCGCTGTAGAAGGCGGCTTCGATCAGGTTGCGCAGTTCGCGCACGTTGCCGGGCCATTCGTGCCGTTTCAGCACATCCATGGTGCGGTCAAAATCGGCAAGCGCCTCCAGCGCGTTGGGACCATGCAGGTCAACCAGGAATTTCTTGACCAGCAGTGCGATGTCATCGCGGCGCCGCCGCAGGGGGGGGAGTTCCATCTGTACGACGGAGAGGCGGTAGTACAGATCCTCCCGGAACCGCCCTTCATTCACCTCGGTGGCCAGCATGCGATTGGTCGCGCAGATGATCCGGACGTCGATTTTGCGGATCCGGTTCTCCCCCACCCGGCGAATCTCGCGCTTTTCGAGTACGCGTAACAGCTTGGGTTGCAATTCGGGGCTCAAGTCACCGATTTCATCCAGAAAGACGGTGCCGCCGTCCGCCAACTCAAAGGCGCCCTCCCGGTCGGCATTGGCGCTGGTGAAGGATCCTTTGACATGGCCGAAGAGCTCACTTTCGATCAGATCCCTAGCCATGGCGGCGCAGTCAATCACGATGTACGGCTTGTCCTTGCGCAGGCTGTGGCGGTGGATCTCTTCGGCCAGGATCTCCTTGCCGGTGCCCGTCTCGCCGGTAATCATGATGGTGGCTTCGGTGGGGGCATAGGTCTCGGCCAGGTAAAACACGCGCCGCATGGTCATGCTGCGGCCAATCATGCCGCCGAAGTTTTCGTTGCGACTCAAGGGGATGTCACTGGATTCCAGCAAGGGACAGAAGACGATACGTGTTTTGCCGAGCTGGAGTTCTGCGCCCGGCGAGAGATAGGCGGAGCTGATCTTAACCCCTTGCACGATGGTGCCGTTGGTGCTCTCCAGGTCGCGGATCCGGTACCCTTCGCCGTCCACCGTGATCTCACAGTGATGTTTCGAGATCGTGGAGTCCTGGAGCGCCAGATCATTATGCTCGCCCGAGCCGATGGTGAATTGATCCTTATTGAGGATGAATTCGCGTCCTTGCAGCGCCCCGCTGACAATCAGCAGCTTGGTTTTCCGTACGCGTAGCGTGCCGGCGTCGGCATCATGCGATAACACCAGCGTCTGTTCGCGCAAATTATTGGTGCTGGTCTGTTTGTTTTTTGCCATCCGTTTTCTCGCCTGCGGGAGTGATCGTGAAAAAGGAAGCTTTTACTATAAAGCATGCGTACGGTTGTGCGCAAGGAGTGTTCCCGCAGGCGCGCCGGTGGGCGTTCGGGCCTTGCGCGATTCGGTAAACTGTGCTATTCACCGCACCTGTCTACCCATGGGACGGATCTGCGCGGAGAGGTGTTGTGACCGATCGGGAAGCATTCATTGCGTTGAATCAAGTGGCGGGCCTCGGGGCGATCACGGTGAAGCGGATGATCGAATCCTTTGGCTCGGCAACCGCTATTTTCCGCGCCAGCGAGCGGGATCTGCTGCGGGTGCCGGGAATCGGCACGGAGCGGGCGCTCGCCTTCCGCCGTGAGCTGGAGCAGGTCGCCGCCGACGGGGAAATCGCGCGGGCGGCCGAGCGCCAGGTGCAGTTGGTGACCTGGGCCGACAGCGCCTATCCCGCGATGCTGCGCGCCATCGCCGATCCGCCGCTGGTGTTGTATGTGACCGGGGACGTGGCGGCGCTGGCCGGTCCGTCGGTGGCCGTGATCGGCACACGGCGGCCCACGCCCTATGGCCGCGAGCTGGCCCAGCAACTGGCTTTTATGCTGGCCAAAGCCGGATATGTGATTGTCAGCGGGTTGGCCCTGGGGATTGATACGCAGGCGCACCGCGGCGCGCTGCAGGCCGCGGGGCGCACGGTCGGCGTGATTGGCGGCGCGCTGGATTGTCTCTACCCCCGGGAGAACGCCGAGCTGGCCCAGACCATGGCGGCGCAGGACGGGGCGGTGTTGTGTGAATATCCGTTTGGCCGCCAGCCGGACCGCCAGACCTTCCCCATGCGTAATCGGATTGTGAGCGGTCTGGCCAAGGGCGTGGTGGTGGTGGAAGCCCCGTTGCGCAGCGGCACGTTGATCACGGTGGATCAGGCGCTGGATCAGGGGCGCGCCGTGATGGCGGTGCCGGGACGCGCGGACTCCCTGGCTTCGGCGGGCTGTCATCGCCTGATTCGCAGCGGGGCGCGCCTGGTGACATCGGCCGACGAGGTGATCGAAGAGTTGCAAGAGCTCCTCCCCGTCGTCACCCACCGGGCCGGCACCCCGCCGCCGGCGGTGGGCGCCACACGCCCTCCCCCGGTTTCACCGGAGGAGCGAAAGCTGTTGGAGCATGTCGGCACGGAGCCGGTACACATGGATACGCTTATTTACGAAAGTGGTTTGCCGGCCGGGACGGTTAACGCGCTGGTGGTGGGATTGCAGATTCAGCGCCGGGTAAAACTGCTCCCCGGCGGGTTGGTGCAGCGCGCCTGACGGGACGGCCCAGCCGTGTGACTGGATCGGGACCGACGGTGGCGTGCGTTAAGGTGGTAAGAAAAAGGGAAGCATGGGTATGGCAAAGAATCTGGTTATCGTGGAATCTCCGGCCAAAGCGAAGACCATTGGCAAGATGCTGGGGAAGGATTATCTGGTAAAGGCCTCCGTCGGTCATATCCGCGACTTGCCGGAACGGATGCTGGGCGTGGATGTCGAACATCAGTTCACCCCCAAGTATGTCATCTCCCCCAAAAAGACCAAGGTGGTGGAGGAGTTGCGTAAAGCCGCTAAAGAGTGCGATGCGATCTACCTGGCGCCTGATCCGGACCGGGAAGGGGAGGCCATTGCCTGGCATTTAAGCGAGGCCCTTAAGGCCGCCAGTAAGGGCAAACCGGTCTATCGCGTGCAGTATAATGAAATCACGCCGCACGCGGTGCGCGCCGCGTTTGAGCACCCCGGCGAAATTGACATGCGGCGGGTGGACGCCCAGCAGGCGCGCCGCGTGCTGGACCGGATCGTTGGTTATATGGTCAGCCCGCTGCTCTGGCGGCAGGTGCGCCGCGGCCTGAGCGCCGGGCGCGTGCAGTCGGTGGCACTGCGTCTGGTCTGCGAACGCGAGCGACTGATCCAGGCTTTCCAGGCGGAACCGTACTGGGTGCTGGGGGCGATCGTGCATAAGCAGGTGGCTCCCTGCGACCATTTTTCGGTTAAATTGACTAAAATTGACGGCGCCAAGGTGGCGATCCACTCGGACGAGGCGGCCCGCGTCGCACGCGAGGAACTGGCCGGCCGGGCACTGCGCGTTTCGGATGTGCGGACCCGCACGATCCAGCGTCGAGCCCTGCCCCCCTTCATCACCAGCACGCTGCAACAGGCGGGATCCAGTGTGCTCGGCCTTTCGCCCAAGCGCACCATGGGGTTGGCCCAGCACCTGTACGAAGGGCTGGATCTGGGACAGGGGCCCGTGGGTCTGATTACCTATATGCGTACGGACTCCGTGAATATCGCGCGCGAGGCCCAGGATGCGGCCCGGCAGTATGTCACCAGTCAGTACGGCGAGGCGTTCTATCCGGAAACACCGAATGTTTACCGCAGCCGTGCCGGCGCGCAGGAAGCGCATGAAGCGATCCGTCCCACGGATGTTACGCGTACGCCGGAAAGCTTGGCCGGTCAACTCGAACCCGCCGCGCTGCGCCTGTATGACCTGATCTGGCGCCGCTTCCTCGCCAGCCAGATGGCCCCCGCCCGCATCGCCCAGCGCACGGGGGTGATCGTTTCGGCGCCCCCACCGGCGCAGCAGCATCAGTATGAATTCACGGCTTCAGCCTCGGACGTGCTCTTCCCCGGCTTCCTGCGCGTGATGGAGCTCGACATCCGCAAGGTGCGCGAGGGGGGCGATGAGGCCGAGGAGGAGAGCGATGAGGTGGACCGGCTGCCGCCGCTGGAAACCGGCGAAACGCTGGAGTTGGTGGAGTGGCTGGCCGATCGCAAGGAGACCAAGCCGCCGTCCCGCTACAGCGAGGCCTCGCTGATTAAGGCGCTCGAGGCCAATGGCGTCGGTCGCCCCTCCACGTATGCCGCCACCATTGACACGCTGGATGCGCGCGAGTATGTCACCCGCGAAAAACGCCAGTTGATGCCCACGGTGCTTGGCCTGCAGGTCTGCGATCTGCTGGTCCGCAAGCTGAATGACCTGTTTAATGTCGGCTTCACCGCGGCCATGGAAGAGTCGTTGGATAAGGTGGAGGAGGGCGGCGTCAAATGGACCGCCATGATGGGCGAGTTTTATGAGCGCTTCACGAACTGGATGGCGCTGGCCAAGGAGCCGCCGGCCGACCCCATCCGCGTGCAGGCCGTCCTGGCGTTGCTGACGCAGGTGCACGAATGGGCGCCCCCCATCCAGCGCGGCAAGCGCACCTACAGCGACGATAAGTTTATCGAGTCGGTCCGCGAGCAACTCGAGGAAGGCGAGAAGCCGGTCAGCGATCGCCAGCTCGAAGCGCTGGGGCGCATCGCCGTGCGCTATCGCGCCCAGATCCAGGATGGCGAAACGCGCTTGACCGAGGCTGGGTTCACGGCCTTGCTGGAAGAGGAACGCAATGCCCCGCCGCGCGAGATCGCGCTGCGTAAGTTTGCCCTGTTGCAAGTCGTGGAAATGGATGAACGGCAGCGTAAGTTCGTGGATTCGCTGGCTCAGCAGGAGGCCTCCGGCCGCCGGCTTACCGCCCCCCAGGCCGGGGCGCTCGATCGCGTCCTGCAGCGGCATGCGGCCATGATCCCCCATTTCGAGGAGGAGTGCCGCCAGTTGGGGATCGTGCTGGCCCCGGAAGATCTGCAGCCGGATACGGAGAGCGCACCGCTGCTGGCCGTGATGAGCCAGGTCGCCACCTGGCGGGAGGCCGTCAAGCGTGGCAAAAGGACGTTCGACGACAAAGATTTCTTCGAAAGTCTCTCGCGTCAGTTCAAACAGCGCGGCAGTTTGTCGCCTCGTCAGCGCGCCGCGCTGGGAAAAATGCTCTTCCGGTATAAGGCGCAGATTGCGGACTTCGAGGAGACCGTGGAGCGGCTCGGCTTGCGCAAAAACAAGGAGAAGGCGCCCGAGGGCACACCCCCGGAAGCACCCCCCCAAGGCCATGCCGAAGCCTAGTCGCTATGTGGGCGTCGAACCCCCGCCGATCCAAATCGAGGGGGTTGCGGATACACTCCCCCCCGAACTGCTGGCCGACCCTTGGGTGACGCAGTTTGTGCAGCACCTGACGGCGGAGCGCAACGCCTCCGCGCACACGGTGGCCGGCTATTTGCAAGATCTGGCGCAGTTTGTGGCCATGGCTTGGCCGCCACCGCAGGTCCGCCCGCCGTATCCCTGGCGCGCGCCGGATCGCGCGGTGGCGCGCGCCTTCCTGGTCCAGTTCGCTAAAGCCGGCGCCGCACCAGCCACCACCCGACGCAAACTCTCCTCGCTGCGCGCTTTCTACAAGTTTCTTGAACGCGAGGAACTCTTGGCGATCAACCCGTTTGGCGGCTTGCGCGGGCCAAGACTGGTGCGGCGGCTACCGCAGATTCTGACGGTGACACAGGTGCAAACGCTGCTGGAGGCACCGGTGCGGGTTCTGGCTGAGGGCGAACGCGCCGGTGGCCGCGCCGAACCGGTGGCCGTGTATGCTGCGGTGCGTGATGCGGCCTTTCTGGAGGTGCTGTACAGCACGGGCGCACGCGTCAGCGAGGTGGCAGGCTTGACCCGCCGGCAGGTGGACTTGCTGGGCGCGGCGGTGCGCGTGCGCGGCAAAGGTAAGAAGGAGCGGCTCTGTGCCCTGGGACGGCCGTCCATCTTGGCGCTGGAAAAGGCGCTGGAACTGTCCGAACTGCTCTGGCCGGAGTCACAACGCGACGCCAGTGCGATCTTCCTGAACCTGCAAGGCGGTGCGCTGACGGTACGCTCCATGGAACGGAATATGAAGAAGTGGCTGGTCGCGGCTGGGTTGCCGGCGGCGCTGACGCCGCATAAGCTGCGCCACTCGTTTGCCACGCACCTGCTGGATGCCGGCGCCGACCTGCGTAGCGTGCAGGAACTCCTCGGACATGCCAGCCTCACCACCACACAGATCTACACGCAAGTCTCCGTCGAGCGCCTGAAAGAGATCTACCGCCATGCCCATCCACGCGCGTGAGGCCACACGGGTGCGATTTCAGTTAGTGGGGAAGCGAAAGCATCCGTTTCCACCACGAAGCCCGCCGCGCGGCTGCGCCGCGAATGATCGAGGGGGTAACTTGATGTTATGGACGAGGCGTATCAGTATTGCGGCTTCTTGAGGTGGTCGGCGAGCAGCGCCTGAAACACCTTGAACCGCCTTGCGTCGATCTCGCCAGCCGCGACGGCCGCGCGAAAAGCGCAATCAGGTTCGCGGTCATGCTGGCAGTCACGGAACCGGCACTTGCCTCGTAAGGGCCGCAACTCTCGGAAGCCGTCCTCGAGCTCGCCACGTGACAACTGTGTGAGGCCAAAGGCTTGCAAACCGGGGCTGTCAATCAGGGACCCGCCCCCGGGCAGCTCATACAAACGCGCATGCGTGGTGGTATGTTTGCCACTATGGAGCGCTTCCGAGAGAACACCCGTCCTGGCAGAGGTTCCCGGTACCAGGGCGTTAAGCATGGTCGTCTTGCCCATGCCGGACTGACCGACCAGCAAGGATATCTGGCCGGCCAGCTGCTTGCGCAGTCCGTCCAGATCGCCCGCGCTGGCGTTGATCTCGAGCACCCGGTGACCCACCCGTGCAAAAGGAGCCAGCAAAGCACGCCCTTTTTGCAGCTGGCTGGTTAGGTCACACTTGTTCAGCACGATTAAACCGGTGAGGCTCTGCGATTCAACCGCACAGAGGCAGCGCATGATCAATTCGTCACTAAAATCGGGCTCCGTGGCCACCACCATCACAACCTGCGTGACATTGGCGGCGATTAATTTCTCCTTAAAGGCATCCACCCGATGGAAAATAGTGCGCCGCGGTAGCAGTTCCTCGATGACGCCTTGCTTGTCGCCGGAGGGCGTCACCGCCACTTCATCGCCGCAGACGTATTGCCCCTTCTTGCCGCGCGTGGAACACATCAGGACCATGCGACCAACCTGCGCATCTTCAACCCGGACTTCAAATTGGCGACCATAGGCCCCGACAATCAGCCCTTGGGCGGCGACATTATTTTGAGAAATCATGCAAAAAAGATAATAGGCAAAGTTCCGGCGTAACGCCAGACTATCATTTATTTGCCCGTCGGCTACGGCTGAACGGGGGGGCGGCTGAACGGGGGGGCGGCTGAACGGGGGGGCGGCTGAACGGGGGGGCGGCTGAACGGGTGGGGCTGAGAAAGAGGGCGTGAGCCGTGGCATACCCCCGCGGCGCGTTGCCCGCTACCAAAGGCGGAACAACGCGCCGTGCGGGAATCTCGCTTACTTCGCGAGCTTTTTGGCCGTCTTGGCCGCCTTCTTCTGTTGCATGGTCTTTAGAGGCTTTTTCATCGCATTCTTCTTCGCGTCTTGTGTCTTGGCCATTTCGCGTACTCCTTCTTGCGACGCATGGGTCGCCGGATTTATTTTCCTACGCGAGCACTTTGCGCTTATTTGGGCCCCTTTGCGATAAAATCTTTTCAGGTATCGTAGGGCCGCCCCCCGTACCTCATAGGTGTTTGCCCCGTACCCCCCGCGCGCGCAACTCTGTTCCATTGCCCTACGCCGGCTTGAGGTGTAAACTAGCAGTGTGGGATGTTCGGTAGGGGAGGGAACGATGAAAACAACAGCGGTACTCACTTTGTTTTTAGCCGGCGCGGCGGTTGGCGCACCGGCGGTGCCGAAGGCCGTGATCCATCGGCCGGAACAATCAGCCGGTACGGTCTGGCAGGATGGGCGTGCCCGTGGTACCTATACGCCATCGGCAAACGGAGGCTGGATGTTTCGGCAGGATGGTAGGGTGGCGGCGAGATTTTCGCCATCCGCTTCCGGCGGTACGCTTTGGAAGGATGGTCGCGCGATCGGTTCGTATGCGACCAACCGTGACGGCGGTTGGGTCTATCGCGAAGATGGCCGGGTGGTGGCCACCTGCACACCGTCCGGGTCCGGGGGGGGGGCCGTCTGGATGAAAGGACAGGTGGTAGGTTCCTACAGGGCGTCGGGCAACGGGGGGTGGTTGTACCGGGAGAGCGGCAAAGTGGTGGCAACGTTCTCGCCTTCGGCACCCACCGCCAAGCCGCTGCCGGTCCTGCCAGCCAAGAAGTAAAGGCCGATGACGGGGCATGGTGACGGGGCTTGCTCCGGATCCCGTCAACCCGCTATAATATGCGGACCTTTTTTTTTATCGCACGGATGGAGTTTGTCTTTATGGCCCGCAAAAATCTGGTACTGCCGTTTACGCGTGAACTAATTGAAACGGTGGAACGGCAATTTCCGACGCCGTTTCATATTTATGATGAGGCTGGGATCCGGGCCAATGCGCGTCGGTTGCAAGCGGCTTTTGCGTGGAACCCCGGTTTTCGGGAATATTTTGCGGTCAAGGCCTGCCCGAACCCGTATCTGCTTAAGATCATGCAGGCGGAGGGGTTTGGGGCGGATTGCAGTTCGCTGCCCGAATTACTACTGGCGGAGCAGGTCGGGATCGTGGGGGAGGGGATCATGTTCACGTCGAACGCCACGCCGGCCGATGAGTTTGTTAAGGCGCGCGCGTTGGCGGCGATTGTGAACCTGGATGATCTTTCGCATCTGGCCTTTCTGGAGCAGACGGCGGGATTGCCGGAGTTAATCTGTTTCCGCTATAACCCGGGGCCGCTCAAGGGGGGGAATGCGATTATCGGCCAGCCGGAGGAGGCCAAGTACGGTTTTACCCGGGAGCAGTTGTTTGAGGGGTATCGGATCGCCAAGGCCAAGGGGGTGAAGCGGTTCGGGTTGCACACCATGGTGGCATCGAACGAACTCAATTTCCAATACTTTGTTGATACGGCGGAACTGCTATTCGATCTGGTAGTGGAGATTTCGCGGCAGGTGGGCATTACGTTTGAGTTTGTCAACATCGGTGGTGGCATTGGCATTCCGTACAAGCCGGAGCAAGAGGCGGTAGATCTGGAGCGCGTGGGCGCCGGCATCCGTCGGGCGTACGAGCAACGGTTACTGGCGCAGGGGCATCCGGCGCTGAAGCTATATCTGGAGTGCGGCCGCATGATTACCGGGCCGTATGGCTATCTCGTGACACGGGTGCGGCACATCAAAAATACCTATAAGCGCTATGCCGGGTTGGATGCCTGCATGGCGAACTTGATGCGTCCGGCATTGTATGGCTCGTACCACCACATTACGGTGATGGGTAAGGAGCAGCAGCCGGCCACGGTTAAGTATGATGTGACCGGGTCGCTCTGTGAGAACAACGATAAATTCGCGATCGACCGGATGCTGCCGGAACTGGCTCCTGGCGATCTGCTGGTGATCCACGATGCGGGTGCGCACGGACATGCCATGGGGTTTCAGTACAACGGGAAGCTGCGCTCGGCGGAACTGCTGTTGCGTGCGGATGGGCGGGTGGTACCGATTCGTCGGGCGGAAACCGCGGCGGACTATTTCGCTACGCTGGATCTGCCAGGCTTGTCGCAGTTTGCGGTGTAACGCCGGGCGCCGGGGCGGTGCCAGGGTGCGTTACTGGAACACGCTGAGGCCCAGCACCAGCAGGCAAGCGCCCAGGGCCGCGCCGGTGGCACCCGTGGCCAGCATGCGGCCCGGTTGTGCCGCGCTCCATGCCAGCCACCGTCGCAACTGATATGGATAGAGCAGTAGCCACATGCCGGCGATAATGCCCAGATAGGTTAGGCTCACCAGCACCAGGCGCCAGGGCGATGGTTCGCTGCGTGCGGCTTGCAACAGCGGGCAGGGGAAGAGCACCAGCAGGCCACCCAAGGCGCGGCAGCTCAGTAGGTCCGCCATCCAGTACCACGACAACGGGATGGCCGTCAGTGCCAGCAGCGGGAGCCATGGCCGGATAGGGGTGAGCATATCCAGCGGCATGGTGTAGGTGGCCCAACCAGCCCAGATCCAAGCCGCCGTGGCCAGCAGGCGTCCGGTCCAGACGTGGCGTGCGAAGCCGCGGGTCAGGCGGGTGGCAGGTGTGCGCGCCGTCAGGATGAAGATCCCGCCGGCGCTGAGGAGTGCTCCCAGCAACAGCGACCAGTGGGCGAGGGTCATAGTGGTTCCTTATTTGGCAGCGGCAAGGCGGCCTGAGGGGTGAGCGTGGCGGACGGTACGTGCGCATCGGCCAGCCCCACGACGTCCCCGTATAGGGTTTGCGCGGCGGCGCGTGTGATTTGTACGGGCACGAGGTCGCCTACGGCGATGGTGGGTTGGTGGGTAAAGAGGACGATCTTGTTGCCGGGGGAACGACCGGCCCAGCGCTGGGTGTTGCGCAGGCTCACGCCCTCCACGAGCACGTGTAAGGTCTGGTTTAGGCAGGCATCGTTGAGCCGCTGGCCGAGGATGTCCTGATCTGCCAGCAGGACCTGATTGCGACGTATCTTCTCGGCCGTGGGCACGTCGTCGGGCATGGCGGCGGCGGGCGTACCGGGGCGTGGCGAGTATTTGAAGATGAAGCTGTTGTCGAAGGCGGCGGCGGCCAGCAGGTGGCGGGTGGCTTCGAAGTCGTCGGCGGTTTCCGTGGGGAAGCCGACGATTACATCCGACGTGAGGGCGAAGCTCGGCATGGCGGCCCGCAGGCGCCCCACGACCTCCAGGTATTGGGCGGCGGTATACCCCCTGCGCATCAGCTCGAGAATGCGGTCGGAGCCGGACTGCACGGGGAGGTGGAGGTGCGGGCAGACATGCGGCAAGTCGCGCATCGCGCGGATGAGTTCGTTGGTGCAGCCGGAGGGGTGGCCGGAGGTGAAGCGGAGCCGGCGGATCCCTGCGATGGCGCTGACAGCCTCCAGCAGGCGGGGGAAGTCCTCCTGAAAACCGCCCGGGCTGCGTGTTGGGGGTGTCTCCCAGACCGCATTGGAGCGCCCGTAGTTCATGACGCTCTGGCCGAGTAGGGTGATCTCCCTGACCCCCGCGTCAGCTAGTTGCTGCACTTCCTCGAGAATGTCCTTAGCGGGGCGGCTATAT
Source organism: uncultured bacterium (assembly GCA_903861045.1). Lineage (GTDB taxonomy): Bacteria > Verrucomicrobiota > Kiritimatiellia > RFP12 > CAIWXQ01 > CAIWXQ01. Next base: position 4,709 of record CAIOST010000121.1, on the reverse strand, counting down.
TCCGCGCCGCGCACGTCCGGCACCACGCAGTAGGCGCAGCGGCGGTTGCACCCCAGCAGGACGGAGACAAAGGCGCTAATGGCGCCGGCGCGGTGCGCCTGGGAGACGCGGGGCGTGGCGGTGGGATCATCAAGTTGCAGGATGCCGCGTTCACCGGCGGTCAGACGTGCCAGCAGCTCCGGCAGGGCCTGCTGCTGGCGGGTGCCGAGCACCAGATCAAGTTGGGGGATTTTCTTTAGCAGTGCGGCGCCGCGGCGTTGCGCCATACACCCCATGACACCCACCAGGCGGTGTGGCGCCAGGCGTTTGCCCGCGCAGAGCAGCCCTAGTTTGCCAACGGCTTTATCTTCGGCCTTGCCGCGCACACTGCATGTGTTGACCAGGATCAGGTCGGCATCATTTTCGTCCACGGCTGGCAGGTGGCCGGCGGCCTCGAGCACGGCGGCCACGGCCTCGGCATCGCGCACATTCATCTGGCAACCGTAGGTATGCAGTAGAAACTTCACGCGGCGCCATCCTGCTGGCCGCTGAAGGTTGCGCTCACGGTGTCCACAATGCGCTCCAGCACACCCCGGTATTCCCAGGTGGGGTTGCCGATGGAACCCTTGGCATGGAATTCCAGTAACAGCTTGGCGAAGGGGAAGGTCACAGCATGCACGATGCGCCCGAGCCAGGTGGTGCGTTTGAAGACACTGGTCCGTACGGTGAAGTCCAGATTGTCGCTCGGGAAGTGATAGGTGCCGGCGCCGTTGATGTTGAACACATCGCCCTCCACCAGGACGTTGTCGGATGTGAGCAGGCCGTTGGTGATGACAAACGGCATGCTCGCCTGGGTTTGGCTGACCAGGAATTCAACGCCCGGCACATGGCGCACCATGTAGTCGGTCAGGCCGGCAAAGAGCGGGATACGTCCGAGTGCGCCCTTCTCCAGACGCACGGTGCCGTCCCCGGTCAGTAGTTTGGCGTGGTCATCGCCGAACTTGCTGGCCAGAGTGAGTTCGGCGTTGGCGGTGGCAATGGGGTGGTTGGTGAATCCCAGGTGGGTGGCAAAGGTTTCAACATCCAAGTGTTCGATTTGCAGGGAGGTGCGGTAGGTGGCCTGTGTGTCCGGGCCGGGGAGCATATACAGGTTGAAGGAGCCGCTGATCGCGCCGCCGGCGGCAGAGGTGCGGATGTTACGCAGGTAATAGGAGTTGGTGACAATGCTGAATTCACATTGCAAGTTTTCTAGCGGGACGCGGCGGACGGTGGTGGTGGGGCACTGGAGGGTGCCGGTAATGGTGATGCCATCGAGATTGCCATCGAGCGGAACACGCCCGGTGGCGGTAAGGCGGGGCGTCGCAGGGAAGGTAATGCCGTAGCGTTCGGGCTGGACGTTTACGCGGATCAGGCGCAGCAGCGGTTCCACCGGCATGTCAGACTGCGCAATAAAGTCCATGTTGGAAGAGACGGTGTTGATGGTCAGGCTACCGGAGAGTTTGCCGTCCGGCCGCTCGCAGACGAGTGGCTGGATGGAGATGTGATCCAGATCATTGGTCCCTTCGGCCATGATGATGGTATTGGCTGCCCGGATGGGGACGCCGTCGTAGATGCAGTCCGCCAGCGCCAGGGTCAGGCGCAATTCATAGCGTGGTTCGGCCGGGGCGACGCGGAAGCGTGCCTCCACTTCGACGGGTTTGGTGCCGAAGACGAAGCGGTGGGCGATGTCCAGCACCCCCCGGGCACCCAGCAGTTGCAGCAGCGGGTAGATGCGCTCCGGGATCAGGGCACCGGTGAGCTGGCCTTCGATCAAGCCGGTGTCGGGGTTGAAGCGCACGGTGCCGGTGAGTTCCTCGACGCTACGATCGCTGGGCCATTCGATCTTAGCATTTTCGATGAGGATGGTGCCGTTTTCCTGGCGGAGGAAGGCCTGGATGCGCTTGAAGCGCATGTTCAGAAAGGTGGCGTCCACCAGATCGATGCGCATGGGGGAGATCACCAGCGGCGCGTGGTGCGTGCCGGCGCTGGCGCTGTTGGAGCTGGCGCTGGTGAAAGAGGGGATGGATGCGATCTGGAGGCGGTGGGCAATGACCGATTCAATCCATTCGCGTGGTGGTCGGTCCGGCCGGAAGCTGCCCGAGAGGCGCAATTCGTCGGCGGAGAACCATTCAGGGGCTACCACGCCTTTGGGGAGGAGGCGCACCTTGTTCAGCACCAGTCCTTCGCGCAAGCCGAAGGAGGCTTGGCGGGCGTCCAGCGCATCCGTGTCGGTGCTGATGGCCGTGAGCAGGCGGTTGAGGGTTTCGCGAGGGACCGGGCGCGCGGCCACGTAAAAGTAGACGAACAGGCCGATGGCCAGCAACCCCACCGCCCAGATCACGGTACGGATGATGCCGAAGAAGAAACCAAAGATACGTCGCAAAATACGCAATCTCGCCGTCGCCTTTCTGGCGCCCCTGGGTGCCTGAGCCGGTTACTAGGAGTGCTGCGAAAGGAAGAATTATATACGGGAAGGGCCGGGTTGTCACTGTCCGTTCAGGGGCGGGCTTGTATCAGGGTGCGCTTTGTCGCATACTCTAGGCAATGCGGTATTGGTGGGCAAATCAGAAGCAGACGTATGCGGCCGAGGTGCGCGGCGGTTTCCTCTGGTGCCGTCAGCGGCGGGCCAATGGCGCGCGTAATCCATTCTACGAAAATGTACGCATGGTGGCGCCGGGCGACCTGATTTTTGGTTATCATGCGGCGGAGATTCGTGCCGTTGGCATGGTTTTGTCGCGGGCGCGTGAGGCGCCGTTGCCGGTGGCAGGGCGGGAGGCGGGCGGCCTGGCAGGGGTGCGGGGGTGGTTGCTGGATGTGGCCTGGCTGGCGTTGCAGAGACCCTTGCATCCGGCGCGTTATATGGGTATTCTCGCGCCTTTGCTGCCGGAACTGCATGCGCCTTTGACCGAGAGCGGCAAAGGGTTGCAGGGCGGGAGACTGTTGGAGCTTACGGACCGGCTGGCGCGGGCGCTGTTGCAACTGGCCGGTGGCACGGAGCCAGCCGAGCTGGTCAACCCCGATTGGCAACCGCATCAGTTACGCTTTGGTTTTGCGGAGACGGCGGGGAACCTGCCGGCGCGGGTGGCGGAGGCGGACGCGGTGCCGCCTTATCAAGTTGGCGCGCAACATGATGAGGATTGAGCGAGGAGGGGTATGGTGCTGCCGGATGTCAGTTTGTTGCAGAAACAGTTTGGTGCGGCCGGCCGCATGGCCTTTCGTGCGGGTGAGGGGGGGCTGCCGGTGGCCGTGCTGGCTGGCACGCATGGCGCGTGCGAGGTGTCATTGTACGGTGGCCAGGTGCTGCGCTACAAACCCGTGGGGCATGCGCCGGTACTTTTCGTGAGCCGTCAGGCGCGGTTTGAGCCGGGGCAGGCGATTCGTGGCGGCATCCCGGTGTGCTGGCCCTGGTTTGGGGCACATCCTTCCCAAGCGCAAATGCCGGCGCATGGGTTTGCCCGCCTGCTGGGGTGGTCCGTGCTTGCGGCAGAATACAGCGCGCAGGAAACGGAGCTCAAACTGGGCTTGCAGGATTCGGCGGCGACGCGGGTCTGGTGGCCGCACGCCTTTGCCCTTTCTTTGCGTGTCGTGCTTGGCCAGAACCTGCGCGTCGAGCTTACCACGCGCAATAACGACCGGCAGCCGATCACGATCACCGAGGCGTTGCATACCTACCTGTTGGTGCGGGATGTGTCGCAGATCGCGCTGCACGGCCTCGAGGAGGCGCGGCACTTTGATGCGCTGACCGGGCGGGAGCAGGCGGCGTGCGCTGAGCCCGTGACGATCCACGGCGAGGTGGATCGCATCTATACGGACCGTGCCCGGGAGTGCCGTGTGGACGATGCGGGGCTGGGGCGTGAGATGGTACTGTCCAAGCGTAACAGTCATTCGACGGTGGTGTGGAACCCGGGGGCAGAGAAGGCCCGTCGCCTGGCTGATCTGGGTGATGCCGAGTATCGACAGATGCTCTGCGTGGAGACGGCCAACGCCCGCGAAGCGGCCTTAACGTTACCGCCAGGTGAGGAACACACGCTGGCGCTAAACCTGCAAGTGGAGCTGAAAACATTATGAATCAAATACCTTTTCAACAGGCGGTGGCCGAGATCTGCGTGCGTGATCCGCGCTACGCGGCGGAAAGCTATTTCTTCCTGCGCGAGGCGCTGGATTTTACGGTCAAGTCGCTCAAGAAGCCGGTCGAGGGGCAGGAGCGGCATGTGACGGGGCAGGAGTTAAGTGAAGGGGCCCGGCAGTTTGCGATTCAGGAGTTCGGTCCGCTGGCCTTAACCGTGCTGCGCGCCTGGCGCTTGCAGCGCACGGAGGATTTTGGCGAGATGGTGTTCAACTTGGTGGAGTCGGGCACTTTTGGCAAGACTGAGAAGGACAATCGCAGCGACTTTGCCAACGGGTATGATTTTTACGAGGCGTTTGGCAAGCCGTATGAGGTGGAGAATGCACGGGCACGGCCGGGGCGGACACGCCGCGCGAAGCCTACTTCCGGCGCACGCGGCGGCGCAAAGGACTGAAGCTAGATCCGTAACTTGAACTTTCCTTTGATTGCCGGTTTCAGGCGTTCTTCCGGTGAGCGTCTGCCTGCCGTCCCCGGCGGCCTTGTGCCGCCGGAACGGGAAGATCAGGGTGAGCAGCGAGAAAGCGATAAAAACAAAGCAAAAGGAGCGGCGCGAGGTGTGGCCGCT
>CAIOST010000120.1 GCA_903861045.1 uncultured bacterium | reverse complement strand
CCGCGTGAAGACAACAAGGCAGGGCCGGATGTTGTAGGATACACGCACAATTTCCCAACTTCTTCGTGGTCTTCGTGCTCTTCGTGGTGAATCTTTCCTTTCTCATTCCACTAACTTGAACCACACCCGATGTCCTGCGCCCTGCCAACCTTGACGTGCATACCAGCTTCTGACCTGCTCCTGCCCGTTGCCGTCACGCGTGTACCACCTGCTGACCCTATGTCCTGTTCATGCTGTTCTTCAAGTACGGCTCCGACAAGTACCCCAAACTCACAGAGGCCGACATCCAGACCCTTGTGGTGGGCGACAAATGGCTAGCCACCATCGCCGCCGCCGTGCAGGGCGAGCTGGACCGCGTCTCGCAGACCCTTACCGGCCGCATCCGCCAGCTCGCCGAGACCTACGCCACGCCGCTGCCGCAACTCGTGGAGGAGGTGGAAGCTCTGGCGGCCAAAGTGAATGGACATTTGAAGAAGATAGGGGCGAAAGCATGAGCACGCCGTTCGATTTTGGCACGCTGATCGAACTCTGCCGCAATACCCATGCGGCTGTTCAATCCCGGGTTGGACAGCTGGCAGACACCTCCCTTGCCGTTCGCAACTGGCTGTTAGGTTGGTATGTTGTCGAATATGAGCAGAAGGGTGCGGACCGTGCCGCCTATGGTTCCGGATTGTTGGAGCGCCTGTCAGAAGCCCTCGGCAAGGGGTTCTCTGTGCGTTCGCTGCGCCAGTTTCGCGCCTTCTATCTGGACCGCAAGGAGATCCGGCAGACGGCGTCTGCCGGATCAGCCCCGTCGCTCAGCTTATTGTCCGGCAACGTGTTAGAGATTCGGCAGACACTGTCTGCCGATTTGTTCAAGAGTTTCACGCTGGGTTGGTCGCACTACGTCACCCTTCTGACCCTTGATTCACCGGACGAACGTCGTTTCTACGAGGTCGAGGCCGCTGCAAACCAGTGGAGCGTCCGGGAACTGGAGCGGCAGATGGCCAGTTCCCTCTACCAGCGCCTCGCCCTCAGCCGGAGTAAAGACGAAATCCGGCGACTTGCCACGCAGGGGCAGGTCGTGGAGAAAGCCGCCGATCTGATCAAGAACCCGCTGGTGCTGGAGTTCCTCGGCTTGACTGACCGTCCGCACTATTCCGAGGATGAACTGGAGTCCGCCATTATCGACAAACTGGAAGCTTTCCTGCTCGAACTGGGCAAAGGGTTCCTCTTCGAAGCCCGGCAGAAGCGCTTCACCTTCGATAACGACCATTTCTACGTGGATCTCGTCTTCTACAACCGGCTTCTCCGCTGCTATGTCCTGATTGACCTCAAACGCACCAAGCTCACCCATCAGGATCTTGGGCAGATGCAAATGTACGTGAACTACTTCGACCGCCACGTCAAAACGGCGGACGAACTTCCTACAATCGGCATAGTGCTCTGCCATCGCAAGAACGACGCACTGGTAGAGCTTACCTTGCCAAAGGATGCCAATATCTTCGCCGCCAAATACCAGCTCTACCTGCCGTCCAGAGAGGAACTTAAGGCACGCCTGGAACAAATCACCCAAGACCTAGAGTCAGGTGTAACACCATGAACCCCGACTACCAACAAACCGAGGTCGGTATCATCCCGCAAACCGGAGGTTTGCCGGCCATTAGCCGGTGGTCGAGCGCAGCGACACCCCCGGACATGGATTTTAAAACGTATGGCATCCCGGAGGGATGTCAGCCGACACCGGCCACCACCTGTTTCGCGCATTCCCCGCAAGGTCTGCGATCCCGCCGGGATCGCGTTCGCCGGGGTGCCGCGTGTTCCGGGGGTGTCGGCGCGTTGCGCCTCAACCCCCGGCTAATGGCTGGCATCCCTCCGGGATGCAATCGGCATGGCCACGTGGTCCGGGGGTGTCGGCGCTGCGCGCCTCGACCCCCGTCTAATTGCGCGCATCCCTCCGGGATGCCGTCCCCGCAAATTGAAGGTTTGTCAGCCATTAGCCAGGGGTAGGCCATCGCGGATAACGACTCTTACACCCTCATGTACACCCACTCTTATTGCGCCTCCTGCGCGCCCCTCACGCGAAGTGGCACGAGGGCTCTTATGTCAGCGATTCCCCGATTGCTTTTCCGGCAAGGGGGGGGGTATAGTAGCTCCCGTGAAAACGTGCGACGATGCTAGTAGTTCGTCCGGGGAACCGGCGGAGGGGTGGGCGGCGGTGGATCCAACCTCGATCTATCCGGCGGAGTGCCATTTCCGGATCATTGTGGCCGGTGATTTTCAGGGGGAGGCGCAGTTGCAGCAGGTGTTGGCGACGGCCGAAGTTACCGCCGCACTGCAGCCTGGGAAGGCCTCCAGCGCCGGCAAGTTCCGTTCGTGGCAGGTGAGTGCACGCATACGGGATCGCGCGGAGATGGTGCGACTGGATCGCGAGTTGCGCGCCGTGGCAGGTGTGCGGATGGTGTTGTGACGGCAGCCCTGGCGGGGGACGTTTCCCCACACCAGGAGCCGCAGGCGGCGTAGGAGTGGTGCGACGTGGAGAAGATCGGCATATTGGGCGGCACGTTTAATCCGGTGCATACCGGTCATTTGCTACTAGCGCATACCGTGCGAGAAACGTGCGGCTTGACGCGGGTGCTGCTCATGCCGTGCCATAACCCGCCCCACAAGCATCTGACCGACCTGGCCCCGGCGGCGGACCGCCTGGCGATGGTGCGGCTCGCGGTGGCGGATGATCCCGAACTGGGCGTTTGTACGCTGGAACTGGAACGCGGCGGCGTCTCCTATGCGGTGGAGACGATGACCGCCTTCCGCCTGCGCTATCCGGAGATCGAGCCGCACTTCATCATTGGCATGGACTCCCTGCGGGAGTTGCACCTCTGGCGCCGGGTCCGGGATCTGCTGGCCATCTGCCCGTTCATCGTGGTGGATCGGCCGGGGATTGACCGTCCGGTGCGCGCAGCCGAGTTGCCGCTACCGGCTCCGTGGCCGGAACGACTGCTGTCCGGGGTGATCCGGGGACGGCTATGCGAGGTCTCGTCGCGTGAAATTCGCGGGCGGGTTGCCGAAAACCGGACAATCCGTTATCTTGTAACGCCAACGGTGGAACAGTATATCCGGCGGAAGGGGCTTTACAGCCATCCCGACGCCCGGCAAGGAGAAGGTCATTAACTCATTGGAACTCGCACGCGAAGCAGCGCTGGCACTGGGAGAACGACTCGGCAAGGATATCTGCGTACTGGATGTACGCGAGATCTCAAACCTGACCGATTTCTGCGTGGTAGCGACGGGCACCTCGGCACCGCACCTCAAGGCTCTGACGACCGAGGTGCAACACCACATGAAAGAGCGCGGCTTGATGGCGCGCCGCTCCGGTCTGCCGGAGAGTGGCTGGGTGGTAGTGGACTGCTTTGATGCCGTGATTCATCTCTTCACGCCGGAAGCACGCGCCTATTATGCGATCGAAAACCTCTGGAAAGGCGCGCCCGTGGTGCCGATTGAGGGGCTGGCCGGCGCACGCCCGGCCTAAACGGTTGCGCGTCTTCCTCTCTTGCTGACAAGGTGGCTTATGTCTATACGTGTTCGTTTTGCGCCCAGTCCCACGGGTAATGTGCATATCGGCAACATCCGCGCGGCCATTTTTAACTGGCTGTTTGCGCGCCATCTCGGCGGCGCCTTTCTGCTGCGGGTGGAGGATACCGACCGCGAACGCTCCACCCCCGAGGCCATCCGCACGCTGCTCGATGTCATGGCCTGGCTGGGGCTGACCTATGACGAAGCGCCTGTTTACCAGTCGGCCCAACGGGCCCGTCATCTGGCGGCCGCCGAGGAGTTGGTGCGCCAGGGGCATGCGTTCCGCGAGAACAAGGAGGGCAAAGGCGAGTGCATCGTCTTCCGCATGCCCAAGGAGGGCAAGGTCGAATACCACGATCTGGTGAAGGGACCCATCCGCAAGAAGGCCGAGGATACCCAGGATTTCGTGATTGTGCGCTCGGACGGCAACCCCGTCTTTCACCTGGCCAACGTGCTCGACGACATCGATATGCGCATCACGCATATCATCCGTGGTGACGATCATGTTGAAAACACCTTCAAGCACATTCAGATCTTCCGTGCCATGGGGGTGGAGCCGCCGCAGTACGCCCACCTCCCCATGATCGTCAATGCCATGGGCAAGCCCTATTCCAAACGCGATGGTGCGGCCTTTGTCGGCGAGTTCCGCGATCAAGGTTTCCTGCCCGAGGCGCTCTTTAACTTTCTGGCACTGCTGGGGTGGGCACCGGGGGAGGACCGCGAAATGCTGACGCGCGACGAGATGGTGGCGGCCTTCACGCTCGACCGGTGCAAGTCGAGCGCGGCACGCTTTGACATAAAGAAGCTGACCTGGATGAACGGCGAGTATATCCGGCACCTGCCGCTGGCGTTGTTTGCCGCGGAGTTCGAGACGCGGGTACGCGCCGGTGGCTGGTGGCGGGACGAGCTGCCCGTGGCCGAGCGCGTCGGCATCATGGCCCTGGTGCAGCCGCGGACCAAGTTTTTCGCCGAAATCCCCGGGAACTGCGCATATTTCTTTCATGAAGAGTACCCCTTTGACGCCAAGTCGCTGGAGAAGCGCTTACATGGCCCCGGGGTGCCGGAGCTGCTCGAGGCGGTGGTGGCCCATTTTGCCACGCTGCCTGTTTTTGATCACGCCGCCACGGAGGCCGCGCTGCGGGCCATGGGCGACGAGCGCGGGGTGGGGCTGGGTGGCATGGTCCACCCGGTACGCGTAGCTGTTTCCGGTCTCAGCGACGGCCCGGGTCTCTTTGAACTGCTGGTGCTGCTCGGCCGGGAGCGCGTGGCCAACCGCCTGCTCCGCGTGGCTACCCGTCTGCGGGCCGGTTCATTGTAGCGGCGGCCTTGTCCCCCTCCCCCCTTGGATCCAATACGACGTCCTGTGTCAGACAGTTCCACGCCGGGTCGTGGCGGCGGATCGTCGCCAAGGCCTGTTCCGGATGGTTGGTGGCATAGCAGTAGCGGCAGCCAAACCCGCAGGAATCGTTGACGCCAATGTCCACGCTCGCATGGCAGAGGCACCCCTCGCGTTGCCGGTGCAGACGCACACGCGCGGGCGGCGTGGCGCCACGCAGGGCATACAGCAACTCCGCATCCACGCAGCGGCTGGGGGTGATCCCCGCGATGGACAAGGCGCTCTCCGCGCAAGCGTGCACACACAGGTTGCGGGCCTGCGCCTCCGCCACGATCAGGCTTATCAGATCGGTGTAGGCCTCCAGGGCGTACTGCACGCCATCAGCCGTGCGGCCGAGGCGCCGCTGAGTGCGGACATAGGGATCCACCACGCTGACGACCACACGCTGCGTGAACGGCGCCAGGGCGTCCGCCAGCCGCCGGAAGTTGTCGTGCTGCCACGCCGGCGTCACCTCGCGGCACAGCAGCAGGGGGTCGTAGCGCCAGATCACGCGCGCGGCGCCCACGCGGCGGGAGAGTTCCGCGAAGGTTTGCACGGCCGTGTCCGTGGGCGGCGTGTGCCGCTCGATGGTGCGCGGATAGCCCGTGACCGTGTACTGGAAATAGTACGGGAACCCGGCGCGATCGAGTTCGTCCAGGTGCGGCAGCAGCGGGGCGGCATGGCGGGTCCAGAAGACGAGACCCAGAACATCTGGCGGCAGCAGGGAAACCCGGTGAAACTGCTGTGGGAAGCGCGGATTGGGGTAGAAGCAGAACCCGGCGCGGAGCCGGTTCAGGAACCAGGGGGTATAGAACGCGGGGATATCCGTCCGCCGGCTGGCCGAGATGACGCGGGGGTTCATCCGAGACGCGCGAGCCGGGCGCAGGCCTCATCGAGTTCCGCGGCGGACTTGGCAAAGCAGAAGCGCACCAGTCCATCCCCACCGTTCCCGGCGTAGAAGGCCGAGCCCGGCACCGTGGCCACGCCGGTCTGCGCCAGCAGGTACATCGCACGCTCCTTGCTGGTGCGCCCTGGCAGGCGCGAGACATCCGCCAGCACATAGTAGGCGCCGTGCGGCACATACGGCCGCAACCCGGCTTTCTCCAGCGTGGTACAGATCTGCGACCGTTTGGCCGCAAACTCGACCAGCAGCCCCTGATAGAACGACGCATCCAGTTCCCGGATGCCGGCCGCCACGCCGATCTGCAGTGGCGCAGGGGCACAGACATAGACCAGGTCATTCATGTACCCGATGGCTTCGGTCAAGCGCCGGTCCTGCACGCTGTAGCCGATGCGCCAGCCGGTAATGCTGAACGTCTTGGAATAACCGGAGATAGTGATGGTCCGTTCGCGCAGCCCGGGGAGCGCGGCGGGGCTGACGTGCGTGCGTCCGTCATAGAGAAAATACTCGTAAATCTCGTCGGAGAAGATCAGCAGGTCGTGGCGTTCGGCAAAGGCGCCCAGTTGCAGCAGTTCCTCCCGCGTAAAGACCTTACCGCAGGGGTTGCCAGGGGTGCAGACCACCATGGCGCGGGTGCGCGGCGAAACCGCGGCTTCCAACTGCGCCAGCGAGAAGGTCCAGTCCGGCGGCTGCAGGGCGACAAACTTCGGCACGGTCTCCAGCGCCTGCAGCAGGCTGACGTGGTAGCCGTAGTACGGCTCGAAGACGAGCACTTCATCGCCGGGTTCCAGCAGCGCCAGCCCGGCGGCATAAAACGCCCCCGTGGCGCCGGCGCTGACCACGATCTCCTGCTCCGGGTCCACCGGTAGCTGATTATAGTCGGCCAGCTTCTGCGCCAGGGCCTGTCGCAACTCGGGCAACCCGCTGTACTTCGTGTAGCAATTAAAGCCATCGGCCATGGCCTGGGTGACGCCGCGCGTGACCGGTTCCGGCACCCCCAGGTTGCAAACGCCCTGAGCCATGTTGATCCCCTGTACCCGCTGACAGGCCAGTGTCATAGCCCGGATCTCGGACTGGGTAATGCGTTCGGTACGACTGCTCAATTTGCGCATCGCGTGACTCTCCTCTGCTGCCTGCTGTATGTTCTATCTACGCCACAGACCCCCGGCCTGTCAAATGCTAAAGGTTGCGCGAATACGCCGGAGCCAGGGTTCAGGCAAGGACATAGTCTGGCCGGCCTGTTCCCCTTCTGCCTGTATTCTTTGCCGGGGTATCCGGTTTACGTTCACAAGCTCCTGCAGCATGGGAGCACGTGCATCGGCCTGTGCTTGGCTACTGGGCACGGCAGTGGCTACGCCACGCCCCGCCCAGCCGGTCGAACTGCCGATCCTTTTTTCGGACCGGCAGCGCGCCCGTTGCCGGCCCCAAAATCTGTTCGAACCCGATCCCCATAGTTATTGCGGCTAGCTTATGACCCAGTCAGTCTCATACTTTTAAAAGTATGAGACTGACTGGCGTTAGGCCATTTAGGCAAGGTTTCGCGTGCGCGGCCTTTGTCGTTGTGGGCGCACGGGGTCGCAGATGGTGCGCGAGGAAAACACCCCTCCGGGGATCGATGCGCCATGACTGACTGTGGCTGTCTCACACTTTCGGAAGTGTGAGACCGCCGGGAGATTGGCCCGTTTGCTTTCGTCTGGCAGCGAAATACTACAGCCCTAGCCCCGCGCCATGGTTTGCGCAGCACACGGCGTAACGAGCAAAATGGCGGGCGGATCGTCGGCTCTACCTGCGCCAGTGCGAAGGTCCAGTCCGGCGGTATGGACGCCAAAGCGAAAGGGTAGTGAACGTGGCGGTTTTGAAATTGTAGGATCTTCTTCGCGCCATCTCTTCACTTCCAAACAACACCATGTTCTTCTGCCTGCATGCGGTCTCGGCAGGTTTTCCCAGGATCTCGGACTGGGGCATGCGTTCGGTACGACTGCTCAACTTGCGCATCGCGTGACTCTCCTCTGCTGCCTGCCACGACACCGATCTATGCGACCCGCCCCGGGGGACCCCGGATTGTCACGTGTGCGCCGCGTGTTGCATCGCATTCGCAAAATAGATCAGGTTTTCCAGTTCAATCTCGAGGTTCACATTGCTGACGGTACAGTCATCCGGCGTCTTCAAGCAAACCGGCGCAAAATTCAAGACCCCTTTGATCCCCGCCTTCGCCAGGGAATCCATCACCTGCTGCGCGCCGATCTCGGGGACGCAGATGATGCCAATCTTAATGCTATGGCTCTTGCAAAACGCTTCGATTTCCGTCACCGGCAAAATCGGAATGGCCGCCTTGGGGTTAATTTTGGACGGGTCAATTTCAAACGCCGCACAGACCTTGATGCGCTCGCGTTCAAACCCCGTGTAGCGCAACAGCGCCGCCCCCAGATTGCCCACGCCCACCAGGGCCACCTTCTGAATCTCGTTCTTCCCCAGGATCTCGTTAAGCTTCTCCAACAAGGCGTCAATCTGGTAGCCGCCGCGCTTGTTCCCCGAAAGGCTGAAGAGGGAGAAGTCCTTGCGCACCTGCGTCGAGGTCACGCCCACGGCATCCGCGAGGTAATCCGAAAAGATCTTCACAAACCCCAGCCGCTGAAAACGACACAAGGCGTTCTTGTACTGCGAGAGACGGATAATGCAGTTTTTACTTGTTACCATAGTCAACCCTGGATCCCGGTAGCCCGTCTGTATGTATCATCCTTCTCTTGTGACTGCAACCACAAAAAGAAGGCAACAACAAATTATATGTGCCTTGGTAGAACAAAAACGACATACATAAATTACTTATAGTCAACAAATTACAAAGAAAGACAAAATCACAACCGCAACGCTATACTATGGAGTCGTGAATAATAACGCAATATTTGCTTAAACCGGGCACCGCTACGCGAACAGCTCTTTGGCTGTAACGACACAGGCACCCACCCACCGCCAGCAGGGTGAGCAGGCGCTGCCACGCTCGAAGACGCTGCCAAAAACAGGAAATGAAACGGCGCGAGTTTCCGAGTAGGGCTCAATCATGCCCTAAGGCTCGGGGCATGAGATGCACAGCGGGCGCTTTGATGAGCGCCACCACGGCCACCCCCACCGCCAAACCCAACTCCGCGCAGGCCGGTCGCGTCACCAGCGCCGTCAGACGCATCCCGCAGTCCACTTCCACGCGCGCAAGGGCACCCTCGAAGGATACCGCACGCACCACTCCCGGGAAGCGGTTCCGCACACTCGAAATCCCGCTGAGCGCTCGCTGGAGCACCACATCCTCCCCGCGGATGCCCACGCAAACACGCTCCCCCACCCGACAGAACGCAGAGGCCACCGCCAACACCTCCACACCCGCAATTTCAATATGCGCTAGGCCATCCACAACAGCCCGGACATGCCCGTACTCCACAGTCTCCACCCCCATGATCCGGGCCACCGCCAAGCTCACCGGCCGCGAGAATACCTCCTGCGGTGATCCGGCCTGCAAAACCTGGCCGTCTTCCATCACCACGATATGATCAGCCAGCGCCAGCGCCTCGGTGCGCTCGTGCGTCACCAGCACCACCGGCCGCGCCACCGCGGCCAAGTGACGCTGAAGCTCGTTGCGAACACTGTCACGGGTAACATGATCCAGCGCAGCCATCGGTTCATCCAGCAACAAAATCGACGGACGGACCACGACCGCCCGCGCCAGGGCAACCCGCTGCCTCTGCCCACCCGACAACTGATGCGGATATCGTCCTTCCAACCCAGCCAACCCCAACATTCCGAGAGCATCCGCCAAGCGCGACTGCCGCTCCTGCGCCGGCAAGTTGCTCAAGCCATAGCCGACATTGCCCCTGACATCCATGTGCGGAAACAAGGCATAGTCCTGCGGCATAAATCCGACCCCCCGCCGCTGCGGGGTCAAACAGACCTTGCCCGGCACATCCAACCAAACCGAGCCCCCCAGTGCCACATGCCCGACCTCCGGCCGCTCCAATCCAGCCAGCACGCGCAACACAGTCGTCTTTCCACACCCGGACGGCCCGAACAATACCGTCACCTTGAATCCGTCGGCCGGCAGCTCGAGATCCACCTGAATCGTGGCCGCCGGGAATCGCTTGGTCATCCGTACTCGCAGTTTCACAGCGGCAAAACCCTCCGCTGAACAGCATAGATGAAACCCAGAACCACCACCGACAGGCCGGTCAGCGCCAGAGCCGACCGGTGGGCTGCCGCATAGTTCAACGCCTGGATATCGTCGTAAATCGAGACGGAAATCGTCCGCGTCACATCCGGGATGCCCCCGCCGACCATCAACACCACACCAAACTCCCCGATCGAATGGATAAAGGCCAAGACCACGCCGGTCAAGATGCCGGGCCAGGCGAGCGGCAGGATCACCCGCGCGAACGTTCGTGCCCGTAAAGCCCCGAGACACCACGACATCTCCACCAGCCTGGGGTCCACCGCTGCAAAGGCCGCCGTAAAAGGACGAATCGCGAAGGGCAGATTGCACAAGACTAGCGCGACCACCAAGCCGGGAAAGGTGAATGGCAGCGCTCGGCCCGTGGCATCGTAGAACAGCGCGCCGATCGAACTGTTCGGCCCAGTCGCCACCAGCAAATAGAACCCCAACACCGTCGGCGGCAAGACCAGCGGCAGCGAGCACAACGCCTCCGGAATGCATTTCCATTTTCGCCGGGTCGTGGCCAGCCAATAGGCGACGGGCAACCCCAGACAGAACAGGATGGCCGTGGCACATCCCGCCAGTTTCAGCGACAACAGCAAGGCCTTCCAGTCCATGGGTCTACTTACCTCCGGAGCAGGCGAAGCCAGACGCTTCCAGAATGCGCACCCCGTCAGGTGACTTGAGAAATCCCAAAAAGGCGCGGGCCGCCTCATGTTGCGCGGCGCCAGTCAGGAGCACGGCCGCTTGTTCGATCGGCTTTACACCGTCCAGTTTCACTTCGGCATACCGACCTTTGGCCATCATGGCCGGTGCAACGGCCAGAGACGCCGGAATGACAGCGACATCCGCCGCGCCGGTGTGCGCAAACGTGGCCGCCTGCGCCACGTTCTCGCCAAACACCAACTTGGCCTTGACCGCCTCATAAACCCCGGCCTGCTTCATGGCATCCTCCGCCGCGCGGCCATAAGGCGCCAGTTTGGGATTCGCGATCGCGATCTTCCGGATGCGCTCGTCGCGCAAGGTCGCCAAATCCAACGTTGTGACCCCCTTCAGCACATTCGTCGCCGCCCACAGGACGAGCCGCCCTCTGGCATACACAAACAAGCTATCACTCACGCCAAGCCCATCCTTGACCAGGCGCTCCGGGTACTCCGTATCGGCAGACAGGAACAGATCGTAGGGTGCCTTGTTGGCGAATTGCGCATAGAGACTGCCGGACGCGCCATACACCGGAGTGATCCGAATCCCCGGTTGTTTGCCCTGAAATTGGCGCACGAGTTCCGCCATGGCATGGGTCATACTAGCTGCCGCCGCAACCCGCACCTCCCGCACCGGTGCCGCCACCGGTACGGAATCTCCCGCCCCGGCGAAACAGGAAAACAAGACGCACAGCCCCATCAAAACCATCCCAAGCAGACGATTGCGCATACCCATAGCCCTCGCTTCCCGTCTAGAAACAACCCAACTGACAACGCCGGAGTTTGATGCCGGCTGCATCGCAGATCTTCCCAACCCGCGCCGGCTCAACCCCGAACCGTTCTGCCAGCGCCAACGCCTGCGCGCACGTCAACCGTCGTTCTCCACCGCGCATGACCTTAACAGCCTCCTCCACAGCTTGCTTCAACTCCACACCGCCACCGCACGCACATCCTTGACGTCCGCCACACCGTTTCACATGCTGGCCTTTCACAATTGCTCCTTTCCTTGTCCAGTTGCCGCTCTATGCGGCGCAACCTTGCATCCAACTCCTTTGTCCGCCTGGTGATTGGCAAGATACTCGATGGTGAGATCCTGGTTGTATAGCTCGCGGCCGGTGAGCCCCTCATCTTCCATGACCCGGGTGGCTTCTCCGAAATCCAACGCCGAGGGTCAGGTTCGGCGAGCCCGCGAGCCGTAACCTGGACCCTCTGGTTGTGCCACTCTCATTGACCGGTTGGTTCGGTTGACCAAGCGGTCGGTACGGCTCTTCTGGGATTCCTTGAGACGGTCAAAGAGGCGGCGCAGGTCGTGACCACACTCCTTGGACAGGCCATCCTTGATGTCCCATAGTTCCCGGAGTATAGGGTCAGCTTTCATTCTCTTCTCCCATCAGTTCTTCAGGCGTACAGATTTCGGGGCAGGTGTAGCCTCGCGTCGCACAGATGGAGCGCACGATCGGTTTGGTCTCGGCATTGTCGATGTGACGACAATTCCAGGTCAGCAAATAATCAATGCCATGCACCGCAGCCATGGCGATATGAGTGGCATCGTCTTCCGCTGAAAGAGGAAGAGCGCCCTCTGAGATCAACGCAGCGGCGAGGTCATAGGCATCCTCAACGATTTCGAGCATGGGCAATCCGCACAGGGCCTCGACCCGGCGTTGAGCCGCAACCGGATCGCCCCGTCGCGCTTCCTGCTCTACCAACGGCGAGACGAAGACCTCAAACCGGCCCCGCTGTCCATCCCACCACTCCCGCGTGACCTGTTGATGAGCCGCCGCCAGCAGGTCGCGAGACGGGCGCGCTGTCAGGTAGCTCAAAATAGATGTTTCCACGTAAACCGTCTTCATGCGGCAACTCTATCAGATCAGGTGATGGATGTCATCTTCCGACAGAACGACGCAAAACGGTTCAACCCTTCGCCAGCAGTTCCCTCTGGCGCCACCACCGCCCGCTACTCCTAAGACTCAAGCGCACACATCCAGGAACACCGGCCCGGCTGGCCGGACCGCACCCACCACAGCGGCCACCGCACAACCCGCGTGCCGCAATTCCACGCACACGGACTCCGCCTGCTCGGGTGCCACCGCCATCAGTATCCCGCCCGACGTTTGCGGATCCGCCAACGCCAGCTTGAGATTCGGATCAACATCCGCTGCAAACCGGGCCTGCGCCGCCACATAATCAAGGTTCCGAAACACCCCGCCAGGGATGCATCCGTCGTTCAGCAATCGATACACGCCGGCAAGCAGCGGCACAGCGGAAGCGCGAATCTCCAACGTGACCCCGCTGCCCCGCGCAATGCCCAGCGCATGCCCCAACAGGCCAAAGCCGGTGACATCGGTAGCGCAACGCACCCCATGGGCCTGCATGATCCCCGCCGCAGCGCGGTTGAGCTGCTGCATGCTATCCAGGGCCGCCGCATAGTCGCCGGCGCACGCCACACCCATGCGTTGCCCGGCCACCAGCACACCGACTCCGATCGGCTTCGTGAGGATCAGTACCTCGTTGGGAGTCGCGCGGTCATTGCGGATGATTCGGTCGGGATGCACCAGGCCGGAAACCGCCAACCCGTACTTTGGAGAATCGTCCTCGATGGTGTGCCCGCCCACAATCACGCCGCCGGCCTCCTCCACTTTCTCCTGTCCGCCCAGAAGGATCTCGCGCAACACCTCAAGCGGGATCTTGCGCGAGGGAAACATCGCCAGGTTCATGGCGGTCGTGACCTCGCCGCCCATGGCATAAACATCGCTCAGGGCATTAGCCGCCGCGATCCGGCCAAACGTGCGCGGGTCAGAGCAAACCGGCGGAAAGAAATCGGTGGTTTGAATCAACGCCAGATCAGGCGTCAACTGGTAGACGCCCGCATCATCATGCGTACTGATGCCGACCAGCAGGTTGGGGTCGGTGGCGAAGGACAGGCCACCAAGCACCCGGCTCAATTCAGCCGGCGCCAATTTGGCGGAGCAGCCGCCATACTCCACGGTTGTCAGCAGATCAAAGGACATTACGCATCCTCCCACGTCTGCCACTCGCAGGCCACACCCTGCCCCTGTAAAAGGGCCCTCGTCGGCGCATCCACCTCGCCCTCAAGTACCAGGCACATACCACAATCCGAAGAGAAATGCCGGGGGGTTGGTTGAATCTCGTACGTCAGGGCGTGGCGTTTCAGCACCCGCTCCGCCTTCAGCAGCGCGTAGGTGGATTCAAAGATCAACACACGCTTCACGTGCCACCCTTGGCCAGCTCTGCCACCGCCGCCACGGCCACCGCCACTTCCGCTTCCGTATTCGCATACCCAAGGCTTAACCGCACCGTACCCGCCGGGGCGGTGCCGATGGCGCGATGCGCACTGGGCGCACAATGCAACCCTACCCGGGTGAGTATGCCAAAATCGCGCTCCAGCCGTAAACCGACCCGGTCTGGCGGCACCCCGTCCACTGTCAGCGACACGATCGGCAGGTCACCGGCGTACAACCGCACCCCCGGAATCGTCTGTAGGCCTTCCACCAGCAACGTCCGCAACCGGGCTTCGCGCCGGGCAATCTCCGGCAATGATACCTGCTCAACCCACTGGATGCCGGCATGCAACCCAGCAATACCTACCGTATTGAGCGTCCCGGCTTCGAGTCGGTCAGGCATGAACATCGGGTGGCACTCACTCTCCGAATGGCTACCGGAGCCACCTTGATACAGGGGCGTCGGCAGCGTGCAGGTATTGATGCAAAGGCCGCCCGTGCCTTGTGGGCCGAGCAGCCCCTTGTGCCCCGTAAATGCCAGCAAATCAATCTGATCATCCGTCATGTTAAGCGGCACGCAGCCGGCCGTCTGGGCGGCATCCACCAGGAACAGCACGCCGCGCCGCCGACAGACCGCACCGATTGCGCGCACCGGCAGCACACGACCGGTCACGTTGGAGCCATGGGTTACCACCACCAGCTTGGTGTTCGGGCGCATAAGCGCATCCAGTTGCGCCAGGTCCGGCGCGCCCGTCGGATCGCCCGGGAGCACCGTGATCGTGACACCGGCCATGGCCCGCAGGGGGCGCATCACGGAGTTATGTTCCAGCGCGGTGGTGATGACATGATCACCGGCTTGGAGCAGGCCATGCAGGGCAATATTCAGCGCGTGGGTGGCATTCGCCGTAAACGCGACCTGCGCCGCATCGGGCACACCAAAAAAACCGGCTACCGCCTCTCGAGCCTCAAATACCACCCGCGCGGCATCGAGCGCCATAGCATGCCCGCTCCGGCCTGGATTCGCGCCGCAATCAGCCAACACCCGCCGCATCGCCTCAAAGATCGTCGGCGGCTTGGGCCAGGAGGTAGCCGCTTGATCCAGATATATTTGAGCATGCGCCATCATCCGTCACTTTCGAGCAAGGGCCACCCGCCACACACCGCCGGCCGCCACCACCTGCTGGATGCACCACGCCCGGCTCTCGGCCGTCCGACAGACGTTATCCCGCGCCGTTTCGCTATCAAGCAGCATCTCAAACGCGTCACAGCCCGGCACCTTCATCTGTTTCACCATCATCATCAGCGGTAGCGGACACAGGCAGCCGCACGCATCAATCGTTACGGATTTGTTCATCGCTTATCTCCCCTTCTTCCCAAGCATCATTTTTTTGCACGCAGGCAGATTCCCAACAGCCCGCAGAAGATCAACCCAACCACCACGGCAATCTGTCCATTCGTACCCACGCCCTGCGGCGAACCAGCCAAGGCGAAATTGTGCGCGAAGGCAGCACCCACCAGCATGCCGCAAACCACCGTCGCGGCATCGGCATCGCCTTCACCCGCCAGAACGCATTGACGCCCAGGACAGCCCCCCGCCAGCGTAAAGGCCAGACCAGCCAGCGTCATCCCCAGGAAGTTCCAAAGCGCCATGGTGTGCGCAATGGGTTGGCCATGAAAACCCGGCGTACACTGCCGCAACAGCAAATTCATCACTGCGGCCGCCACGACCAGACCCAAGGTGCCCCATAGCAGATGCGTCTGCCGGAACAGGATCCAATCACGAAAGCCACCAATCGTACAGAAGCGACTCCGCTGCAGCAACCCGCCAATCACCACACCGCTAGCCAGCGACAGCCATAACGGCGCATGCATGGAACCAGGCCCCTTGACACTATAGAATAGCAACCCGCTGCGCGCCTGACCGGCCACCGGCGGAAAAGCCATGACCAGACCTAGCGCGGCCAGCACCAGCAGCGGCCATGCCCACCCGACGATCGGACTGCTCTGGCGCGAAGGCCCCGGATCATAACCACTCACAAAGCACCGTGTAGCCAACCAGATCCCGGCCACCAGGCCGCCTAGACCAATGACGGCATTGAGATCGCCGCCAGCGATCCGCAGCAACGTTCGCCACGGACACCCCAGAAAAACCAACGCCCCAATCATGGCCCAAGCACCCAGCATAAACCGGATGAACGACACGGAGCCGGCCCGGGCTTTGAATTCGCCTGCCAGCAGCGCGGCCAGCGTCGCACCCACGATGATGCCAAGGATTTCCGGACGCAGATACTGGACCACCTCAGCGCGATGTAACCCCAGGGCGCCGGCCGTATCGCGGGTGAAACAAGCTACGCAAATCCCCATATTCGGCGGATTGCCAAACTTCTGCAGCAGCGTCGCCACAATGCCGATGACTACCCCCGTCATGATCACCCCCGTCCGGGAGGCGAACAGGTTTTTCCAGCTTGTGTGTTTACCCGCTATCATAGCCATGCTCCTTGTTCTACTGTTGTGCTAGATACGCACGCCCCTTGGGCGTAATGAGCCGCAAGTCCCCGTTGCGCCGCGTCACCCCTTCATCGTCAAAATGCCCCAGCAACAACAAGCAGATCTTGCGGTTGCCATTGGTAAGATTGCGAAAATCCGCCACCGTCAGCCCCTCTGGCTTGTTCTGGAGCGCAGCCAGCAACGTACGGCGCGCCGCCTCCACCACCTTGGTACAAACGTAATTATCGTCGATAAAACAGACTTCGCCCCGGCCTACGAGGTGGCGCAGGATGCGCCGCAATTCGATCTCCGTCATGCCCGTGCTACGCGCCAGGTCCAACATCTCCGACATCAGCGGCGTCTTCCAGGCGCAGGTGCGAATATACGAGCCAACCGCCTCGATCTGACGCTGCAGGACCGGGCCGATTTGCACGTTATGCCCGGACAACGCCCAGGATGCGCCGACGGGCTTGACCAACCCCTCCGCCTGCAACTGCCCGATGACATGCTTGAATTCCGCCTCTACCGCAGCATCCCCGACATGGCCGGTGGTGCCCAGTAAGGACGCCAGCGTCGGGCCGTTGGGGTCCAGCGGGTTGCGCTTATGCCACGCCTGGATACGACGCAGCAGCAGCTCCCGAATGCGCGCCATCCCGGCTTCCGTGTCTAAGCAGACGCCCCCCCCCGCCACAAAACAGACCAGCCGTTCATCAGCCTGCCCGGCTGCGGCGACCAGCTCCTCCACCTTAACATTGAGCGTATCGGCCAAAACCACGGCGCTGATCGCACGGCACGCTTTGGCTAATTCCGCAGCGATCCGCTGCGGCAAGCGCCCCTCGGCGATCGCCGTTAGTTGGCGCATCAATTTCTCAGGCCGTCGCCGGTGATGTAACGGGCAGGCATCAATAATCACGCCGCCGCCCAACGTCACATCGCTCGAAGTGCTACGAATGACGAAGCGGTCCCCCTGTTGCACGGCACACGGCTTGGGCAGGTGGATCTGCACCAGCACCGTTTCGCCGCCCGTGACCTGATCATGATCCAGCAGGTGCAAGCGGGCTTGCGCCTCATAGGTCCCCAGCAGCAAGGTTGCCTGCGTCCATAAGCGAAGCGCCGGGGCGTGACCAAAGAGTGTCAGGCGTGCATCCACCATCAGGGTACTGCGCAAGACACGGTCCGACAGCAGCATCCCCCGAGCAAACTGATCGTAGCGCAACCCCACGAGGTTAAGGGCGGCCCGATCACCCGGCAGAACTTCCGTGCTCTCCTTACCAAATCGTTCCAGCCGGCGCACCCGCAACGCCAGCTCCGCGGGCAACAGATAGGCGGTATCTTCCACCTGCATCCGGCCGCTCAAGACGGAACCCGTCACCACCGTACCGATCCCGGCCACCGAAAAAATCCGGTCGATGAACATGCGAAATACACTACCCAACGGCCGTTCGGGCACCTGTTCGGCCAGGGTGGCGATGGCCTGTCGCAGGTCAGCCAGCCCGGCTCCGGTCGTCGCCGAGACTGCGACCATGGGCGCCTCCGCCAGAAACGTCCCCGCCACCATCTCTCGAATCTCCTCCCGCGCCATTTCAACGAGATTCGGTTCCGCCAGATCCATGCGCGTCATGACAATCAGTCCGCTCTTAACGCCCAGCGCCTGCAGGATCTGCAGATGTTCAAAGGTCTGCGGCATGACACCGCTATCCGCAGCGACGACCAGCAACACCATGTCCATCCCGCTGGCCCCGGCAACCATGGTGCCAACAAAATCGGCATGACCAGGCACATCGACAACACCGATCGTGCCACCCTGCGGCAGGTCCAAGTGCGTGAATCCCAGGTGAATGGTGATGCCCCGCTGCTGTTCCTCCCGATGCGTATCACAATCGAATCCGGTCAGCGCCTTGACCAACGTGGTCTTGCCATGATCAACATGACCGGCCGTGCCGAGGAGCAGGTGTTTCTCGGGGCGACTCATCGCGCCAGCTCCTTGACCACCGCCGCCACAACCCGGGCGACCTCGACAAAGCTGCGCTCTGCCATCGTGCGCACATCGAACAGGAGCTGCCCCTGTCGTAAGACCCCGACAATCGGGCATGTCTGCCGTAACAAGCGGCGGTAGACGGTCTGGCCAAACCGCGGCCCCGCCCCTGTCGGGGGTATCAAGGCTACGGCCAGGCCAGGGAGCGCCACGTCCGGTAACGCGCCGCCTCCTGCCTGCCCATCGCTAGCTTCGATTTGCACTGCCAGTCCCGCACCCCGCATGGCCTCTGCCAGGCCGTGCGCCAGCCGCTCCAACTCGGCCGCCGACCGCTCCATCATCGCAAACGTTGGATTCTCAGCCACTAGGCGCGCATGCGTCAGATAGCTGCGGCAAGCACTACCCAACGCCGCCAGCGTCAATTTACCCACACGCAAGGCGCGCATCAGCGGTGCGCGGGCCAGCTTACGAATCAACTCCGCACGCCCGGCGATGATCCCGGCTTGCGGTCCGCCTAGCAGTTTATCGCCGCTGAAGCAGACCAGATCGGCCCCATCGCGAATCGCCCCTCGCACATCGGGTTCTGCGGTCAGGGCGACCCCCTCCGGTTTTCGCAGTAACCCCGAGCCGATATCGTAAACCATCGGCAGGTTCAGCCCATGGGCCAAAGCCGCCAACTCGCGCACCGACACCTCTTCGCAGAAGCCACTGATCGTGAAATTGGAGCGATGCGCCTTCATCAGCATGGCTGTTTGCGGCGTGATGGCCTCCCGATAGTCCGCCAGCCGCGTACGGTTGGTGGCACCTACTTCCAGTAAGCGCGCCCCCGAGGTTTTCATGACGTCGGGCAGGCGGAAAGAATCGCCGATTTCAATCAGTTCACCGCGGGAAAGAATGACCTGTCGGCGCCGGGCCAGCGTGCCGAGGATCAGCACCAAAGCCGCGGCATTGTTATTCACCACAACCACATCCTCGGCCCCCGTCAGGAACCGCAGGATTTCAGCCACATGATCGGTGCGACAGCCACGTGCGCCACGTGCTAGATCAAATTCCAGATTGGAGTAGCCGCAGCCGATCGCCTGCAGATCATCCAGCAAACGGGGGCCCAGGACGGCACGCCCCAAGTTGCTATGCAAGATCACCCCCGTGGCATTGATCACCGGCTGGAGCGACGGTTCTATCACCGCACATACGATCTCCAACGCGCGTGCGATGACCCTCCCGAGCTCAGGCTCCGCTGCACTGCGGATCAACGTCGCGCGCGCCTCCGCTGTAGCGCGACGCAGGGCGTACGTAACCAAATCGCGCCCGTGCTCTCGCACCACCGCCGCCAGCTCTGGCCGGTTAAGGAGCGTGCCGATGGCAGGAATACCTTGCAGCACATCAGCCATGGCGCCCTCCGGCGAGGCACCCCAATAGTGGGAGAAAATTGAGCGGCCTGAAAGAAATGCTCAAGATACCGGATTGGCCTCGTCTAGGGCACAAGACCGCACCGACCATGCGGCTAATGGCAGAGAAGGCAGGAATCGAACCTGCCACGGACGGTATTATCCGTCCGGTTCTGGTTTTGAAGACCAGATGGAACACCAGTTCCTTCTTCTCCACGGCAGGGCTGCCAGACGGCCAAGAAAGACGTTCCAATGAAAAGCATGCAGTCAGGTCGCCATGACACCGTGCGGCTATGAGAAAACGATGCATGGCCTTATTACCCAACAGCATGCCGAAAATGCGACCAGACCGGCCTCACCTCGACACGAAAGTTACCTCTCGCGTAAATCCTATCGTTGTTTTCCGGGAAGACCCCGACAACATGCGGCAGGTACCATACCAGCCGCGCTCAAGGGCAAGACTTTTATCAAAGCACCTTTTCCATGTCCACACTAAAGTACCACGGTCCAACCGACCGGGTGCGATTCTGGTTCGTGGAAAAGCGCAAGCGATCCGTTTCCACCACGAAGCCCACGAACTACAATCACAAGCCGGTCAGAACGCTTCCGGATAGCCGATATTAACAAACGCTGATTCCAACTTGCCCTTGTGGTTCAGCTCCATCGCCGCCAACCCTTCGAAGGCCTGTCGATAATCCACGACGGTGGCCATGGCCGCCAAACGGCGATAGTGCTCCACTGCATCCTGTTCCCGCTTCATGGCCAGCGCGATCACGTCCGCCGGTCGCAAGGCGGCCCCCGCCTCCGGACGTTCCGTGGCCTCCGCCACCTGAAAGTCCGGCGGAACCGGTAGCTTCGTGAGCAGATTCGGATCCGCCAAACAACCGCTTAAGAAGGCCTTATGCCCCAGTTCATCGGAGGCCAACTGGGTAAACAGTTGCCGGATATAGGCGTTGCCGCTGCGTTCGGCAATCTGCAAATAGAAAACATAGGCCGCTTCTTCGCGACCTATGGCACTCTGCAGGATTTCCTTAATCGAAATGCTCATCGTTTTGTCTCCTTCTACGCGGTACTCAGGGACGTGCCTGACGCTTCATACTCCCCGCCGCGGTATTGAGCTCCCCATCCGCGAGCTTTTCGACGCGGATGGCGCAGACTTTGTATTCCGCCGTTTCCGTCACCGAATCAAAGGCATCGTTCGTGAGGACATTGGCGCAGGCCTCGTGGAAATGGAAGGCACACCAGCAGACGCCTGCCGGCGAACGCTCCGTCACCCACGCGCGCAGTTCAATCCGTCCCCGGCGGCTACTCGCCGCCACCCAATCGCCGGTCTTAATACCGAGGCGCGCCGCATCCACCGGACTGAGCTCCAGCAGTTCTTCAGGAAAGAGGTCCGACAACCCCTCCGAGTTGCGGGTCTGGGTGCCTGTATGGTAGTGCCACAAGCGGCGGCCGGTCGAAAGGATGAACGGGTATTGCCCATCGGCCTGTTCCGCCGGCGGAATATACTCGATCTTGTGGAACAACCCCTTGCCGCGGGTAAAGTTCCCGTCCTTGTGCAGGAACCCCGTGCCCGGATGCGTGAGCGTCGGGCAGGGCCACTGCAGCCCGAGCTGCTCAATGCGCTCATAGGTTATGCCCGCATAACTGGTGGCCGTCTTGCGCATGTCTTCCCATACGGATTCCGCCGTGGTGAAGCCCATGTCATAGCCCAGCCGCTTGCCGAGTTCTTGCAGCACCCACCAATGCGAGCGCGCCTCGCCCGGCGCCTGCAGCGCGGCGCGTACCCGCTGCACCCGCCGCTCGGTGTTGGAGTACGTGCCATCCTCCTCGCCCCAGCACGTATCCGGGAAGATCACATCCGCATACGGCGTGGTGATGTTCGGGAAAATGTCACAGACAATAAAGAACTCCAGCGCCTGAATCTCCTTGATCGTGTGCGCCATGTGCGGTTCCGTCTGCACGGTATTGTCGCCCACGCAATACAAGATCCGGGTCCCGCCATCATGCGCTTTACGGAGCATGGTCGGCATCTTGTAGCCCACCTTCCCCGACAAGCCGGTGACGCCCCAAGCCTCCTCATACTTTTTGATCGTGGCCGGATTATCTACCGCCTGATAGTTGTGGTAGACATTGGGCAGCGCGCCCATGTCGCAGGCCCCCTGCACGTTGTTCTGCCCGCGCAATGGGTTGACCCCGGCCCCGTACTTGCCCAGATTACCCAGCACCATCTGCAGATTGGCAATGGTCTTAACATTGTCCGTGCCGCAGATGTGCTCCGTGATCCCCAGCGTATAGCAAACGCTAACCGACTTGGCCGTGCCGAGAATTTTCGCCACCTGGCGAATGGTCGCGGCCGGAACCCCGCAAATCCCCTCAGCCATCTCGGGTGTATACGGCTTGACCCATTCGCGTATCGCCTCAGGATTTTCAGTATGGTTCGCGAGGAATTCCCGATTTTCCCAGCCATTGGCGAAGATTTCGTGAATCAGAGCATTCAGGTAGGCCACGTCGGATCCCACCCGATGCTGCACATGCATCTGCGCCCAGCGCGTAAGATCAATCTTACGCGGGTCATTCACGATCAGCGTGCCGCCCTTCTTCACCGCCCGCTTCATAAAATAACTGATGACTGGATGCGCCTCGGTGGTGTTCGAACCGATTACGAACAACACCTCCGCGTCACCGATCTCCTTGATGGAATTGGTCATCGCACCCGACCCGAACGAAGCAGCCAGACCGGCCACTGTAGGAGCGTGTCACGTTCGAGCACAATGGTCTATGTTGTTCGTATGTATGACCGCGCGCGTAAACTTGGCGAGCGCGTAGTTGTTTTCATTGGTAATCCGGCCGGAACCAAAAGCCGAAAAAACATCCGGGCCGTGCTGGCCGACAATCGTGCGGATCCGGTCGGCCGTATAGTCCAGCGCCTCATCCCAGGAGACCCGCACGTGTACGCCGTCGCGCTTGATCATCGGGTACTTCAGCCGTTCCGGATGGGACGGGAAATCATAGCCATAGCGCCCCTTGACACACAGCATGCCCTCGTTCGGTGCGCATTCGCGCCCCGTGACCTTCACAATCCGATTGCGGGGACGATCCACATGCATGGTTACCTGACAACCCACGCCGCAATAGGGACAGGTGGTGTTGACCTTAGCCAGATCCCACACGCGCCCCTGCCCGACGGCCTTCTTGTCCACCAACGCACCCACAGGGCACAACTGCACGCACTCACCGCATTGCACACAGGTGGAGGCGCCCATAGGCTGGTCATGGTCGCAAATGACCTTCGTCCGCCCACTGCGAAACCCAAAGTCCAGCACATCGTTGCAGACCGTGTTCTTACATCCCGCCACGCAGCGTCCGCATTTGATGCACTTGGCATCGTCCCGCACCACGAAGCGCGAGGTATCATCAAACTTCGCCGCCTCATCATTAGCCACCGCAAAGCTCGGCTTCTTCACACCCAGATAGTAAGCCGCCGCCTGCAATTCGCACTCGCCATTCTTCTCACAGCTCAAGCAGTCGTGCCGGCCCGACGAGAGCAAAAGGTCCACTACCAGTCGCTGCGCCTTGCGGACCTTTTCGCTATCCAGCCGTACCACCATGCCGTCCTTGACTTCCACCGTGCAGGTCGTCTGAAGGCCACGCATCCCCGCAATTTCCGCTACGCAGGCCCGGCACTTACCGGCCTTGCCGGTCTTGGCATGATAACACAAGGTCGGCACATAAAAGCCGTGCGCCCGTGCCACCGCCAACACCGTCTGCCCGGGGCTGGCCTCGCACCTTTTCCCGTCAATGGTAATTTGCATATCGCTTTCCTTCGCTTATCACGTCCACTGTCGGCATCGCGGAGTATGCCCCCGCCCGCCCCGCACCTTAGCCAAGATCAATCGCCTTAAACTTACAAACAGAATGGCATTTGCCGCACTTGATGCACTGTTTCTGATCAATCTGATGGGGTGCCTTTTTCACGCCGGTGATACAGGCTACCGGGCAGGCCTTCGCACAAGCCGTGCACCCGACACACAGGGCATTGATCGTATAGCGCTTTAAGGCCGTGCACACGTGCGCGCGACACTTCCGCTCGCGGATGTGCTCCTCGTATTCGTCGCGGAAGTTGGCGATCGTGCTGAGCACGGGGTTCGGGGCGGTCTGCCCCAGCCCGCACAACGATGCATTCTTGATGTTCTCGCCCAGACTCTGGAGTTGCTCAATATCGCCCTCTTCCCCCTTGCCATGGCAAATCCGCTCGAGGATATCCAACATCCGTCGGGACCCTTCCCGGCACGGCACGCACTTACCGCACGACTCTTCCTGCGTGAACTCCAGGAAGAAGCGCGCCACGTCCACCATGCAGGCCGTCTCATCCATGACGATCAGCCCACCCGAGCCCATAATCGCACCGAGCTTCTGCAACGACTCATAATCCAACGAGGTATCCAGATCTTTACGCGTGACGCAGCCGCCCGAAGGACCACCCATTTGCGCCGCCTTAAATTCCTTCCCGTTCGGAATCCCACCGCCCACGCTAAAAACCACCTCGCGCAGCGTCGTGCCGATCGGCACCTCGACCAAGCCGGAGTTCACGATCGCACCCGCCAAGGCAAAGACCTTGGTACCGCGGTTATTGTCAATCCCGTAGGACGCAAACCACTGTCCGCCCTGCAACACAATCGCCGGAATGTTAGCGAAGGTTTCGACATTGTTCAGGGAGGAAGGACGCTGCCAGAGCCCCTTAGCGGCGGGGAACGGTGGCCGCGGCCGCGGCTCGCCGCGCTTCCCTTCAATCGAATTGATCAGCGCCGTCTCTTCCCCGCACACGAAGGCACCGGACCCCATGCGGATCTCAAGATCAAAGCAGAAGTCGGTGCCCATGATATTCTGGCCGAGCAAGCCGGCTTGCCGCGCTTTGGCCAGCGCGATCTCCAAACGTTCCACCGCTAAAGGATACTCCGCGCGGACATAGATGTAGCCCTGACGCGCACCGATCACATACGCACCAATGGCCATCCCCTCGATCAAGCTGAAGGGGTCGCCTTCCAGCACGGATCGATCCATATACGCGCCAGGATCGCCCTCGTCCGCATTACAAAGGATGTATTTCGTGTCGCTCACACTGGCGCGCGTGAGCGTCCACTTCAAATACGTGGGAAACCCGGCGCCCCCACGCCCGCGCAACGCCGAGATCTCCACCTCGCGCAGCACCTGCTCCGGCGTCATCGACCCCAACGCCTTGGCCAACGCCTGAAACCCATCGCGCGCCAAATAATCTGTCAGCCGGGTGGGGTCCACAATGCCGCAGTTGCGCAGCACAATCTTGGTTTGCCGCTTAAAGAAATTCAAGTCGGTCATCACGGGCACCGGCACCCCGCCCTCTTTCCAGGTGAGGCGCTCCACGACCTTTCCGCCCAACAGGTGCGCGGTGACAATCTCCTCCACGTCAGCCACCGTCACATGCTGATAGAACGTCTTGTCCCGCCCCATGACGATGACCGGCCCACCGCTGCACGGTCCAAGACAACCGGTTTGAACGATACGCACGCGTTCGGCCAGCCCATGTGCCTGCAGCCCCAGTTCCAAGGCTGCCACAATCTTCAGCGCCCCGCCCGCGATACACCCGCCGCCCGCGCATACCAGCACCGCTTCCTTATCGGTCAGCTTCAGGGCCGCTTCATTTTTCTGGATGTCTGCCGCCATCGCATAGAGCGCCGCCACACTCGTGATCGGCGGAATCTCCGCAGGTGCCGTCTGGGTCGTGGCCGTGGCACTCACGGGCGTCGCATCAGACGCCTGACTGGCCGCTTCGGCCCGGTACGCATCCAGGATACCCTTGACCTCTTTAACGGTCACACGCTGGTGCACCACATCATTAACCATGATGACGGGCGCCAGCCCGCACGCGCCGAAGCAACGGCCCGCCTCCAGCGTGAACAGCTTGTCGGCCGTGGTTTCACCCACCGCGATCCCCAGCTCCTTACGAAACGCGTCCAGCACCTCATTAGCACCCAGCACGTAGCAAGCCGTGCCCAAGCAAATCCGCACCAAATACCGGCCTCGCGGTTTCAGGGAGAAAAAGGAATAGAAGGTCACCACGCCATACACATTGCTCATCGGCTCATTCAGCGTAGTGCTAATCGCCTGCATGGCTTCCGGCGAAACATAGCCATACAACCGCTGTGCCAACTGCAGCGCGGTCACCAGCGCGCCCCGTGTCCCCGCTAGTTTTCTCAATTCCGTGACAAAGCAGTCTTCAACCCCGCCGGAACCACAACAACAAGATATTTGTGACGACATGCGCACTCCTGTTTCGTTCTACCGCGACAGCTCCAAAGCCACCCGCACGGCCCCACCACCGGGTTCACGGGTGCCGTCGCCGATCAGCCGTTCTCGTTCGTGATGTAATATTCCAACTTATGAATGGTGAAATTCTGATCGTCAATGACCCCCTTGACCAGATCACCCACCGAAACCACACCACACAACCTGCCGTCATCCATGACTGGCAAATGGCGAATCCTTTTCTCGGTCATCAGGCCCAAAGCCTCCGTAATCATGCATGACGGTTTAACATGCACCACGGCTCGTGTCATGATCTCTGCCACCGGCAAGGTCTTGGAGGTCTTGCCGTGCAACGCCACTTTGCGCAGGTAATCTCGCTCCGAGATCACCCCCACCAACTTCCCGTCGCTGATGACCATCAGCGCGCCCACATTTTTGGCATCCATCTCAACGATGGCATCGTACATCATAGCCGTAGGGGCAATGGAATAGATCGCTCCGCCCTTACTAGCCAGGATCTCTGCAACTGTTTTCATATGCCGCTCCTTACTTTTGTTGTACCTACCACAACCAGCGTATGCGCCGACGGAATTCAGATTTCCGCCACCAACCGCCACGCCAGCAGGCCGGTGCTATCTGCGGACCAAGCTTCTCCTGCCTGCATCCCAAAAGACACAAATCAACGAAAATCAATAAAAAAAATAGCAATCGTCGCTTCGGAATGCAAGCCCTAATCCGAGGTACGGATCTTCGCGGATCACGCGCATGGCTGGGCTTGCCAGTCCTAATAAATAGTCCGCGCAATCCGCCTACTCCCTAGCGCCACATCATGCGCACGACCACCTGACCTTCACCAACAAACAAAACCGCTTGCTTGTGATTACACTCGCAATAAGATTATTCAAAAAAGTAATTGTGCCTAGATAGAACAATAAAAATAATTGCAAATAGTTTATAATCAACTAAATACAAAATTGAATTATAATTGCACTCGTCTTACTACACTACAAATCGTGACTAATCTCACAATAACTTCTTGCAAACCCCTCCCCCCTTCGCCTACTCTGATGGGGTGCCGCTAGCCAGGTGCTAGCACAACTTGCAGTGTGATCCGGACAATGGCTCTGCTACCAAGGACGCGTATGAAACCTTTGGAAAAAATTGGCGACATGCGGCAGGCGGCGATTCAGCGCCTGACCGAAGGGAAGTTCCAGAAACGGCTGCGCATCACCGTGGGTTCGGCCACGTGCGAAAATGCCGCCGGCGCTAATGAGGTCTTCGAGAAGTTCCGTGCCCTGCTGGGCGCCTCCGGGAAGACCGACATCGACCTCAGTCGTGTGGGGTGTACGGGGAAGTGCGGCTCGGAGCCGATCGTGACGGTCTATACCGGCCAGGAGATGCCCGTCAAGTATGTCTCCGTCACCGCACAAACCGCCGAGGAAATTTTCCAGACCCATATTCTGGGCGGCCGTGTGGCGGAGCAGTTCCGACTGCCATCCACGGATCAGGGGCGGCCGGCGCCCTTGTGGGCCGACGGCCCGGTTACCAACCGCTTTCTCCCGGTCTTCGGCGATGCCGCGTACTTCAGCCATCAGACGCGCATGGCGTTGCGTAACTGCGGCGTGATTGACCCGGAAAGCCTCGACGAGTATCTGGCTGTGCGCGGCTACGAAGCCTTGGCCAAGGTCCTGCAAGGCGACTCGCCGCAGGGTGTGGTCGATGAAATGAAGAAATCGGGATTGCGCGGCCGCGGCGGCGGCGGCTTCTCCACGGGCATCAAGTGGGGCCTGGCGCTACAGGTCAAGGCCGACCAGAAGTACATGATCTGCAACGCCGATGAAGGCGACCCCGGCGCCTTCATGGATCGCAGCAACATCGAGGGCGATCCGCACACCGTGTTGGAGGGTCTCTTGATTGCCGGCTACGCCATCGGCGCTTCCAAGGGATATTTCTATATCCGCGCGGAGTATCCGCTGGCGGTCGAGCGCCTGGAAATCGCGATTGAAGCGGCACGCAAGGCCGGCCTGCTAGGCAAAATGATTCTCGGCTCGGACTTCTCCTTTGACGTCGAAATCCGTCTGGGAGCCGGTGCCTTTGTCTGCGGCGAGGAAACGGCGCTGATGCACTCCATCGAAGGCGTGCGCGGCATGCCGCGTCCGCGCCCCCCCTACCCGGCCACCCGCGGCCTCTGGGGCAAACCCACGGTCATCAACAATGTGGAAACGCTGGCCAACGTCCCGGTCGTCATCCTCGATGGCGGGGACTTCATGGCATCCATCGGCACAGCCAAGAGCAAGGGGACCAAGGTATTTGCTCTGGCTGGCGATATCGAGAACACGGGATTGCTGGAAATCCCCATGGGCACCACGCTGCGCGACGTGGTCTATGGCGTGGGCGGCGGCATCAAGGGCGGCAAGAAGCTCAAAGCCGTCCAAACCGGTGGCCCGGCGGGCGGCTGCCTGCCGGAAAGCATGCTCGACACGCCGATCGACTACGATACGCTCATGGCGGCCGGCAGCATCATGGGTTCCGGCGGCATGATCGTCATGGACGAGGGCTCCTGCATGGTCAATGTGGCGCGCTTCTTCCTGGAGTTTACACAGGATGAATCGTGCGGCAAGTGTACGCCCTGCCGCGAAGGCACCAAGCGCATGCTGGAGATTCTCACACGGCTGACCGAGGGCCAGGGCGTGGAAGGCGATGTCGACAAGCTCTTGCGTCTGGCGGAGGTCGTGAAGAAGACCTCCCTCTGCGGCCTGGGCCAGGCCTGTCCGAACCCGGTCATCAGCACGATCAAGCATTTCCGTGCGGAGTACGACGCCCACATTCGCGAGAAAAAGTGCCCGGCCGGGGCGTGTGCCAAGCTGCTGAACTACAGCATCGACGCGGAACTCTGCGTCGGCTGTGGCGCCTGCCGCAAGGTCTGTCCGGTGGCCTGCATCAGCGGCGAAACCAAAAAGCGGCATGTGATTGATGCCAACCGCTGCATTAAATGCGGTTCGTGCGTAGACATTTGCAAATTCCACGCGGTGAAAAGGGGCTAATCATGAGCGAAACCAATAAAGTCCGACTGACGATTGACGAGCTGGAGATCGAGGTCGCCGAAGGAACCACCATCCTGCAGGCGGCGGATGCCTTGGGCATTCACATCCCGCGGCTTTGCTACCATCCCCGCCTGAGCGTGGTGGGCGCCTGCCGCGTCTGTATCGTGGAGGTGGAAGGGATGCGCAACCCCGTGGCCTCCTGCGCCTATCCGGTTGCCAATGGCATGAAGGTGAAGACCTCTTCGCCGATGCTGCGGCGCTTACGGCGCGACATTGTCGAACTGATTCTCGATAACCACCCGCAGGATTGCCAGACCTGTGAGCGCAACGGCAACTGCGAATTGCAGGAACTCGCCTACAGCATGGGGGTGCGCGAACGCCAGTTCGCTGGCGAACGCAAGCACTTCCCGCTGGACAAGTCCTCTCCATCCGTTCACCGCAACCCGGAGAAGTGCATCCTCTGCGGCCGCTGCGTGCGGGTCTGCTCTGAGGTTCAGGGTGTGCACAACCTCTATCCGCAAGGCCGCGGCTTCCATACGGTCCCCGCGCCCGCCCACCAGCAGGACATGGCGGACTCGGTCTGCATCCACTGCGGGCAGTGCATCAATGTCTGCCCCACCGCGGCCCTGGTGGAGCACAACGATGCCGAGCGCGTCTTGCAGGCCTTGGAAGATCCGGACACCTATGTGGTTGTGCAAACCGCCCCCTCCATTCGTGCGGCCGTCGGCGAAGGGTTCGGCTACCCTCCCGGCACACCGACCACGGGCAAGATGATCACGGCGCTGCGCCACATCGGCTTTGATGCCGTGGTGGATACCAACTTCGGCGCCGACCTCACGATCATGGAGGAATCGACCGAGTTCATCCGCCGCTTGCAGAACAAAGAGAAGCTGCCGCTGATTACGAGCTGCTCGCCAGGCTGGGTCTGCTTCATGGAGAAGTTCTACCCGGAACTGAT
Organism: uncultured bacterium; assembly: GCA_903861045.1. Lineage (GTDB taxonomy): Bacteria > Verrucomicrobiota > Kiritimatiellia > RFP12 > CAIWXQ01 > CAIWXQ01. Next base: position 25,699 of record CAIOST010000120.1, on the reverse strand, counting down.
CCCGCTGGCCTCCACCTGCCGCTCGCCCATGACCATGACCTCGGCGCTCCTCAAGACCTATTACGCCGAGAAGATGAAACTCGACCCGAAAAGGATCTTTGTCGTGGCCATCATGCCGTGTACGGCGAAGAAGTTCGAATGCCAGCGGCCGGAGCACCGCACGGCCTGGGGTACGCAACTGACCGATGCCGTCCTCACCACCCGCGAGTTAATCTGGCTGGCCAAAACCTCCGGCGTGGACTATCAGAATCTGCCAGACGGTCAATTCGATTCCCTGCTCGGCTCATCCTCTGGTGCCGCCGATATCTTTGGTGCCACGGGGGGCGTCATGGAGGCGGCCTTGCGTACCGCCTATGAAACCGTCACCGGCGAGCAATGCCCGGAGATCGAATTCCGGGACGTGCGCGGCGTACAGGGGATCAAGGAAACGTCCGTAGACATCAAAGGGACGAAGATCAACATCGCCGTAGCCAATGGGCTGAGCAATGCCAAACAGTTGTTGGATGCGATCATCAGCGGCGAAAAACACCTGCACTTGGTCGAAATCATGGCCTGTCCCGGCGGCTGCGTGGCCGGTGGTGGCCAGCCCTTCCCCCCCGAAGGGATGGATGTGATGGACCCCGAATTGGCGAAGTTGCGTGCCCGGGCCTTGTACTCCATTGATTCCGCTAAGAAGATGCGCAAATCGCATGAGAACCCGGAGCTGCAACAACTCTACAAGGAGTTCCTGGGCGAACCCAACGGGCACAAATCACACGAACTACTGCATACAACCTATACGCCACGCGAGCCGAGAGGTGTGAAATGATTACGGAAAAGAAGCCAGTCCTGCCGCCCATGGTGGTGGCCTATATCGAGCAGTGCCAAAAGAAAGAGCACAGCGAAAGCTACCTGATCTCTGTTCTGCAAAAAGTACAGAAGGAGATGGGCTATCTCTCACGGGAAGCCATGGATGAAGTCTCCACCCGCATGCAGATCCCCTCTGCGCGGGTGACGGGCGTGGCGACTTTCTACCACTTCTTCTGCTTCCAGCCGCGTGGCCGCTGCGAAATCGTGGTCTGCATGGGCACGGCCTGTTTCGTCAAAGGCGCCGGCAAGGTCCTGGAACGATTCAAGGAACTGCTGCAGATCAAAGAAGGGCAAACCACGCCGGATGGCGCCTTCTCGATCGAATGCGCCCGCTGCCTGGGTGCCTGCGCGTTGGCGCCGGTGGTCGTGGTCAGCGGACGTGTCTATCCGAACGTCAAGACCGGCGATGTGCGTAAGATTCTGGAGGAACACGGCTTTGCCGCCAAGCCCAAAGGCAAAGCTAGCGCCCCCGCCAGTTGACCTGTAGAATGATGGCCATGCGACGGGAACATGACTTGCTGGGATCTCTGGATATCCCGGATGAACTCTGGGGGATCCATACCCACCGGGCTTTGTGCAATTTCCCGTTCACGGGCCGCCGCGTTTCAGTACGTCTCTGCCGTGCCTTAGCGTTGGTAAAGCAGGCCTGCGCCGTGACGAACCTTGAGATTGGCGCCCTCCCCCCGGAGGTCGGCGCTGCCATTGTTAGGGCCGCCGTGAGCGTGGCGACCGGGGAGCACACGGACGCCTTTCCGCTCCCCGCGCTGCAAGGCGGCGCGGGCACTTCGTTCAACATGAATATGAACGAAGTGCTGGCCAATCTGGCCTTGACCAGCCTCGGCGCGCCGCGTGGCGACTACGCCCGCGTCTCGCCCCTCGATCACGTCAACCTGCACCAGTCCACCAACGACGTCTTTCCCACGGCCGTCAAGGTGGCGTGCATTACGAGCCTGCGCGAACTCAGCCAGGCCCTGGAAAGTTTGCAGCAGCTCTTGCAGGACCAGGAACGCCAACAGGCCGGCGTGCTGACCGTGGGGCGCACGGAACTCATGCCCGCGGTCCCCATGACCCTGGGTGCCCAGTTTGCCTCCTTTGCCGAGCCGATCAGTCGCGATCGCTGGCGGACATTCAAATGTGAAGAGCGTTTGCGCGTGGTGAACCTCGGCGGCACGGCCATTGGCACCGGCCTGGGCGCCCCGCGCCGCTATGTCTTCCGTGTCGTGGATCATCTGCGCGAACTCACCGGCTACGGTCTGGCGCGCGCGGAAAACATGATCGAGCAGACCGCGAACGCCGATGTCTTCGGCGAGGTTGGCGGCTCGTTGGCTGCTGCCGCTGCCAATCTGGGGCGCATCGGGGAGGACCTGCGCCGCTTGCATCTACTCGGCGAAATCCAGCTTCCCGCCGTGCAAGCCGGCTCTTCGCTCATGCCCGGCAAGGTCAACCCGGTCATCGCAGAAGCCGTAGTGGCCACCTCCCTGAAAGTCCGGGCGCGTATTTCCCTGATCAACGAAGCCGTAGCACGCGGCTCGCTACAACTCAACGAGTGGCTCCCCCTGATCGCCGACGAAACCCTGCAGGCCATGGAGGAACTGCTGCAAGCCGCGCGCATGCTGGCGGCCCATCTCCCCGGCGTCGTGGCGCTCCCCGCCGTCTGCGCCCGGCATCTGGAGGAGAGCCCGGCCCTGGTGACCGCGTTTGTGCCGCATCTCGGCTACGAACGTTGTGAGGCACTGGTCCAGCGCTTCGCGGCCACCCACCAAACCAACTGGCGCACCTTCCTGATCGCTGAACTTGGCCAGGAACTGGTCGATCGCGCGTTGGCCCCCGCCGCCTTGCTACAGCCCAACACGCGCTAGTGGGAGAACCCTGTGGAAACAGCACCCAAAGCCATACGTCCGCACCTCGTGCTTGCCGGCCGAACCAATGTCGGGAAGTCTACCTTTTTGAACTGGGTGGTCGGCCAGGACGTGGCCATTACCTCCCCGCTCCCTGGCACCACCACGGACGTGGTAGAAAAGAGCATGGAACTTGCCCCTATCGGGCCGGTGGTCTTTCTCGATACCGGCGGCCTGGATGATGAAAGCGCCCTGGGCGCGGCGCGTATGGCGCGCACACGCCAAGCCCTGGACCGGGCCGACGTCTGCCTCCTGCTCACCGAACCCGGCGTCTGGACCCCCGTGGAAGAGGCGGTCTGGCAGGATGCCCGCCGCCGGCAGGTCCCGGTGATCGTGATCGTCAACAAGATCGACCTGCGCCCCTGCGCCGAGACCTGGCTAACCGAATTGAGCCAGAAAACGCCCTATCTCTTCCCCCTCTCCAGCCGTGATCAGTCACAACGGGAGGCACGCCGGACGGAGTTTCGCCAACTCCTTGCGCAGGCCTTGCAAGCGAGTGGCAGCGGTCATCTCCCCCTGATCGGCGATTTGGTCCCCTCCGGCGGCCTGATCGTGCTGGTGGTGCCGATCGATCTGCAAGCGCCCCAAGGACGGCTAATCCTGCCACAGGTGCAGACCATCCGCGATGCCATCGATAACGATGCCGCCGTGGTGATAGTCAAGGAACGCGAATACGCCACCCTGCTGCGACGCCTGCGCGAACCGCCCAACCTCGTGGTCTGCGACTCGCAAGTGGTGTTGAAAGTCGTAGCCGACACGCCGACCAACGTCCCCTGCACCACCTTCTCCATTCTATTTGCGCGCTGGAAGGGTGACCTCGTGGCGGCCGCTGAAGGGGCCGCCGCGCTCGACAGCTTGCAACCCGGCGACCGCGTGCTGATCGGCGAGGCCTGCAGTCACCATGCCCTGGCCGATGACATCGGCCGCGTAAAAATCCCGCGCTGGCTGCGACAATATGCCGGCGCCGATCTAGCCGTGGACGTCGTGGCCGGCCGCGACTACCCCGCGAATCTGGCCAGCTACAAACTGGTGGTCCACTGCGGCGCCTGCATGCTCACACGGCGCGAGATGCTCGTACGCATCGCCCAGTGCCGGGAAGCCGGCGTGCCGATCACCAACTATGGCTTGGCCATTTCGTTGGTGCAAGGCGTGCTCCGTCGCGTACTATCTCCCTTTCCCTCCGCCTGGGAGGCCTTTGACCGCGCCCACGCGGAAATGCACCCCGCCCCACGCGCGACTTACCCAGAGAAAACACCATGAAAACAGAAGAGTCCGAGCGTTGGTACCAGGACCGCATCAAGCCCGATCAGGTTACACGCTACCTGAAAGACGGCCGCGACTTCATCGATGACGACCTGATCGAACGCCAATTACGCGAGCATGCCGCCCCCGACCCCACGCGCGTGCGCGACCTGATCCAGAAAGCGTTGGCCATCCAATCGCTCTCGCCGACCGAGACCGCCACGCTCCTACATGTCACGGACCCCGGTCTGCTTGCGGAGATGGAAGAGGCGGCCGGGCGTATTAAGCGCCATGTCTACGACAACCGGATCGTCACCTTTGCGCCGCTCTACCTGAGCAACGACTGCGTGAATAATTGCCTATACTGCGGCTTGCGTCGCGAAAATCGCGCCGTGCAACGCCGCACCCTCTCCATGGCGGATGTGCAGCGCGAAGTGCAGATGCTGGCGGGGGAAATCGGCCACAAACGCCTGATCGTGGTCTATGGTGAGCACGCCTCGTCCGACCTCTCCTACATGGTGGATTCCATTCGCACCATCTACCAGGTCAACACCCCGGTCAAAAGCAATGCGCGCGCCCGCGGTCAAATCCGGCGGGTAAATGTCAACGCGGCACCCCTCGCCATCGAAGAGCTACAGGTGCTACGCGATAGCGGGCTGGGCACCTATCAGGTCTTCCAGGAAACCTATCACCACAAAACGTATGCCGCCGTTCATCCCGCTGGCACCCTCAAGGCCGACTATCGCTGGCGCCTCTACGCCATGCACCGCGCCATGGCGGCCGACATTGATGACGCCGGCATCGGCGCGCTCTTCGGCCTCTACGACTGGCGCTTCGAGGTCATGGGGTTGGTCTACCACGCGCAGGCCCTGGAGCAGGATTGCGGCATCGGCCCGCACACCATCTCGTTCCCGCGCCTCGAACCGGCGGAGAACACCCCCTTCATCGCGCAATCGCGCTACCACGTCAGTGATGCCGACTTCCGCCGCGCCATCACGGTGATCCGTCTGGCTGTCCCCTACACGGGCATGATCCTCACCGCCCGTGAAAGTGCGTCCTTGCGCCGCTGCCTCCTGCCGCTGGGCATCACGCAGATGGACGCGTCCACGCGCATTGGCGTTGGCGCCTACGCCGATGGCGCCGCCTATGGCGAACAACAGAGTGACCGCCAGCAGTTTCTCCTGGGCGATCCGCGCAGCCTCGACGAGGTCATTCGCGAGCTGGCGGAACGCGGACTCATCACCTCGTTCTGTACCGCCGGTTACCGCTGCGGACGCACCGGCAAGTGCATCATGGACCTGCTGCGCACCGGCCAGGAAGGAAAGTTCTGCAAGCTCAATGCCGTGCTCACCTTCCGCGAATGGCTCGACGACTTCGCCACGCCCGCGACCAAGGCCGTGGGCGAACGCGTGATCGCAATGGAAATCGATCAGATCCGCGCCCGTAATCCGCAGGCGTTTGACGCCTTCTACCAAAACTACCAGCGCACCAGCGCGGGCGAAAGAGACATCTACTTCTGATGCCTACGATCGACACGTTGCTCCAGCAAACAAGCTGGACGCGCGATGAGATTTGCGCGCTACTGAGCGTCCGTGACCCCGCCGGGATCGAAACCATCCGGGCGGCCGCGGATGCCATGCGCCAGCGCGAATGCGGGGATGAGGTCTTTTTTCGCGGCCTGGTGGAATTCTCCAATGTCTGTAGCTGTGACTGCCACTACTGTGGCATCCGCGCCGGCAACCCCAGCGTGGAACGCTATACGCTGAGTGCGGACGAGAGCGTACAGGCCGCGCTCTGGTGTGCGGATAAAGGCTATGGCTCCGTAGTCCTGCAGTCTGGCGAGCGGCGCGATGCGGCGTTTGTGGAGCTGGTGACCGAGGTCGTCTCGCGGATTAAGGCGGGGAGCGTTTCTGCTGAACTCCCCCACGGTCTGGGCATCACTCTCTGCGTGGGCGAGCAGCCCCGCGAAACGTATGCGCGCTGGCGCCAGGCCGGTGCCCACCGCTATCTGTTGCGCATCGAAACCTCCTCGCCGCGCCTCTTTGCTACCTTGCACCCCGCCCACCAGACGCTGGCCAACCGCCAACAATGCCTGCGCACCCTGCAGGAAGTCGGCTTCCAAGTCGGTACCGGCGTCATGATCGGCTTCCCCGGTCAGACCGTGGCCGATCTGGCGGACGATGTGCTCTTCTTTCGCGACATGGATGTGGACATGATCGGCATGGGGCCTTTTATCGTCCACCCCCAAACGCCGCTGGCCGTGCATACCGCCACGCTGGCGGCCCAACAGCAGGAAATCTACCAGCAGGCTCTGCTGATGATCGCGGTGGTGCGGCTGGTGTTGCGGGACGTAAACATTGCCGCCACCACCGCGCTGCAGGCCATGAAGCCCACCGGACGCGAAGAGGGGCTAACCTATGGCGCCAACGTTATTATGCCGCAACTGACCCCCACACGCGTGCGTACCCACTATCAACTCTACACCGGCAAACCGTGCATGGACGAATCGGCCGAACAGTGTGCCGCGTGTCTGGCTGGCCGCATCCGCTCGGTGGGTCGCACCATCGGCTACCAGCGCTGGGGTGACGCGCCGCATGCGCAGTCGCGAGCCCCCGCGCCTCACTAGCGCGCAGCGGTCAAGGTCACGCTGGCTGGCGGATGGTCGGCGCTACCACCTGCCGCTCCCCCCTCGCGATCCTTCGTGCCGCTCCAGTCGCTCTAACAAAAAAAGGGGCGGCGGGCCAAGCCGGCCCGCCGCCCTCTACGCGATCTCCGCCGCCGTTTACGTCAGCGAATCGAAAAACTGCAGGTAGTCCTTGCGCTGTTCGCCATCGATGAAGTCCATGGCGGCCTTCGGATGCAGATTGCGCTGCCCGGTGAGCATGTACGGAATGTCATACCCCCAGGTGATCTTCTCGCGCATCGGCTCGATATAATCCCGCAGGCACTGCACCACCGGACGCAGGTGATACTTAGGATTCTTAAGGAACCCGAGCAGCAGTTCAGTCGGACAGTTGCCGGCACCGCGTCCCAGGCCGCCCATGGTGACATCCAGGAAACTCGTCCCCAGGATGAGCGATTCGATGGTGTTGGCATAGGCCAACTGCTGATTGTTGTGGGTATGAATACCGATCTTTTTCCCCGCGGCCTCGGCAAACTGGCGGTATTTACGCGTCAGCGCCTGGATCTCCTCGGAGTAGAGCGAGCCATAGCTATCCACGAGATAGATCACATCCACCTCGGTACGGCAGAGGTACTCGAGCGCCTCGTCCAGTTCGCGCTCCTGCACCACGGAAATGGCCATGAGATTGACCGTCGTCTCGTAGCCCAGACCATGCAGCGTCTTGATCATCTCCGCTGCGGCCGGGATCTGATGGATATAGGTGGCCACGCGATAGAGATCGATGACGCTCTGCGCCTTGGGCGGGATGTCGGCGCAATCGGTGCGATCCACGTCGGCCATGACGGAAAGCTTCAGGCTCGCCGGTCCATCGCCGACGATCCGGCGCACGTCTTCCTCGTCGCAGAACTTCCAGCTACCATACTCATCGGCCGCATAGAGACGCCGCGATCCTTTGTAGCCGATCTCCATATAATCCACGCCCGCCGCCACGCAGGTATCATAGACGGCCTTGACAAAGCTGTCCTCGAACTTCGAGTTGTTCATCAGTCCGCCGTCGCGGATGGTGCAGTCCAGCACCTTGATGTCGGGTCGGTACGTCAACCAGGACCCTTTTTTCTGTGCGCCATGCGACTGCTTGCCTGTGGTATCCGTCTTATGGTCCATAGTAAGTTGTCCTTCACTATCTGGCCGGTTAGCCGGCAAAAGATCGTTTTAACGGCGCGCATTCTAACGCAAGCCACGGGTCGGAGCAACGTGCAACCGTATCAAACTAGATGCGCATCGCCGGAGCAGACCAAGCGCCGAGAACCATCCGGTTGCCGTAGCCGCAGCAGCCCATCGCTGTCCACGCCCTCCGCCACGCCCTCGGCTGGCGGCTGGCCAAGCTGCTCGACCCGTACCCACCGCCCGTGCAACGCATCCAGCGCCGCCCATTCCGGAAGAAAGGGGGCCAACCCCTGTTCGCACCAGACAGCGTAGGCCGTCTCGAGCTGATTCAACCATTCCGCCACCACCACGGAGCGGTCAAAACGCTGCCCGGTCTCCCTCGCGAGGGACGTGACGATGGCAGCCAACTCCGTCGGCACCATCGCGGGGACCAGATTGATGTTGCACCCCACGCCCACGATCACCCGGGACTCATGCTCCGCGGTGGTCAGCACCTCGCACAGTACGCCGCCCAATTTTCGGCCATGCACAAGCAGGTCATTAGGCCATTTGAGGCGGACGGGGACCGCAGGGGCCAGCGCCGCCACCGCACGCGCGACGGCGCACCCGACCATCAGCGGCAGGGTCGGCAACCAAGCCACACTCACACGCGGCTGCAGCAACACCGAAAGGTAGACATTTACGCCCGCCGGCGAGAACCAAGTGCGCCCCATGCGGCCGCGGCCGGCCGTCTGCCGATCCGCCAGCACCACCAGCCCCTCGGCCGCCTCGCCCCCCTCCTCCGCCAGCAGACGATTCGTCGAGTCCACCTCCGGCAACCAACGCAGCGTGCGCCCCAGGACGCGCGTGCGCAAATGGGCCGTCAGCGCGGCGGCGTTGATTGGGGCCTCCTGGGAGGGTTGATCGTCATTCATCGCATACAGAGGGCGTCGCAAGGGGTGCATAACGAAGACCAATCCTGCGAAATCTTGTACATCCTGTCAAAGCATTCCGTCGGGCAGCTACGGAAGTGCCAGGCCCCAGGCAGCCAAGAAAGCATGGTCTTTTCCTGAAGCGCCACCTAACGCAGGTTGGCTGTAGCAAGGGCTTTGTGGTAACCGCAGAAGCCGCTTTTGTGTATGCTAGCAGTGGCGAGGTGTTGGTTGGCAGAGGATTTGGACACGGGCAGGATCGGTGCAGACCATTCATGTTGGCCACAAAAAGCACATAAATCACAAAAAACCGCTTTCTTTTGTGTCTTTTGTGCTTTTTGTGGCTAGATTCCGCCCGGCGGGGAGTCCACAGAACCAGGTCTTCAGGAAAAGACCATGGCCAAGAAAGCATTAATTGCGCGATGTCATTGACTCGCGCCGCAAAAATGGTATTCTAATGGGCTCTTTTCACGAGCGACGCAGGAGTAACGATTGTCATGAAGATGCTGTACCAGCCGTCCAAGATCAAACGCAGACGCAAGCTTGGCTTTCGCGCACGCATGGCCACCAAGGGTGGTCGTAAAGTGATCGCCAACCGCCGCCGTAAAGGGCGCGCGCGTCTTACGATCTAACGACGCACGGAGCGATCCCATGGGCCGGGAGCCGAAAATCGCCTCCCCCGGCGCCCAATCGCCGGAAATCCTAGCTATTACGCCGGATTATTGTTTGACGCGCGCCCGGCGCATGTGGCCCGCCTTATATCGCGACGCCTTTGCACAGGAGCGTTCGGTGGCGGGTCGTTTTCTGGTTGTTTGGCTGCGTGTCGCGCCGGATGCGGATCGACGCTTGGGCGTGGTAACCAGCCGCCGCACCTTGCCGAGCGCGGTGTCACGCAACCGGGCGCGCCGGTTGCTGCGCGAAGCCTTCCGTCTGAACCGGGGTAACCTGCGTCCCGATGTGGATATTTTGTTGCTGGCGCGGGGCCGGATTGAACACGTGCAGCGGCAGGACGTGGAAGCGGACCTCCGCACGACCTGCCGTCGCGCGGGCATCTGGCGGGAAGCCCCATGCTGAGCAAGCTGCTGATCTTGGGCGTACGGATCTACCAAGGGGTGCTGGGGCCCCATATGGGCAACTGCTGCCGGTTTGAGCCCTCTTGTTCACACTACAGCCTGGAGGCCCTGCGCCAGCACGGGGCCTGGCGCGGCCTCTGGCTCACGGGTCGGCGCCTGCTGCGCTGCCACCCCTTCGGCCCCTGCGGCTATGACCCTGTTCCGCCGAGATCCGGCGGTCACTCCTCCATAGGAAGACAAGCATCATGAATCGCACTGAGAAACTGATCGTTGGTTTGCTGTTCTTCACGCTGCTGGCTTGGCTCTGGCACTCCAATAACATCAACAGCAAGGAGCAGGCCCAAGCCGCCGCCGCCCGGCGGGCCGCCGCAACCAACACCACCATGGCCGTCGCGACCGCTGAGGCAGCCAAAAATCTCCTGCCCACCGCCCAAGCCGAGCTGTCAACCGTCGCGCCCGCCCCCGTGGCGCCCGCCTTACACCTGCTGCCGGAAGAGACCCGTACGCTGCAATCCGCCGAGATGCATCTGCAAATCTCCTCGCGCGGCGCCACCCTGCGATCGGCCACCCTACCTACCTACCGCGCCCACGCGCACCCCAACAAGCTGATCGACCCGGTGGTCCTCGACTTCGCGCCCCAATCGGCCCTCGCCCTCACCGGGTTACCGGACGTGCCGGCCGATGCCGACTACAGCATGACGCCCGGCAGCAACAACTCCCTGGTCCTGACCTTTGTCACGCCGCTCGGCCTGCGCGTCGAACGCACGATCACGCTGCGGCAACATCACCAAGTGCTGGTCACGGACCGCTTCGCCAACACCGCCGAACTGCCGATCAAGATCGCCCCCCACTGGCTCTCCTTGGGCACCATGTATCGCGGCCATTCCAAGAATGATGAACTCTCCGCCGACACGTTCGCCATCGCCCCGGAGGGGAAGGTGCGTCACTGGAGCGGCGAACTGCCCGCGCTGTTCGGCGTGAGCTCTTTTGGCTGCGGCGCGGGACGTCCCTTAGCCGATACGATCCAGCAGAGCGTGACCGGCGCCCAGCATTGGGTGGCGCTCAAGTCGCGCTTCTTCGTGCAGACCTTTGCGCCCGACAGCGCCACCACCGCCATGCGCATCGAGGCGGCCCGTGATCCGCTGGCAGCCCCCTTTGCCCTCTCCAACATCCAGGCGGCCGTCTCCTTCCCCGGCGCCCTGCTGACGCAGGGGGAGTCCATCGAACGCCGCTATGAACTCTACATCGGCCCAAAAAAGCTCTCCTATCTGCAGGAACTGGGGCAACGCCGCGACGAAATCATGGAGTTCGGCTTCTTCGCCTGGTTCTGCAAGCCGCTGGTGCCGCTGCTGAACTTCTTCTACCGCGTCATACCCAACTACGGCGTGGCGATCATCCTGCTGACGCTGCTGGTGCGCATTATCTTCTGGCCGCTCACCCACAAGAGCACCGAGAGCGCCAAGCGCATGCGGGATGTACAGCCGAAGATCAAGGCCATTCAGGAGCAGTTCAAGGACGAGCCGCACAAATTGCAGCATGAGATCTGGCGCGTCTACAAGGAGCACAAAGTGAATCCGTTCTCCAGTTGCCTCCCCATGCTGGTACAGATTCCCGTTTTCATCGCGCTCTACACCGTGCTACGCAGCGCCGTAGAACTGCGCTTCGCCCCCTTCCTCTGGGTGGCCGACCTGAGCGAGCCCGAAAATCTGTTCGCCGGCGTGCTCCCCTTCTCGCTGAACATCCTACCGCTGGCCATGGCGGCCGTCACCATTGTCCAGAGCAAGCTGACGCCTGCCATGGGCGACCCCATGCAACAGAAGATGATGACCTGGATGATGCCGCTGATGATGCTCTTCTTCTTCTACAGCATGCCGGCAGCGCTGTCGCTCTACTGGACGATCAGCACCATCCTGGCCATCGCGCAACTCTGGTGGCAGCAACGTACCCCACGCACCGAAGCCGAGGCCATCCTGGTCCCGGAACCCGAGAAAATGACACGACAGATGCGCCGGCGCATGGAGCGCTAGGGCGTGGTAGAAAGCGGCGGCGCAGCGCTCCGCACGTCGCGCGCGTTGCTTCGCATTACCAGCATGTCAAACGCCCGCGACATCCTTCATCTTGACATGGATGCGTTCTTCGCCGCTGTGGAGCAACGCGACCATCCGGAACTACGCGGCAAACCGGTGATCATCGGTTCACCACCGGACCAGCGCGGCGTGGTCGCCACCTGCTCCTATGAGGCCCGGGCCTTCGGCGTACGCTCGTCCATGCCGTCACGCGAGGCCTTCCGGCGTTGTCCCGCGGCGACCTTTCTCCCGCCGGACATGCCCCGCTATGCCGCCGTCTCGCGGCAGGTTATGGTTATTTTCGAGCGGTTTACGCCGCTGGTGGAACCGGTCTCGATTGACGAAGCCTTTCTCGACGTCACCGGTTCGCGCCGGCTTTTCGGCGAACCGGAAGCCATAGCCGTCGCCATCCGCGCGGCCATCCGGGCCGAGACCGGCCTGACCGCCTCGGCTGGTGTGGCCGGCAACAAATTTCTGGCCAAACTGGCCAGTGAAATCCAGAAACCAGACGGTCTGACCGTGGTCCCACGGGAACGCGCGGCGGTGCTGGCCTTTCTGGCACCGTTGCCCGTCAACCGCCTCTGGGGTGTGGGCAAGGTGACCTGCGAACTGCTGGAACGTCACAGCTACCGGACGATCGGCGACATCCAGCGCACGTCGGAAACCGCCTTGGCCGCCGTCATCGGCCACCATAGCGCCGGTCACCTGCTGCGCCTTGCTTTTGGCGAAGATGAACGCAGCGTGGAGACCGAGTTCGCCGAGAAGAGCATCTCCCGCGAACACACCTTTCTCACCGATTGCCGCAACCCGGAAGAACTGCGCACCGTGCTGCGCGACCTGGTGGATGATGTCGGCCACCGGTTGCGCGCCGGCGACAAATTTGCCAGCGTCGCGCGCCTTAAGTTGCGCTGGTCCGATTTCCAGACCCTGACCCGCCAACGCGCGCTGCCCGCACCCGTCTGCGATGACTTCACCTTGCGCCGCATGGCCCTGGAGCTGTTCGCCGCCGAACCGCTGATCCAGCCCGTACGCCTGATCGGGTTTGGTGTCAGCGGACTCACCGCCGAACGACAAGAGCAGATGAACCTGTTCGAAGATCCGGCCGATCGCCGCGCGCGCGACGAGAAACTTTGCCGCACCGTGGACCACCTGCGCAACACCCTCGGGCGCGAACAGCTCGTCCGGGCCGACGAAATGCGCCACCCCTAGCCAACCCTACGCGAGACCAACCATGCAACGAGTAAAACAGTTTTTGGCGGACAACGACTTCCAGGTGGCAGGGATAGACCCCGCCGCGCTGCTGCGCCAGTTTGACGACGCGATGACGCGCGGCCTGGCGGGGGCGGCCGACGCGCTCCCCATGATCCCCGCCTACCTGACCATCACGCGTCCTGTGCCGATTAACACGCGTGTGGCGGTGCTTGACGCCGGCGGTACCAACCTGCGCGTGGCCACCGTGTGGTTTGATGCACATGGCAAGCCTCACATGGAAAACTTCGCCCGCTCTCCCATGCCAGGCACCCAAGGCGAGCTCAGCGCCGGGGAGTTTTACGAGGCCCTCGCCGAGTTCCTCGCACCACTTGCCGCCAAAACCTCCGCCGTCGGCTTCTGCTTCTCTTACCCTGCGGCCATCACCCCCGACTGCGACGCGCAGCTGCTCCGCTGGACCAAGCAAATCAAAGCGCCGGCCGTAGTGGGCACCATGGTCGGCTCCAGCTTGCGCCAGCAGTTGGCCCGGCGCGGCTGCGACCGCCCGATCGCGGTACTCAATGATACGGTGGCCACGCTCCTTGCCGGCAAGAGCGCCGGCGTGGCACGCCACTATGCCAGTTACGTGGGGTTCATCCTCGGTACCGGCACCAACACCGCCTATGTCGAGCGCAACGACCATATCCGCAAATGCCAGGGGCTGAACCCGGCTGAGTCCATGGCCATCAACATCGAATCCGGCAGCTTCGCCCAGGCACCCGTCAGCCGTTTTGACAAGCTATTCGACGCCACCACCGCCGACTGCGGGTCCTATTCCTTCGAGAAGATGATCGCCGGCGCCTATCTCGGCGGTCTAGGCGGCATCATCCTGCACGAGGCCGCCCGAGCCGGCCTCTTCACACCGGCCACGGCGCAAGCCCTGCTGGCCATGCCACTCCCGAGCAATCAGGAACTCGCGGCCTTCTGCCACAACCCGTTCCTCTCCCCCGGCCACTTCGCAACGCTCCCGCTAACCGAGGCTGACCGTCGCACCGCGCTGGAGCTCTGTACGCCCGTCTACGAACGTGCCGCGCGCCTGACCGCCATCAACATCGCCGCCGCCGTGATCCGCACCGGCACCGGCGCGGATCCACTCCACCCGGTGGCCATCAACATGGATGGCTCCACCTATCACCGCACCAAGGCCATCGCCTTCGCCGCGCGGGTGCAGGGGCATCTGCGCGACATCCTGGCGCCTCGTGGCATCCACTACGAGCTCCTCGCCGTGGAAGAATCGCCCATCATCGGCGCCGCCGTCGCCGGCCTGACCCGGTGATCCAAGACCGCCACCATGCGCACTTACTTCGCCGACCTGCACATCCATTCGCACTTCTCCCGCGCCACCAGTCAGGCATGCACGCTGGCAGGGCTGCACCATTGGGCGCAGCGCAAAGGGGTAAGCGTAGTGGGCACCGGCGACTTCACCCACCCCGCCTGGTTCCAAGAACTAAGCACCAAGCTGCTGCCTGCCGAACCAGGCCTCTACCAACTGCGACCGGAAGCTGCCGCGGTGGCTGACCAAGCGCTGCCCGAGAGCTGCCGTGCGCCGGTGCGGTTTATGCTAACAGGCGAGATCAGCAGCATCTATAAACGCGACGGCCGCGTCCGCAAGGTCCACAGCCTCGTGCTGGCACCGGACCTGGCCACCGTGGCCAACATCAACACCCGCCTTGCGGCCATCGGCAATCTTCACTCGGACGGTCGCCCCATTCTCGGCCTGGATCCGCGCGACCTGCTGACCATCCTGCTGGAAGCTAACCCGGCCTGCGCCCTGATCCCCGCACACATCTGGACCCCCTGGTTTGCGATGTTTGGCTCACAATCCGGCTTCGACTCCATCGACGCGTGCTTCGGCGAGCTTGCGCCGCAAATCTTTGCGGTCGAGACCGGGCTCTCCTCGGACCCGCCTATGAACTGGCGGGTGCGCGGGCTGGATCGCGTGGCGCTGGTCTCCAACTCCGACCTGCACTCCCCTGCCAACCTCGGCCGCAATGCCAACATCTTCCTCGGCACACCGGACTATTTCACCCTGCTCGACGGCCTGCGGCGCAAAGACCCGGCGGTATGCGGCGGCACGGTGGATCTCTTTCCGGAAGAGGGGAAATATCATCTCGACGGCCACCGCGCCTGCCATTTCGTATGCGAGCCGTCAGAGAGCCAGCAACGACACGACCGCTGTCCGGTCTGCGGCAAACCGCTCACACTGGGGGTGCTGCACCGTGTGCTGGCCCTAGCCGACCGGCCGGCCGGCGAGCGACCCAGGCAGGCACTCCCCCATCAATACATCATCCCCTTGGATGAAATACTGGCAGAACTACTGGGCGTCGGCGCAGGAAGCAAGCAGGTGCGCACCGCCTACGACCAGCTATTGGCCGCCTGCGGCCCGGAACTGGCCATCCTACTACACCTGCCACCGGCCCAACTCGACGCCCACGCCCCGGAACGTCTGGGAGAGGCCATCCGCCGCCTGCGCGCCGGCCAGGTCTTTCGCCAGGGCGGCTATGATGGTGAATACGGCGCCATCACCGTCTTTCCAGCCGAAGTGTCAGCGTAGCACGCCTACGCTTCGGCTGGCTTGCGCCTACACCTTCTTGTGGAACGGCTTGTCGTTCACCAGGAATGTGAGCAATAGCCCGCCCAGCAGGATGACTGCGCCCACGGAGAATGTATAGAGCGACGCCTTGTCCGGCGCCTTGTCCTTGATGAGGGCCGCCACTTGCGGCCCGATAATGCCAGCCGTAGACCACGCCGTGAGGATGGCACCATACACCACCGGCATCAGGCGCGACCCGAAGACGGTGAGCACGGTGGACGGCGCCGTCCCGAAGCCGCCGCCATAGCAAAGCAGCACATAGCACACCAGCACGCCAAACAGGAGCGGGCTCTTCACAAAGATCAAGGCCACAAAGACCAGGACCTGCGACGCCAGGATGATCCGGAACGTATTCACGCGGCCGATCTTATCCGAGAGCCCACCCCAGAAGAAACGCCCGACACCGTTGAAGATCGAGCTGATCGCAATCAGGGTTGCACCCGCCGCCGCCAGCGCGGCCTTGGCTGCATCCGGCGTCATGCCCGCATATTTCTCGCCCGTCTTAAGCAGATCCTGCAGCATCGGCGACTGCATCCCGATGAACATAATACCGGCACAGATGTTCGCAAAGAAGAACAACCAGATCACGAGGAACCGGCCGGAGAGAATGCAATCTCTAGCGGTCACCGCCTCGTCCGCCGCTTTGCCGGATGCTGACATGACCGGCGGGGTATATCCGGCCGGAACATAGCCAGCCGGCGGGTTCTGCATGAACGCGCCGGCGGAGGTGGCGAGCACGATCATCACCAGGCCGATCGTTACAAAGACCGAGATCAGGTTGCCGTCAAACGATTTCATCAGAATGGGGGCGAGCACCTTAGACATGAAGAGCGCGCCCAGACCAAACCCCATGACCACCATGCCGGTAATGAACCCTTTCTTATCAGGGAACCACTTCGCCGACGTGGCCACCGGCGTGACATATCCGAGGCCCAGTCCGATGCCACCAATCACACCAAAAGAGACGTAGAAGAGCGGCAGGCTCTTCTGCTGCATGGCGAACGCTGCCAGGAGATAGCCCAACCCGTACAGCAGACCGCCCCCCATGGCCAGCATACGGGGACCGAACTTGGCCAGATTGATGCCGCCCCATGCCGCGGCCAGACCCAGGAAACAGATGGCGAGACTGAAGATCCACATGACCTGGGTGTTATTCCAATGAAAACCGGTCATGATCGGTTTCTGGAAGAAGCTCCAGGCATAGACGGTCCCCAGGCACACCTGCAGCAGGGTCCCCATGATTGCAATCAACCACCGATTCGGCAATTTTCCGTCCGCCGCCTTCATCCCGTTCGAAACAGCACTCATCGCGCCCTACCTTCCTTTAGCCAACTACGAGTCCTTCATCGCCAAAATCAGCCGGCTGAACGCAACCGGCGATGGCTGGCATCATGAAATAACTTTCCCGCTATTCCAACTTCCATCCATGCAGCCCTAGGCAGCATACGCCTTTTGCCCGAAAGAAGTCCTATTGTTCCAACATTCGTCTTTGTCTGCAACAAAAAAAGTACGGAGTCGTTATCATACGATATTAAAAGCTAATAATCGCAACATTATCCATAAAACAAGAACTAACGACCCCTATCAAAGCTAATATACAGGACACTTATGCTACAATTATGTTGATTCATGACACTAGGGTGACTTATTATGGCATAAGTCTAACGAGGGGTCGCCACATGACGAGAGAAGCCATTGAGCGGTTGTCACGCTATCGCGGCGTGTTATTGCGGTTGATGGGGCTGGGCTTTGTGAAGGTTTTTTCCGACAACCTGGCGGATGCGCTGGGTGTTTCCGCCTCGCAGGTGCGCAAGGATTTCGTGGCGTTCGGCATGCACGGGGTGAAACGCGGCGGATACCGGGTGGCGGATCTGCTGGAGCGGCTCTCGGAACTGCTGGGCATGGCAGAGACCCTACCGGTGGTGGTGATTGGCTGCGGCAATATCGGCACGGCCTTGCTACACACCTACGGCGGCAAGCGCGATGGCATCCGGGTAGTGGCGGGCTTTGATATAAACCCGCAGACACTGGCACCCCAGGCTGAGGTGCCGATCCTGGACGTGCATGAACTGCTGCCTTTTCTTGAAAAGAACCAGATTCGCGTGGCCATCCTGGCGGTGCCAGAGGAAGCTACAGCCAGCATCATGAACACCTTGCGCCGCTCGGCCGTACAGGGGGTGCTGAATTTCACGCGAGCTCCGCTGCGCAGCGATCATCATTGTCTGGTGCAAAGCATTGATATCCGCATGGAGATCGAAAAACTCTTCTCGATGGTGCACCTGTGGCGCGCGGAGAAGGAACAAGCCGGCCGGCCGGGAGGGGCTCTAGCCGTGCCTGGCGTCTTGCGGTAAGTCCATCCTGGTGCAGGGGCAGGGACAATCACCCCACGGCGGACCGTGCCCACGGCAACCCAACGCCATCAAGGTGCCACACGCTCAATCTTCACGGCGCACACCTTCAGCTCCGGAATTTTTGCCGTTGGGGCAATCGCGTCAATCGTCAGAACATTGGCAGCCGCTTCCGCAAAGTGGAACGGGATGAACACGCTCCCCTGCGCCACCCGCTTCGTCACAAACACCGGCAGCTCGGAGGATGTCCTCGGTGGTGTCGTAGCCCCACTTGTGCCCCAATGCGCGCGCCAACTCATGGATCATGCTCCAGTCATCCCGCGCCTCGCCCGGTGCCGCGATGACCTTCCGGATTGGCAATACGCGACGATCCGTTGACATAGGTGCCATCCTTCTCAAGAAAGGAACAGGCCGGCAGCACGACATCGGCCAACTGCGCCGTCGCCGTGAGAAAGATATCCTGCACCATCAGGAAATCCACGTGTTCCAGCGCTTCCCGCACATGGTTGAGGTTCGGATCGGAAACCATGGGGTTTTCGCCCATGATGTAGAGCCCCTTGATCTGCCCCGCATGCGCCGCGTGCATGACCTCCACCACCGTCAGGCCGGGCTTGCTGGAAAGCTGCGAGGCACCCCAGGCTTGGGCGAACTTCTCGCGGGCCGCCGCGTCGTCCACCTTCTGATAGCCGGCGTAGACGTTGGGCAGGGCGCCCATGTCGCAGGCACCCTGCACATTGTTCTGGCCGCGCAGCGGGTTGACGCCGGTGCCTTCCCGACCGATATTACCCGTCACCATGGCCAGGTTCGCCAGGGCTTTCACATTGTCGGTGCCGTGCGCATGCTGGGTGATGCCCATCGAGTACACAATGGACCCGCGGTCGGTCTGTGCGAAGAGCCGGGCGGCCTCGGCCCGATCCGCCGGCGCGATGCCGCAAAGCTCCTCGACGAGGGCCGGGGTGAACGACTGGACCGACGCCCGCAGGGCTTCGAAGTTCTCGCAGTGCTTCTCGATGAAGGCCTTGTTTTCCCAGCCGTTGGCCAGGATAACGTGCACCATCCCGTTGATCCAGGCGATGTCCGTGCCGTTTTTCTGCCGCAGCCACACCGCCGCATGGCGGACCAGGTCAATGTTCCGCGGGTCCACCACGATCAGCTTGGCACCGTTGGCCTCCACGGCACGCTTGATGAAGGTGGCGATCACCGGATGAGCTTCGGTCGTGTTCGAACCCGTGACCAAGATCACCTGGGCCGACTCCAGCTCGGCGATGGAATTCGTCATGGCACCCGAACCGAACGAGATCGCCAAGCCCGCTACCGTGGATGCATGGCACAGGCGCGCACAATGATCGACGTTGTTGGTGCCGATCACCGAGCGCATAAACTTTTGGAAGAGGTAGTTCTCTTCGTTGGTGCAGCGTGCGGAGGCCAGACCGGCAATTGCATCCGGGCCATGCGCGGAGCTGATCTCCTGCAGCCGGCGCGCCGCATACGCCAGGGCCTCCGGCCACGCCACCTCAACCAACTGGTCATCCTTGCGGATCATCGGCTGCCGCAGCCGGTCCGGCCGGTTGGCAAAATCCAATCCAAAACGGCCCTTGACGCAGGTTCGGCCGTTGTTCGGGATCGCCTCGGCCCCCGTCACCTGCACCACGGTATCGGTGGGCTTGCCATCCACCATCGTCTTGCACGTGGCAATCTCCAACTGGCACCCCACGCCACAATAAGGGCACGTCGTCCGGGTCGTCTTCTCGACATCCTTCGCGCGAATACGCTGGCGCGGCCCATAAAACTGCTTCGGTGTGATCGCGCCGACTGGACAAAATAGCGTCCCATTCCCTCCCCGCAGGCCACAGCCCTACGAACAACCACCATCCCGTCCGGCCGCACCATCGTCCGGCAGGAATACCGGATCATGCCCGGCCAAGACTGGTTCCAAAAGTCGAAGGTAATTACAATTAACCAACTACCGTCAAGGCAAGTGTCTGCCCCCCCAAACTGCGGCCCTCGCGCTTCTTCAGAAATCAGGTACTACGCGACGGCGAAATCGTGCGGCAGCGGCACGAGTTGCTTCTTCCTGCCACGCATGCGCAGGCAGTGCGTGTAACCGGCAGCCTTCGCCAGTTTCAGGGCTTGGTCGAAGTAGCGACCAAGATCCGCGGGACCGTGCGAGTCGGAACCGAAACTGATGGGAATGCCGCGCTCCCGCGCCATGACGAGGATCGGCAGCGACGGATAGATCTCCTTACAGGGGCGGATTAGGCCGGACGTATTGAGCTCGATCCCCATACCGGCGGCGGCAATGCGATCCAGGGCCGGCTGTACGATCTCCGGGATCTGCGCGGCGGGCGGCCAGTAGCCGGAATGCTTGGGTGCGTCGAGATGCGTCACGATGTCGAAGAGCCCGGTGTCGGCCATCTGCCCCACCAGGTCGAAATACTCCTGCCAGGCCGCCGCCACATCCACGGTTTTCCACTTTTCCAGGTCCGCCCCGCCGTTGGTGTAGACCCACCCCCGGATGGCGTGCACGGAACCCAACACCACGTCGAACGGCTGGGCGGGCAGCCACTCCCGGAAGAGATCCATGAACTCCTGCTCCGGCCAGAAATCCGCTTCAATGCCGAACAGGACCGGCAGGCCCGCCGTGGCACGGCAGCGGGCAATCATCTCCTGATAGACGGGAAACTCGCTCCGCAGCATGGTCGGCCCGAACTTCTGGTCGTCGAGCGGAACGTGATCCGTGAAGCAGATCTCCGCCAGCCCCCTGCGCACCGCTGCCGCGGCATACTCCTCAGGCGTGCCGTGCGCGTGCCGGCAGAGCGTCGTGTGCATGTGATAGTCAGCTAACATACATTTGTTCCTTACATTGCCGATCATTTCTTCTTCGCCAACTCCTTAGCCAGCTCGCCAGCCAGGTCGAGCAGGCGCGCGTCTTCCGCGGCCTGAAGGTACCGCACGTGGAAATCGAGCCGGGGGTAGTGGAAATCGCGTTCGCTTAGATAGCGCTCGGCCCGCTGCTGCAGGTCGGACGAAAGCAGCGTGCGTTGCTTTGCCAGCGCGTTTTTAACAAACATGACGGCCTCGCACAGCTCCAGCCCCTCGCGCAGCGCCTCAAAGCGCTCGGTCGCCACCGGGCCGTCAGGGCCGGGATAGAGCAGCGCGAGCGTGCTGCGGTAGTCCCCGGCCCACCCTGTGCCGGCGCCGGCGGCCGGGATGTAATAGCCGCCCGCTGGTTTCTTCATCGGGAAGAGATTCGCGCCGAAATCGCCCAAGCCATCAAACCCGTTCAGAAGCACGTAGTTTTCGGCCAAGAGGCGCATATCGCTCAACGGAAAATCGTCGCGCTGATACATGCGGCAGCCGAAGGTGAAGGTGTTGCGCCGTGGCCCATCCAGTAGCCAGAGCGGTTGTCGGTCCTCGGCGCGCATGTAGATCTTACTTTGTGCCTCCTCGGCCCAGCCGATCTTCACTTCCTTCGGTGCGGTTTGAACGCCCATGCGCGGGGACACATACACCGTGTCGCTGTGACGCACGATCATGGCGAGGTTGGTATCCGATCCGCGGAAGAGCATGTCCTGCGAGCCGTTGTGGCCGGTGAAGCTCCACTCGGCGCCGGGCCAGAGCCGGTTGGCCACGTCCACCAGCGCCGGGAAGGACGAGGCAAACCAGGCGCTGTAGCCCAGGGTGGTCTCATCCAGCCAGCCGCGGGCCTTGATCTTCTTGCGCACCTCGTCGAACACCGGTTTCCAGAAGCGATAGTTCTCCTCAGTACCCAGCGGCGGTTGCTTCATGCGGCTGAGCTGGCCGGTCGCCGGATCGAAGACGGTCACCGGCCGCTCCCCGGTGTTGTCGAAGCCCGGGTCAATCCAAGTCGTATTGGTACGTTTGGGATTATATTCGCCCCAACAATTCAGCCGCAGGGTCCGGGGCTTGCCGATGGTCTTGGCCACCATGTCCAAATAGCGGTCGAAGTTCGTGAAGTCGTGCTTAAAGGTGCCGTCCGGCTGCTTGACCCACCTCACCAGCGACTCCGGGTTGGAGCTGCCCCCGCCATAGCCGCAGGCGAAGAAGTCACACACCAGGTTGGCCATCACCTGCCGCGAGTTCAACTCGGCCAGCGCGGCCAGCGTCTTACCCACCAACTCGAGATGCCTGGCGGAGTAGTTCGTCACTCCGTAGTACTTCGCTTCCAGCTCTTCCGCATGGTAGATGAAGTTCTGCATGCGCCAGTCCTGTACATCGGGCATGGCCCAGTCGCACACCTGCACGTGTAGCGGCACGGTCTGGGGCGGAAAGCCCTGCGCTGCGATCGTGATCCGGCCCTCGTACCGGCCGGCCGGCACGGTGGCGGGCACCCGCACCGTGAACCACAACGGTGCCAGGGCCTTGGTTGCCGTACTTGCCACGTAGGCCGGAATCTCCGCCGGAATCTGATCGAGCAGACCATCGAACCGCACCGCCGGCACCCAGGATTTACCGGGGGTGGCGGGTACGGCGCAGCGCACGCGGACTGCCGCAGCGGGGATCTTAGCGGCACCGGCAGACGCCACCTTGGGAGAACCGGGTTCCACCCCGGCCGCAACCTTGACCAGATCCCCCACGCTCACCGTCAACCCCTTGATCGTCTGATCGGACCCCACCACCAAGCGGCCGGAGAAGACGCTGTTGCGGGCCGCGCGGATCAGCACCGGCTGAACAGGCCCCGTCTCGCGCAAGTCGTTGCCGAAAGTCAGCGTGTCGCTCGCCGCGCAATTCCATACTTGCACCCCCTGCCGACGTAGTCCGTTCGTTACGGCGGCGCTCACCGGCGCCACGGTCAGTTGCGCCCGCGCCACGCCGATGGCGGGCCACGCGTAGTATTCGTCGTAGCGCTTCCAGGTGGAGTATAGGATCGGTGCGGGATGCGCCTCCACAGCCAGCACGTTCACGCCCGGCCGCAGCAGGGACGCAGGAATCTCCACTTCGCGTAACTGCCGGAGACAACCTGCGGCAGCGAAGGGGCTCTTAAAGGGTAGGACCTTCTCCGGGTATGGCTCGGCCAGTCGCGCCAGCAGGTTGGTCTCCTGGCCGGGCAGGTGACCACGCGCGGCTTCCTTGCCGTTCACATACACCACCACGCCCCCCCAATAATCCAGCGAAAAACGGCAGGTCTTCACGCGCTGCGGGTCCTTGATCTCGAAGCGACTGCGCGCCAGCACCACCACCGTGTCGAACGGATTGGCCTTCTTGAGAAAGGAAGCGGCCTCTTTCTCGACCACCCCCCGGCTCAGATCGGGGACCGGCTGCGGCCAGCTAGCGCGCAGCCACAGGCTATCGTCAAACGTCGGGCCGGCCCAGTCGGGCGATGGCGCCGGCGAGGTCGCCTCCGGTCGCCACACCCTCACCCCGGCCTGACTGAAGCCATGCGAGGTGCCCACCTTGGCCATGGGACCCAAGGCCGTCTGGACGATCTCCGGGGTTCCCCCAAAATTGACTTCCGGCGCCGGATCGTCGAGCAGGAAGTAGGAGGGCCCCTCTAGGTGCAGGTGCCGCCAGACCGTGTCCTCGTTTACCAGTACGGCCGCGTCGCTGCCAACCGGTGGTGGCGTCGCAGCCTGCGCGGTCGGCTCAAGCCCCTGACCGTAAAGGGCCTGCACCTCGTTAGAGGAGAGCGCCCGACTGTAGAGACGGAAGTCGTCAAACGCGGCTGCTGCGTAGCCATAGCCGCCGTTCCCCAAGTTGGAGCCCGCCGGCAAGGTGATCGCGTCCTGACCTGCGAAGCAGCCTGCCAGCGTGCCGTTGATGTAGCACTTCCAAGTATCGGGGCCGGGCTTGTGCGTTACGGCCAGATGGTGCCATTTCGTCCGGTCCACCGTGGCGGGCGCCGGGAATGACACCCCGCCGTTCCTAAGCGCGTCGACATAGATCTTCCCATCGGTCCACGGATAGTGATCCGCGCCGCCCTCGCCGAAATTGAATATGCTCTGCCCCAAGGGCGCCGCGCTATCCATTTTGATCCACACCGACAAGGTCGCTTCGGTGGTAAACCTGCCGCTGAGGTCCGGCAGGCGGATGTACCCCTCCCGGCAGGCCGCCGCGCCTGAGCCGATGCACCCTGGCTCCCACGGTACGGTACCCTCGATGCCGCCGTGCAATCCGTTACCCGAAGAGTCCCGGGCGCCCTCGTCGAACTTGTACCAGACGACGAGGCTTGGATCGGACACCCCGCGTACGGTGCTTGCCGCCCCGGGATGCGCCGAACCCGGTTTCGGCACGGCGGACGGCAGGCCGGTGCTCCCGCCTTCGGCCGGCTTCGTCCCGACCGGCCCCACATAGTTGTTCCGCTGCCACTCGCCCTCGAACTTCCGGCCATCGGGCAAGGTCATGATCCCTTGTCCGTTGCGGAAGCCGTCCTTGAACTCGCCCACATACTTCCGCCCCCGGGGGTAGGTCTCGGTCCCTTGCCCGTGATAGCTGTCGTTCTGCCAACCGCCCGTGTACTTAAAGCCCTCGACGGTCCAGGTTCCTTGCCCATGCCGCTGATTGTCCTTGAACTCGCCGACGTACCTCCGGCCATCGTCAAGCGTCAACTTGCCTTTGCCGTTGGCTTGGCCATTGTGGATCTCGCCCTCATACTTAGCGCCATTCAGCGTTAACTTGCCGACGGTCTGTGTGGGTGCGGTCGCACTCGCCGGCGGGGTGGCCGCCGGCGCGTCGGCGGCCAAGCCGCCCCACGCCGCGAGCAGGAGCAGCGGGAGCAAATGGCGAAGGACGGAGGGTTGCGGGCGGAGGGTATGGCTGGCAGCGCGCGCACGGCGGAACCGCCCCGCCTTGGCTGCCTTGGTCAGACGGCTCACGATGTCCATCAATCTGCTCATGGTCACGGCCTCCCTTTTCCCTGGCGGGATCCAGCTCCGGCGGCTGTGCGCGATCGGCTGCGGAATCCTTGGACTGGCATTCGCGCGATATTTATCGCCGATCTTGGCTGCCATGACAATGTACATTTCTGAAAAGTAACTGCTCAGGAGGGAAGGGTTCAGGGTTCAGGCCGGATTTCACCGCCAGAGCGGTCGCGCGTTTGGGGCGTGGCTATCTGGTCGAACAAAGAAGGGCGTCCCGTTATCAATCCCCAACTTGATATCCGGATTGGCGAGGGACTCCCTGGTGAACACCCCCAGCGCCAGCTTCGACCCCTTGGCGTTCTTGGGGAAGGTGAACTCGGCCGCTTGCGCGATCGTCTCGCCGGGTTTCCAAGCGAACGGATTCACCCCTTTCAAGGTCACGGTGCTGAGGACGTTCGTGGCGTTGTCCATCAGCGCCACTTTCACGACCGCGCGGTGACCCTTGATGTAGATAGGCGCCACGCCGTCATTCCGCATCCGAAAGGAGAGCTTCCCGGTGGTGCCGTTGGCGAGGTCCGCCGGGTAGGACGCCAGCGTCAGCTTGAACCAGTACCCCATCGTTCGTGTGGATATCCTGCCACATGTAGCGCGCATACCCGACCGACGCTTTGGTCCAGGCGGCCGTACTCGCGTTGGCGAATCCCGAATAGATGATCCACCCTTTACCCGGATTCAGAAGATAGGCCTGATTCTCTTTCGGCTCGACGCTAACATCCGCGGATAAACCGTTCATCGCGAAACCTCCCATAAGTGCAACCCACATAACCAGTACATTTCGACGCCGTATCAATATATGCAGGCCT
>CAIOST010000119.1 GCA_903861045.1 uncultured bacterium | reverse complement strand
CTGAACCCTGAACCGCTATCCCTGGCGTGCGCGACGGAACGCCGCCGGGGCTTGCCCTTGGTGCCGGGCAAAGAGGCGCGAGAACGACTGCACCGTGCCCAGACCGCAGCGCCGCGCAATCTCCTTGATGGGAAGTGCCGTGCCTACGAGCAGGTCGCGCGCACTTTCGAGGCGCAGGCGGCGTACCTCGGTCATGGGCGTGCTACCGGTTTGCTGGCGATACCGGCGGATGTAGTGATACCGGCTCAGACCCGGAGGCTCACCTGCGCGGGCGAGCCGTCGAGCGTGGCATGGAAGAGCTCCATGTAGGCCGGCGAGACGTACGACTCAGCGGGGAGTAACGGGAGGTGTGAATCGAATGTGGCGACCGTTTCGGCGGACTGCAAGCCAACAGCGCTGAAGCGACGCGCGCGGAGCGTGATGTCGTGCGTCAGCGTAAGCTTGTCCGTGACCTCGCGCGAGCTCTCCGTCACGGGCGAGCCGTCGTAGGTGAAGCGCGTGCGGACCTGTGGCTGGTCGGAGACCACGAGCGAGCGCTTGCCGGGCTTCTCGCCACCGGCCAACGTGATCCAGAAGCGGGTGTCGCCCAGCGGGGCGGTGACGCGGCCGCTGGCGGCGTCGCCGGTATAGGTCACCCAGCCTTCGTCATCGGTATTGACGCTAACCTGTGGCTGCGAACCCGCAAGGACACGCACCTGGTTCCCCGCAAACTCCATGCGCAGCGGAGTCCCGGCAAAGGGGACCACGGACGGCAGCGGAATCTCGGCCAGCTTCTGGCTGGCCTTGTCGCCCTGATAGGTGCCGGCGGCGCAACTCCAGAGCGAGATGGCATGCCGATAGTGCTGCTCCAACAGCAGGAAGACCCGGTTGCCGGTCTCGCCGTAGTAGAAGTCGAAATTGTTCCCATCCCACGCCGTGAACTCAGTGACGCCGGCAAAGAGCGAGGGCTGATAGACCATGAATTGGTTCGCCGGGCCATTGTCATCCGACAGCGACCAGATATAGAACGGAAGCGGGCCGCGGTCCGGCGACAGACTTACGCCGGGGAACATGTACATACGCTCCGCCGTGGTACGCGCACACATAGCGAAGACCGTCTGGCCGTCCTGCGAGAGGGCCTCCGCTACTTCGATCCCATCGCCCGGATACTTCACCCCCGTCTTCCACCCCGGAGTAGTGGGCAGAACCGTCATCGTCGCCGGGGTGATGGAGACGGAGAGCGGCTGGTCAAAGGATCCGCCATTGGGGGTGATGACGGGCGGCTGCAGGTACGGGGCGCTGCTTGTGACTTCCACCTGTGCAGAACTGGACCCGCCATGGCCGTCGGAGACAGTCACGGTGGCCGTATAGAACCCGGCGGAGGCATAGGTATGGCCGGGGTTCTGCTCCGTGGCCGTGGCGCCATCGCCGAAGGTCCAGAGGTAGGCGAGCGCATCGCCATCCAGATCCGCACCGGTGGCGAGGAAGGAGACGGCCAGCGGCGCCTGGCCGCTGGTGGGTGTGGCGGTAGCGGTCGCGGAGGGCTCATCATTGACCGCCGACACCGTGAGCGCGACCGTAGCCGGGGTGCTGTCTAGCGCGCCATCGCTGGCCTGAAAGGTGAAGCTGTCGGCGCCGTAGTAATTGGTGGTCGGTGTGTAGGTCAGGTTGGGCGCCGAGCCGGCGAGGGTGCCGTGCGCGGGGGGTACGGGCACATCGTATAACTCGCGGATGGCAGAGAGCGACGTGTCGCTCCACCCCCCACCTGCCACCAGCATGAAGAGAAGGGTGATGCTTTGACGGAAAATACGCATTTGACCAGTGCCCTGATCTTGTCAAAACGTTGCACACATCGCAAGAACTGCAAAACATTATTCTCACGCAAAGGAACGGAAGTGGGATAGTAGCCACGGCCAGCCCCGGGCCGAGGGCGAGGAACTGGCGGGCTCGTAGCCCTTCGACTTCGCTCAGAGGACGCCAGCCCGCCTTGCTGGAAGAGGGATACACAGTTTTGCCCTCGGCCCGGGGCGGGCCGGGGCTACCGGGCTTCGATCCGGGCCATCGCGCCTTTCGCGGCCATTTGGACGGCGCGGTTGCGGTTGGTGAGGCCGGGTTGGAGCAGGGGCAGATCATCACGCGTGCCGATCAGGCCCAGCGTGGCCATGGCCGTGCGGCGGAGACTGTCGTTGGTGTGGGTGGCGTAGCTGCGCACCAGGGGGAGTAAACGCACATCGTGGCGCTTGCCGATCATGCCCAGGATGCTGAGCTTGGTCGGGATGACGACCTCCGGGTCGGTGAGCTGGGCCTCGAGCTGCTGACTGAACGTCTCGTCCGGCTTGATCCGTCCGGCGCCCTCCTGCAGCCCGATGTTCACGATGGCAGTGCCGGCCAGACCGTCCTTACCCTGCGCATAGCGCGCGAGGAGGGACTTGATGGCCTCAGGATCGGAAGAGGACTTCATGCACTCAGAAAGGAACTGCAAACAGTAGTCGCGCCAGACCGGGCTCTCGGTTTCGTCCGCCAGCATTTTGGCGAAGAGTTCATGCAGACGCGGATTGGGCGACTCCTGCCAGACCAGCGCATTGGCCATGTTGTTGCGGGTAACGTCCCAGTGCTGGCGGTTGAAGATCTCTTTTTCAAAAAACGCCAGCAGATCGGCCGGCAGCGTGCGGTTCTCCATAGCGGCCGTCACCCGGTTCAACTGACCGATCTCGCGCAACTTTCGAAAATCCTCCCAGCCCTTGGGGAGCTTTTCTACGGGTGTGGCTGCAAGTGGCGGAACGTAGGAGATGGGAGGAGCGTTAGAGACAGCCGGAGCATTCGTGACTGCGGCCGGAGGCGCCGGCATGACAGGCGGCTGGGCGGTAACTGGGCGCGGCGCGCCCTTACGCAGCACGGCTACGACGCACAGAAGCAGGACACCGGCCACTACGATCAGCAACACAACTCGCTTCATAACGCCCTTCCATAAACCGCACAACAACCCAAGCAACACGATTAGCTCAGACACCGAAAGAACGCCGACAATCAGCAAGCTCAACAAAACAACTTACCTAATTACAAATACGACCCCAATGCCCCTCTTCGCGCCTTCCGTGTTCACGTCATTTCCTCCATTCACAGGCTTCTCCTGTCGCGAGACACCGACTCTTTGATGAGCGACCCTAATGCCCCCACATTCAGCGGAAACACGGCCTTGCTTTTACCTATTTACAAATACGACCCTAATGCCCCCCTGGAAAAGCCAATGCTTGCGGGGTTCTTGGTTGGTTAGACAAATTTACGAAATGTCTATTGTCTAATTACGACCCTGGGGAATTGCACGGCCCTTCCGGCTTTCGACCGGGAGGGGCTTGAGCACTTGCTCCGCTATATGTGCCGTCCGCCTGTCGCGCTCGAGCGGCTGGAGGAGCTGCCCGATGGGCGGCTGCTGTACCATCTGAAGCGACGCTGGCGCGACGGGACAGATAACGTGGTCTTCGAGCCGTTGGAATTTCTGGAGCGGCTGGCCGCGCTGGTTCCTGCGCCGCATTTCAACATGATTCGCTACAGCGGCGTCCTCGCGCCCGCCGCAGCGTGGCGCGCCCGCCTCGTCCCACACAGGCAGGCGCCAGAAGCCGCAGCCGCTCAGACATCCTCAGATCCGGTCGATAGCGCGGGAGCCATCCAGCCATCACCAGACACGGCTTATGACGCGGGAGCCGTCCAGCCATCCGCAAGCCCGGCCGACGGCGCGGGTTGTGCCCAACCCGCCAGGTCCAAGAAACAGCGGCCCAAGCGGTACGCCTGGGCGGACCTGCTAAAACGGGTGTTCGCCGTCGACGCGTTGAAG
The DNA here is from genome assembly GCA_903861045.1 of uncultured bacterium. Classification (GTDB taxonomy): domain Bacteria; phylum Verrucomicrobiota; class Kiritimatiellia; order RFP12; family CAIWXQ01; genus CAIWXQ01. Next base: position 211 of record CAIOST010000119.1, on the reverse strand, counting down.
TGCGACCTTTGCGGTGGTAGAATGCGCATCCTCTGCGCGGTTAATCCGCCTGAGGCGATACGGAAGATCCTTGACTGTCTGGGTATGCCGATCCGTGCCCCGCCGACCGCCGTAGCGCTGATCGAAGACTGGGGTTGTGACGATATCAATGATGCCCCCGTCTACTCGGAATCATACGCCTGACGGCACGTTATAGCCCTCGCGTACACAT
>CAIOST010000118.1 GCA_903861045.1 uncultured bacterium | reverse complement strand
TCCAGCCCGAAGTTAGCGGTTGTTTAGCATCCGGTCATGAGCCGGGTGCCGCGTAAGCATGCCCGGATGGTATCCCGGCGTTGATTCGCAGCCCTTCCGCTCTGCTCGGCAGCGCGAGGGGGGGCTAATGTGGAGTTGTTGCTGTATTGACGGCAAAACAGCAAGTGTGGTTAAATAGGACCATGAAGACGACCTTGTACTTCCCGGACGATCTGCTGGCCGAAGTAAAACATGAGGCGATCAGACAGCACCGCACCTTGAAGGATCTGATGGCAGATCTGGTACGGTTGGGTATGGCGGCGCAGCAGCAGGCTCCTACGCCGGCGCGCCGCAAGGAGGTGGCGGACGCCTGGCTGTCCGAGTGGCAGGCGCTGGGAACAACCATGACGTCGAAAGCCGCGCCCCGGGAATCACTGGTGGCATCGTTGGAGGCGGACCGTGCAAGTCGTGGTTGATGCCAATGTCTGGCTTTCAGCGGCCAGCGAGAGGGAGCCGGACCATGCCAACAGCGTCGGCTTTCTGCAGGCGGCCATGATGAGGCAGGTTGAATTTCTGCTGCCCACGCTGATTCTGCCGGAAGTGGCAGGAACCGTGGCTCGGCGCACCCGCAAACCGGCGGACGGCCTGGCGTTTGCAGAACAGTTGCGACGACTGCCACGCGCGCGTTTCTTAGAGTTGAACATGCTGCGGGCGCAAGCGGCAGCAGGGCTGGCTGGCAAGGCATTCTTGCGGGGAGCCGACGCGCAGTATGCCGCCTTGGCGGTGGAGTATCATGCCGTTCTTGTCACGCTGGACCGGGAACTGCACGACCGTTCTGCCAGGAGTTTGGTATGCTTGAACCCGCAGGAGTGGGTCGCGCAATTTGCACCATCTTGAGTAGCCGGTCGCCCCGTATGGACTGGCTAGATGTAAGCGGTGGTCGATGGGGAACGTTCACCGCGTCAACCGTACTCGTCGCCCGTACTCGTCGCCCGTACTCGTCGGCCGGGGGCGAGGCTCCCTCCGAGCCGCCCCGGCGTGAACCTCGCCGGGCTGACCCGCCCCGCGTCGCTTCCGTTCTCCGGTCTTAATCTCAATCTTAATCTTAATCTACTGGTGGAGAACGGATTACGATTACGATCGGAAGCATCGCTTGACTTAGCGCCATCCCCCTCCGGCCCCTGGCACGTCGTAGCCCCGACTCCCCAGCGGGAGGTCGGGGCGAAGGCGGCTACCGCATCATAATCACCGTGCCCTCAGGCCTCGTGAAGTTCCAGTTGCGGTTGTCGGGGTCACTGACCTCCGAGCCGACGGCACCCCAAAACATGTACTCGGCGGTGTTGGTCCCGGCATGGCTGTCGTACACCGTCACCCTGCCCACGTACTGCGTACCGATACCCGGCTTGCGGAGATGCCACTGGTTGAGGGAGGTTGACTGCAGCGTCACGTTGCTGAACGCCGCCGCGCCGAAGACCGTCTGGGTCTTCCCGGCCTCAAAGTTCACCGTCTTGCCCGCCGTCGCGATGGTCAGGTTGTTCCACGTGTTCCCGCCCCAGACCGAGTTAGTGCCCGTCCCCTTGAACTCCACGGTGCCGCCGCCGGTGAGCGCCGCCGGCCCGACGGCGTTGGACCAACTACCGTACACCGTCAGTGTGCAGGTGCTTGCGATCTGGAGATTGGCCAGGTTGAGGAGTTGCACATCGCCCACGACGGTATCCGTCACCGACGGGCCGATGAGCGTCCTCGGTAACAACCCGTTATTGCTCCCCTGCGGCACATTCTTTCCGTCGACCAACAGGGTCCCGCGGACGTCGCCGGCTTTCTTGAGGTAGATCGTTCCACCTGCGCCCCAATATCTGGCGTCACTGCCATCTCCGCCGCCCCGCGTGTCCATCGTCAAGGCTCCGAAACCCGATCCGGCCGTGACCACGGCGATCCGCCCGCCGCCGCCGCCGGCGGCGTTGTTGAAACCCTCTCCGCCGCGGGCGTCGAGCGCGCCCGAACCCGCGATCGAGTTCGCGGTGATGTTGATCGAGCCGCCCGCCCCTCCGCCGCCGTTGGAGGCCGTAAACGAATACCCTTTGGCGTAGATGTTGCCATTGATCGTCGCCGTGCCGGTAACATTCAGCACCACAACGCCCCCGCCAGGGCCAGTGCCACCAGAATACAGACCGGCCGACCCGCTCGTGACGGGATTCGTGACCGACCCGTAGGGAGTGGCCAAGTACGTGACATCATAGCCGGCCCCGCCCTGGCCCCCGTGGGTTCCCCCCGACCGCCCGTCGTTGAGGACCGCGGTGAGGCCCTGTCCGGATACCTCAATCCCTCCGCCTGCATCAATCCTCAGATTGCCGGCAATCCGCAGATTGACGATATGGGCATCCGTGCCCGCGTTCGCCACATGCGTCATCGTGCCGTTCGGACCGATGATGGCGTCGCCGGTGACGATGAGCTTCTTAGTACTCACGTCGCCGTTCTGGAAAGTCAGCGTCGAGGCGGTCGTCAAGCCGATGAGCAGCGACTTGATCGTGACCGCGCTGGAGAGGTTGATGGTGGGTGGATTCACGCCGCCGTCAATAATGACGTCGTCCGCCGCACCCGGAACGCCCCCGGCCCAGTTACCGCCCGTCGCCCAGTCCGTGCCCGAGTTGCCGGTCCAGGCTTTCCCCGCAAACGGCAGAATGGTTACTGTACCGGTGTAACTGACCGCGCTGACCGGATAATAGGACCCGCTCGTCAGCGTCAGGATCGCGGTTCCGCCCGCGCCTGGGTACGGATTGCCGCCCCAGTGGGCGGTGTCATTCCAGTCTCCGCTCTCTCCGTTGTCCCACGTGCGGTCGGCCGCCTCCGCCCGCGGCGCGAGCGCGGCGAGCAGGAGGAGAGCGAGGGCGGTGGACTGTGGACGGTGGACGGTACGCCCCCATCTTTGTCGCGAGCTTTGTCGGGAGCTTTGTCGACAAAGCTTCTGAGTGACGGAAGGATGGAAGAAAACAAGCGGAAAAGCCGCCCCGGCCCGAAACCATCCGTGTGACAATTCGCGTTGGCTTGTGGTGTATTCATCGCTGTGCCTCCCTTTTCCTATCCTTGTCGCTCTTCATCGTTGTCGCGATCGTTGTCCCGATCGTTGTCGACAACGATCGAGACAAAGATCGGGACAATGATAACAATCGCCACTCCTTACCCAAACCCGGTAGCCTTGCCCAAACCGGGCAGCTATTATCTGCCACGGCGGTGCTCAGCGCACCACCATTCCACTGTCCTTTCTTGATACAACCTGCTCTCTTTTGATATTTTGGTGCTCCACCATGAGCACTGGAAAATCAAACGAGTCGCCCCTGCACGTGTGCGACGAGCGGCTGGACAAATTCCCGTCCGGGTTCCGTTACCACACGATCGTCTGGTACCAGGGCTGGGAGTTCCCCGAGCATACCCACAAGAACTTCTGCGAAATTGTCTGCGGCCTGAAGGGGCGCTTCCAGCACCGGATCAATGGCCAGGAGACCGTGCAGCAGGCGCGGGAGATCCGCCTGATCCGGCAGACCGACGTGCATCAGCTCTATGGCCGGGAGTTCAGCTTCGCCAACATCTCATTCGCCCCCGACCGCCTGCTGGACCTGGAGCGCTTCGCCAAGCTGCCCGGGCTGGCCCAAACACTCCTGGCCGCCGACACCCCGCCCCTCGCCACGGTCCCGGCGCGCGACTGGCGGGCGTACCAGCGCACGCTCGAGCAACTCGCCACGCAGATGTTCGAACCCGGCGGACGGCACGTGTTTGCCGAATTCCTGCTAACCACCGTCACCCGCTATCTGGCCCCGCCTGGAACCCCGGACCCCGCCGTGGACCTGCCAGATTGGCTGCGCGCGACGCTGGCACGGCTGGAGGTACCGAACGACACGCAACCCACGCTGACGGAGTTGGTCCGGCGTAGTGGCAAGTGTCACGAGCATTTTACACGCGAGTTTTCCAGGCGCCTCGGCCTGACGCCGGCTTGCTACCTGACCCGGCGGCGCATCGAGCGCGCGGCGCGCCTGCTCGCCACGTCGAATCTCAAGACCAGCGTGATCTGCCAGTCCTGCGGCTTCGACAGCGAGAGCCACTTCTTCCGCCAGTTCCGCCGCTGGAAAGGGATGCTCCCGTCAGCCTACCGCCGCACCATGGGCTCGCCGGGGATCTTGGCAACCTGAGCCCAGTCGCGCCTGAAGCAGGGGGATGGCGGTCTCTCTGCCTTCAGCGCGCTTTTCGGCAAATGGTCAGTTATGGAATTGGGGCGGGCGGCGGGTCCGGCGGGTCCGCCCTGGGCGCGTCGCAAGCAAGGTAGGGCGCGGCCGCCGGACGCGCCGCGAGCCATGCCAGCGCCATGCGCTTTACCGCCGCCATTCCATAACCGCCCCATTACTGTTTACCCGCCTTGACCGCGCCATACGCCGCCAGCGTGTCGTTCGACGCCACGTTCATGTATTCCGCCCAGAGCCAGTCAGGGGCGCGCGCCGCATCCGATAGTCGCACTTCGTCGATCACACCGTCTGCCGGGTAGGACCAGTCACCACTGGGCGCGGCAGTGCCAAAACGCCAGGGCATTATTTGCCTTTCGTTATCCTGCCATTTTCGGCGACAAAGGATTGGCGCCCTCCATCCGTCGGCTTGCAACGTTTTTTCCGTTACTACTGGAGGGCGGCAATCCCAATATCCCCATCGCCGATGCCGATGGCCTGATGTGATCGCCATTGCGCACCGGCCGCTCGCGGCCGCCCTGCAGCTCGTCTGCCAACGCTATGCCGACCCGGCGCTGAGCGTCGCACAGATCGCGCAGAGCGTCGGCCTGACGCGCAGCGGACTGGACAAGGCGTGCCGGGAGCATCGCCATCGGACCGTGAGCCAGGAACTCAAGAGCGTACGCCTGACGCGCGCGCTCGAACAGTTGCGCCACAGCCAAGCTAAGATCGCCGCCATTGCCCGCGCCTGCGGCTACAGCAACGCCAAGCGCTTCCGCAAGATCGTAATCCGTGAAACCGGTCTGCCACCTACGCGGTACCGGCGGAAGAACAGGGAGGAGGGGCAGTCTGCTTAATCTCCGGTCTTAATCTATCTTGTTTCCGGAAAGACAAAGACCAAAATGAGATTTTAGTGTTGCCATATATAACATAAATGATATATTAAGCTGCATGAATGAGACAAGATCTGAAACCGTGGAGGGGATCCAGAAGCTGACGGCAGGGCTGATCGCGATCAACCCTGCTGGTCACAAGCTATACCTGATTGGCGGATTTCGGTATAGGCTCCTGAGCCATAGCTGCAGGACGTCGCTGGATATCGACTATCACTGGGACGGCAATCTGGACGGCAAGCAGATGGAGATCGTGGACCTGTTGCAGAGCAAGTTGCTACCCGAAGTCAAACGGCGCTTCGGCTACGATGGCACGGTGTGTCCGGCATCAGGCCCGGATGCCGACTCACCGTTCGTACGAACGGTATTGGCAGCCTTTTACCGCACGGGAGCGCGCGCAGACCGGATTGAGCTTCCTGTGGAGATCACGCGCATAACCTGCCTCGACAAACCGGTGGTGCGCACGGTGGCCGGCACGGTTTATCTTACGGCCTCGGACGCTGACATGGTCGAAAGCAAGATCATCGCACTCTTTAACAGGGGGTTTCTGGAGGCGCGTGACATCCTCGACCTCTTTCTTTTTCAGGACAGCTTTGTCGCAGACTCAGCGCAGCGATTGCGAACAAAGTTCATCAGGCTGCAGATCAGTTCCGCCGCGGTTACTGATCGGTGCGGCCGGCTGCTGAAGAACCGCGTGGTGCATGTGCGCGCCATCGACGCAATCCTTGACGACCAGGTGGATGCCGCCGTGGCCGCAACCTTGATGGCGGCTGGCGGCGGGAACATGATCTTCGATACGGTTGTCGCGCTGCTGGGAGACAAGCTGGAAATTTTGCGAGGGGCCGCCTCATGAAAGCCAGGGAATGGCAGAAATACTTGGATACGCAGCACCGGTTGTATGGCAAGTCTCTGTTCACCGTGACAGAACTTGCCAATGTCGCCAACACGTCAAGGAATGCCCTCAACGTAGAACTGACGCGCTTACGGCAGCAGGGATGGATTGTCCGATATACCCACGGGCAATACGGGTTGCCGGACGTAATCACGCCCGCGGTATTGCTGCCTGCGATCGATGCGCATGCCTACATTACAGGAAGCTATGCGCTGCACTCGCACAACCTGATTACGCAAGCGCCGACCCGCATCACCTGTTTCACCGACCGCCGGAGCCCCAGGGCGCAGGAACGGAACACCCCGGTGGGTCGGTTTGCCTTCATCTGCGTTCGCAGCCGGGTCTATGCTCCTCCGCGCAGCGGCGTGGTAGCCACGCCGGCCCAGGCGCTGTGCGACTTTGTCTACATGATGCGACGGCAGGGCGTCTCTCCCGAGGGGCTAGTCACATTTCGCAACCTGCCTGAAATTGCTACCATGGATCTCGAAGCCAGACTTGCGTGTTATCCCCTAGCCGTGCAGCGCCACGTACGCGCACTCGTGGCGGGTGGGCGTTGACGGTAACCCGGCGGTTACGATGAATCCATCGCTCATGGCCGCACCGTGTGGCAAATCCGCGCAACCGTCCTCCGGAGGAGGGCACGAAAATGCTACGCCAACTCCGTGCTTCCGTGACTCCAGCGTAGCGGGTGGTGAATCCAAACGAGGTCCGCGATACAGGGTTATGCGCGCCATAGGGCCCCGCCCTTGCTTGCCACTCCGGTGCACCCGTACGACGGCACTACGGCAACTCTTCCAGCAGCACATCATCAAACCAGGCGACGCCGCGCCCATGCACGCAGAGGCGCACCACCAGGAACGGATCGTGCGGCGTCGGCGTAAACTCCACCTCCACCATGCTCCAGTCCGTCCGGCCGGCGAGCTCCGGCGTCTGGCGCGTAGCCCGCAGATCCTTCCAATGCCAGACCACTTCCTCCACGCACGCGTACGCTACGCCCTCTTTCAAATCGGTCTTGATCCAGGCGCGCAGCCGGTAGCGCTTCTTCGACTCACACGTCAGTCCCGGGCCGCCGCCAATCGGCGCGATGCTGGCGACATTGCGCGGCCCCTTCCCCCGTACCCGCAACGAATAGTGCCCCGAGTGGGCCGTCGCATTGCAGCGCACCCCAGCTTCCCACACACCGCCATTGAATCCACCGTGCACCGGGATGTACTGCTCGAAATCACAGACCCGGTTGAGCTGGAATCCGAGCAACCCCGGCTCCGTCGCGGCCTCCACCGGCACCGCGGCTGCTTCCAGTTCCCGCGCAATCTGCCCCGGCAGTGAGAGGAACCGATAGCGCGCCTCGATCTGGTACGACCCATCGGCCGCCGGCACCGCCGGTGGCCGCATAAAGATATGCTGGTCGTACCACATGCCACACGTATCGATAAAAACCGGTGTACTGGTCGCCAGCAGTTCCACAAAGGGGTTCATCGCCTCCTCGGTCACAAACCCGACAAACCCGCCCGGCGCGATATCATCCAGCGGGATGTTCAGCGGGTTGTGCCAGACATAGGCGATCCGACCATCTGCCAGCGCCCGCACGGTCTTCTGCCAGCGCTTATGGCTCTCACGTGACTCTGCCACGCCGCCGGCCAGCAGGTTGTTGAACTCTACGGCCCGCGGCTGCGTCATGGTGTAGCGCACCTGCATCTGCCAGACATACCCCAGCCGCTCATCCCAGGTCAGCCGGTATTCATTCGCGCCGCAAAAACCACCCTCAAAGCTATTCTTCAGCGTGAAGACCAAAGTTTCGCCCTGATCCTGAACAAAGGCGAGCTCGAAGGCCGTCAGCGGCGGATTCTCCTGCGTGCCATACATCTGGATGCGGGCGCCATACAGATTGGCCCAGTGGTAGACTTCCGGCAGATCGTAGCGCGGGCCGCGACCATCCGCCGGTGGCCGGAAGCAGAACATCTCGATCTCTTTCGCAAGTGTCTGGATCAAGCCGATGCGCGCCGCGCCATCCCGGATATACCACCACTGGGTCCCCTGCCCATGCGGCGGTGGCGGTATCGCTTCCAGGCTAAAGCAGGGCGTGTACGCCACCCGCGGCAACGCCGCATATCCCGCCGACCGCGCCAGGAAGGCCTGCAACTTACCACCGGTCGTACCGGCCGCCTGCCCTGCACCGCCCTGCTCAGCAACCTCATGCTTCATGCCGGAATCCCCTTGGCTTGACACCCCTACGCGCCCGGCCTCACCGGCTACCCGAACCACCACGGGTACGGCCCAGCCGGTACGATGTGCCGCGAAATGCTGTGGGAGTGGAAGCATAGGATTGTCGTTGCGGGAATGCAAGGAGAAGCGCGGATCCCCAAACCGCGGGAGTTGGAAGAATGGAAGATTGGCGCTTCCGGGTTTGTGGGGTGAAATTGTATGGGTCTGGATGTGATCGGGATGGGTTGTGAAGCCGGGTATCGGGTATAGCGCGGGCATGCAAGCCCCTTTTGTGTGGAGATATGGCTAGACGAGAGCAGTCTCGACAAAGTCTTGCGACGAAGCGTAGACGACAACGTGTGCGACGAAGAATGCGACGAAGTGTGGCGTAGCATGGATAGGAGCAGCAGG
>CAIOST010000117.1 GCA_903861045.1 uncultured bacterium | reverse complement strand
GTGGCAGGTAGGGCGGGGCCGCCGGACCCGCCGAGTGCCATAATGAGAATTGCTGCGGAGCACTTTTGCCGAGTGGCACGGTTCAGACGGCGATCCGGTCGGGAAGGAATGATATGCGGATTGAAACTTGCGACTATCTGGTGGTGGGCAGCGGTATTGCCGGGCTGATGAGCGCGTTGCATCTGGCCGCGCATGGGCGCGTGCTGCTGGCGACCAAGAAGGATTCGGCCGAGAGCAATACCAATTACGCCCAGGGCGGCATCGCCTGTGTGATGGAGGCCGGCGACAGCTTTGAGCAGCATGTGGCCGATACCCTGGATGCCGGCGCTGGGTTGTGCAACGAGGCCGTGGTGCGGCGCATCGTGACGGATGCGCCGGACCGCATCCGGGAGCTGGAGCAGCTCGGGGTGCAGTTCGCCACCCGCGGCAACGGGGAGCCCGGCTATGACTTGGGGCGCGAGGGTGGGCATTCCCAGCGCCGGGTGCTGCACGCAGGGGACATCACGGGCCATCAGATCGAAAGCGCACTCCTGCATGCCGTGCAGACGCACGCCAACATCCAGGTGGTGGAGCATACGCAGTTGATTGACCTGATCACCACGCACTGGCTGCGGCGGCCGGGTGCCAACCGCTGCGTGGGCGCCTATCTGCTGGAACGGCGCACCGGCGAGATCTTTGCCGTGCGCGCCCCCTGGACCGTCCTGGCCACGGGCGGCTGCGGTAAAGTCTATCTCTATACCAGCAATCCGGACATCGCGACCGGGGACGGCGTGGCCGTGGCCTGGCGCGCCGGCGCCGCGGTGGCCAACATGGAGTTCATCCAGTTCCACCCCACCTGCCTCTATCACCCCAAGGCCAAGAACTTCCTCATCAGCGAGGCGGTGCGCGGCGAGGGGGCGGAGTTGGTGGATCGCGACGGCAAGCCGTTCATGTCGCGCTACGACGCGCGCGGGTCGCTGGCACCCCGTGACATTGTGGCCCGTGCCATTGACTCGGAAATGAAACGCTCGGCCGCACCGTACTGCTGCCTGGATATCCGCCACAAGCCGCGCGCCTTCCTGCAAGAGCGCTTCCCCAATATCTATGCCACCTGCCTGCAGTTCGGCCTTGATATGGCCACGGACCTGATCCCCGTCGTACCCGCCGCGCATTACTGCTGCGGCGGCGTGCAGGCCGGCGTGGACGGCGTCACCTCGCTGGAGGGGTTGCTGGCTGTGGGCGAGGTGGCTTGCACCGGGTTACACGGCGCCAACCGCCTCGCCAGCAACTCCCTGCTGGAGGCGCTCGTCTGCGCGCATGCCATGGCCGCGCGCCTGGTCGGCCAGCCGCGCCCCGCCGTGGTGGATAAAGCCCGCATCCCGGACTGGGAGTATGGCGATGCCGTGCCCAGTGATGAGGAGGTGGTGGTCTCGCACAACTGGAGCGAGGTGCGTACCTGCATGTGGGACTACGTCGGCATCGTGCGTACCAACAAGCGGCTGGAACGGGCTCAACGCCGCATTCGCGTGCTGCGCGAGGAGATCCGCCAGTATTACTTCGATTACCTCGTGACCGCTGATATCCTGGAACTGCGCAATATCGCCGATGTGTCGGATCTGATCGTGAGCAGTGCCATGCGCCGGCACGAGAGCCGCGGCCTACACTACACGCTGGATTACCCCGACAAGCTGCCGCAGGTGGAGGATTCCGTTCTGACTGCCCCGTGACGCCGCGCGGCACGCCATGCGGGGTGGAGAAGATGATTGAGGCGCTGGCAAAACCTCAGGTTTTTGCCAGCGGAGGGTTCAGGGTTCGGGCGGGCTGCGGAATGGCCGGGATACCGGCCATTCCGATGGTTTACAGCAATGAGAAACGTTCCTCCAGCTTTGTCGGGAGCTTTGTCGATGGAACATCTTGCACGGCAATTGCTTTCGACAAATCTCACGACAAAGTGTGTGTACGAAGCGTAAACGACAAAGTGTGCGACGAAGTATGGGACC
>CAIOST010000116.1 GCA_903861045.1 uncultured bacterium | reverse complement strand
CCGCCTACGCGCCCTTTACGCCCAGTAAATCCGAACAACGCTCGCCACCTCTGTATTACCGCGGCTGCTGGCACAGAGTTAGCCGTGGCTTCCTCTTGAGGTACTATCGAGGTCGGATGCTATTAACACCCAACACCTTTTCCCCTCATGACAGGAGTTTACAACCCGAAGGCCTTCATCCTCCACGCAGCGTCGCATCGTCAGGCTTTCGCCCATTGCGAATGATCCTCGACTGCAGCCTCCCGTAGGAGTCTGGGCAGTGTCTCAGTCCCAGTGCGGCTGGTCGTCCTCTCAGACCAGCTAGCCGTAAGCCTTGGTGAGCCGTTACCTCGCCAACAAGCTGATGGCACACGGGTTCCTCCTAGAACGGCAGGCCTTGCGGTCCCCGCCTTTAGCTTCCTCCGGATGCCCGGAAGAGCCACATTCGGTATTAGCACCGTTTTCACGGCGTTATCCCCAGCTCTAGGGTAGATTACCCATGCCTTACTCGCCCTTTCGCCACTCTCACAGCAACTGTATTGCTACAGCTGCCGATCCCGTTCGACTTGCATGCCTAATCCACGCTACCAGCGTTCGTTCTGAGCCAGAATCAAACTCTCAAAAAAGAAAATTCACATCCACCAAGTTTGCACCTGATGAACGGTTTTTTCGGGTCAATAACCTACACAAGCCACTCGAATCACATCCCTTCTAAATCGAAGGTCGTTTGAACTATTCAGCTTTCAAAGAGCCAACCGTTGTCCCCGGCACCTCGTCGGCACCGCTTTCATCGGCGAAAAAACAATCTATCAAAACCCTTTCGGGCCGTCAACCATTTCCGCAAAAAAAAATTCCGCGGCCGTTTCAGTCTTGCTTCGCACTCGAAAGTGCCCCGCTTCGACTGGAAGATTGGCCGTGTCACAATCATGCGATCGTTGCCAACCCTCGGCCGCGAACTCTCGTTGCGCGGGCCCTTCAGTTGCCACCTCGCAGATTGCTCCGCGCGGCGCGCCGTTGGGCGTGGTTTGTTTCGCACCAGCTAGTGGCGCAGAACAGAGATGAATGTATCACTACCCCCCTCTCGCGTCAACGGTCTTTTGCAAAAAATATTACGCGTGGTTTTGATTAGGTATAATATATTGCTGTACAAGGTGTTAAGGAGTTAGAAAAAGTAGCTGTTCCCGCACGCCGTGCGCGGAATACGCCGCCAGGCCGCCCCCAAAGACACTCGGCCAGGCCGAAATCCCCCCCTCAAACCCCTTCGCCCGGCTGTTTCCACCCGCCGGCAGGACCGCGCCCCACCCTGGAATCCCGGCTAGGGTCGGCTAGCTAGTTGTTTAAGTCTACTAGATAATCAATAACGAAAAACAGGCTTTTGTGCAGGCAAGGCTTTCGCAGACACACGAGAGCGCGCGGCGGGCAGCGCACGCAGTCGTGGGAGGGGTAGCACAGCCGCGAGGAAATGGACGTAGGCCCCGTCGCCCCCTTGCCGGGGAGCAGGCTGGCGCGGCAGCGCGCGGGGCCGGCAAAAAACGAGACGCCTATCGGAAGCGCGGGGCCGGCAGGACGGTCTGGCGCAAGGCTTTTAATCCGTCTGGCTGCTAGGCGCGCCGGAACGGCCGCCAGTGCCGGAACCTCTCCATATAGACATAGAAGACCGGCGTGACGTAGAGCGTCAGGGTCTGGGAGAAAAGCAGCCCCCCGACCACCGCCAGCCCCAGGGGACGGCGCGTCTCGCCACCGGCGCCGTAGCCCAGCGCGATCGGCAGGCCGGCCATGAGCGCGGCGGCCGTGGTCATCATGATCGGGCGGAATCGGATCAGGCAAGCCTGGTGAATGGCGGTCACAGGGTCGAGCTGCTGCTCGCGTTGGGCCACCAGGGCAAAATCCACCATCATAATGCCATTCTTTTTCACCAGCCCCACCAGCATGATGATACCGACAAAGGCGTAGATCGACAGCTCCGCATTGCACAACAGCAGCGCCAGCAAAGCGCCCACGCCGGCAAACGGCAGCGCCGTCAGGATCGTCAGCGGGTGGCAGAAGCTCTCGTAGAGCATCCCCAGCACGATATAGATGACCACGATGGAGAGCACCAGCAGCCACTGCATCCCCTTGGTCGCCACCTGGAAGGCCTGGGCCGTCCCCTGGAAGTTGGTGACGATTGTGCCGGGCACCAGGCGGCGAGCTACTTCCTCGACGCGCCCCACGGCTTCGCCGAGCGAGACGCCGGGGCGCAGGTTGAACGATAGGGTCACCGCCGGCAACTGCCCGGCATGGTTGACGCTCAGCGGTCCGTACCCCTCGCTGGTCTCGGCTAGGGCGGTGACCGGCACCAGTCGGCCGGCGGCGGAGCGCACATAGAGCAGCGACAGGGTGGCCGGATTGCACTGGTACTCCGGCAGGAGTTCCATGATCACACGGTATTGATTGTTGGGCGTATAAATCGTGGAGATCTGCGTGCCGGCATAGGCATTGCGCAGCGTGCTCTCCACCTGCTGCATGCTGATACCGAGCGACGACGCCCGGTCGCGGTTGACGCGAATATTCAGTTCCGGGTTCTTGCGCTGCATGTCGCTGGTGACGTCCTGGAACCCCGGCAGCGTCTCCAGTTGGGTCTGCATGAGACTGGCCACGCGGTAGAGCTCCTCGAGGTTGGGCCCCTGCAACGTGTACTGATACTGGCTCTTGCTGGCGCGGCCGCCGAGCTGCAGCGTTTCCGGCACCTGCAGGAAGCATTTGACCCCGGGAATGGCGGCCAGCTTGGGCCGCAGACGCTGCACCACATCGTTGGCCGTGGCGCGGCGCTGGCTGCGCGGTTTCAGGTGGATCAGGCCACCGCCGGTGTTGACGCCATTGCCTCCGCCGGCGCGCGACATGGCTTCTAGCACATCCGGATCGCGGCGAATCACGTCTGCCACCCGCTGCTGGAGCTGGAACATCGCGGTATGCGAGGTCCCCTCCGGCGCTTCCGTCGTCAGGTTGATGCGGTCCTGATCCTCTACCGGCAGGAACCCCAGGGGGGTCAGTTGCACCAGTTTTACAGTCATGGCCGCAATCGCCAGGGCGACGATCATCACCAGCAGGCGATGGCGCAGCGCCCATTGCAGCGTGACGTCATAGACATGCAATATGGCTTGGAACCCCCACTCCGTCGCCGCATAGATGCGCCCGTGGCCGCTGGCGGCCGGTGCGTGCAGGAATCGCGCGCAGAGCATGGGGGTGAGGGTCAGCGAAATCACACCAGAGATGAGCACTGCCGCGCCGATGGTCACCGCGAATTCGCGAAAGATACGCCCCACCACCCCGCCCAGGAAAAGCACGGGAATAAAGACCGCCGCCAGGGAGAGGGTCATGGAGAGGATGGTAAAGCCGATCTCCCGTGAGCCATCCAGCGCCGCCTGCAGGCGCGGCTTGCCCAACTCCATGTGACGCACTATGTTCTCCAGCATTACAATGGCGTCATCCACTACGAACCCGATCGCCAGCGTCAGTGCCATGAGCGAAATGCTGTCCAGGCTGTACTGCAGCAGCGACATGATCGCAAAGGTGCCCACGACAGACATCGGCAGGGCCAGGGAGGGGATGAGCGTGGCGGTAAACATCCGCAGGAAAATGAAGATCACCAGCACCACCAGCCCCAGGGTCAGCAGCAGCGTGAACTGGGCCTCATCGGTAGACTCCAGGATCGGCAGGCTGCGGTCGTATAGCACCTGCAGCGAAACCGCAGGCGGCAGTTGGCGCTGTAGGGCGGGGAGCAGCCTCTTTACATCCTCCGCCACCTTCACCGTGTTGACCCCGGGCTGCCGCTGCACCGCCAGCACGATGGCGCGCTGGGTGAGGTTGGACGTGTTATACCAAGCCGCAACCTTGTTCTCCTCCACGCTGTCGAACGCGCGGGCGACGTCGCCCAGACGCACCGGCGCGCTGTTGCGGCAGGTGATAAGCAGTTGATTATACGGTGCCGCCGACTGCAGTTGCCCTTCCGCCTGCACCGTGAAGGCCCGCGTGGGGCCGTTCAGGATACCGGTCGGAAGGTTAACGTTCCCCTCATCCACCGCCTTGTAGAGATCCTCCAGCGCGAGGCTGCGGGCAAAGAGTTTCTGCGGATCCGCTTGGATGCGGACGGCATATTTTTGGCTGCCGTAGACCTGCACCTGAGCCACACCCTCGATCATCGAAATCTGCTGGCCGAGGAGCGTCTGGCCGAACTCATCCAGCGCGGCGAGCGGCAGGGTGGGGCTTTTCAGGACCAGGAAGAGGAAGGGGGTGTCGGCCGGGTTGACCTTCTGATAGGACGGTGGCGCCGGCATATCGGCCGGCAGTTGGCGGGCGGAGCGGGCAATAGCCGCCTGCACATCCTGCGCCGCCGCATCAATGTCGCGCGACAGCGCAAATTGTAGCGAAATAGAGCTGTTCCCCTGCCGACTCACCGAGGTCATGGCATCAATGCCGGCAATCGTCGAGAACTGCTTCTCCAACACCGTCGCCACCGCCGAGGCCATGGTCTCCGGGCTGGCCCCCGGGACACTGGCCGAGACCTGAATCGTGGGGTAATCCACCGTGGGAAGATCACTGACGGGCAACTGACGGTAGGCCAGCATGCCAAACAGCAGGATGCTGACCATCAGAAGCGTGGTCATCACCGGGCGGTGAATACAAAAAGCAGAGATATTCATGGTGCCTATCGCGGAAACGGATTGCGGTTCAAGGTTGCCGACTGTTGCGCAGGGACGACGCGGCCGCATTGGTAATGGCCGCGCCCGGACGCAGTTGCTGCTGCCCATCGGTCACCACCACGTCGCCGGGGACCACCCCTTTGCCGACCAGACTCTCTTCGCCGAGCGTGCGCGTGATCTGCACCACCCGGTCCGTCACCGTATTGTCCGGCAAAACCAGATACACATACGTCCCCTGTTGGCCATTCTGCACGGCGCGGTAGGGGATCACCAGCGCATTGGTCTCGATCGACGCGACCAGGCGCACATGGACGAACTGCCCGGGCCAGAGACGCCCCGCGGCATTGGCGAACCGCGCCTTGAGCAGCAGCGTACCCGTAGCCGCATCCACGGCATTGTCGCGAAAGGTCAGCCCCCCGCTCTCAACCAGGGCGAGTTCCCCCGGGAGCCGTGCTTCCACCGGTAGTTCCCCCGTCTGCGTGCGCCCCTGGAGGCGCGCCATCTCCTGCTGCGGAATGGCGAAGGAAACATCCACCGGTTGGACCTGATGGATCGTGACCAGCGGGGTGGTATTGGCCATCACGAGGTTGCCGGCATCCACCTGCCGCCGCCCCGCGCAACCGAACAAGGGGGCGCGGATCTCGCAATAACCGAGCCTGATGCGCGCACTCTCCACACTGGCCTCATCCGCCAGCAGGGAAGCCCGTAGCGCGGCCACGGCCGTGAGCGCCAGATCGCGGTCATTCTCCGAGGAGAACTTCTTGTCGAACAGTTCTACCACGCGCCGGGCCTCGATCTGGGCGTTGGTGTACTGCGCTTGCGTGCGGGCCAGAGCGGCCTCGGCCTGCCGCAACTCCGCCGCAAAGGGGCGCGGATCGATGCGGGCTAGCAGTTGCCCCGCCTGGATCATGCCGCCTTCCGTAAAGCCGGTTTCCAGTAGCAGGCCGGTAACCTGCGCCCGGATGGTCACCGTGGTGGCGGGTTCCACCGTGCCGAAGGTCTGCCATTCCACGGGCATCGGCTTGCAGACCACCGGAGCCAGCAGCACCGACGCCGGCCGCCTTTTAATATCCTTTTTCGTGTCTGCCGCCCGGCGTTCCTGCAGGCCCTGTATGCGCCAAACGCAGACCGCCACCAAGCCGGCCAGCAGCAACAACCCAAGCAACTTCTTCATCCGTACTCCTCACCCTTCCGGCCCGCCTGCACCACCTGCCACGTTCAATCAGGCTTGGTTGAGACGTTGACCCGGCTGACACCGGCCTCGCGGGCCAGGTTGACCACGGTCATGACATCCCCGTGCGGGATGCGACGGTCGGCCAGCAGCAGGATCTCCCGCCGGGCCTCCAGCGCCACGCGATTGCGGATGCGCACGGCCAACTGTTCCTGCCGGGCTGCCACACCGAGATCAAAAGGCTCATCGTCAAAAAAGACCAGCGTCTGCGGGCCGCCCGCGCGGGCCACCGGAATCATCACCGCCGTGAGTCCGTACTGCATCCCCTCGCGGAACGGCGCGCGCGGCAGGTCAAAAACCATCCCCGGCCGCAGCAGGATATAATCCCCCACCACCAGCAGCATCCCGGCTAGCAGCACCAGCGTGAGCCACGGGGCCGCGGCAAACAGGGCGCGCCCACCCCACCCGCCCCGGCTAAAGCGGTGGCGCAGCGTTTCGCTGCGCCATTTCCCCCAATGTCCCTTGAGTGGCCTCACGACGCCGCCTTCTCCGCCTGATGCCGCGCCGTAAGGTACGCCGTGATCTCCGTCTCCACAGACTCCATGTCCAGCACCAGACGGTCAATCTGCACCAACAGCAGGTTGTGCATCAAGAAACACGGCACGGCCACGATCAGGCCAGCCGCAGCCGTGATCAGCGCGCGCAACAACCCATCCGTAATGTGCACCGCATAGATCAGCGGCTGCTGATCCCGCAGGACCATGACCGTTTCGATCATGCCGAAAACCGTGCCGATCAAGCCGAGCAGCGGTGCGATCTGGCCGATGGTGGCGATGACCGCCACCCGCCGCTCCATACGCGCGATCTCCGCGCGCCCCACATTACCGATGGCCTCCACCAGCACATGGCGCGCCTCATGCCGGTGCAGGATGGCGGCGCGGATCAACGCCGGCACAGGGCCGGGTGCCTCCTCGCAGATCTGCAGGGCCTCCTCGACGTTCCCACGGTCGATCACATTGCAAACCCCCTGCAGAAAGTCACGATGGCTGATGGCCGCGCGCCGCAGGTGCAGCATGCGCTCTAGGAAAACCCCGACCGCCGCCACGCCGCAGGCTAGGATAATCCACAGCACCGGACCGCTTTCTCTAAACCAATGAAACGTATTCATAGCGTCCTTATTTTCCGCCCGCCCCTTTACGGAGGCGCTGGATGCGCTGCTGCGCCTCCTCGCGGCCAGGCGTATTCGCCTGAATCACCCGATTCAGGATGCTCTCGGCCTGCTCGTTGGCCTTCTTCTGCTGCAGGAGTTCCGCCGTCAGGAAAGCCGCCTGTTCAAACCAGGAACTGGCCGCTTCCGGATAATAGACCCCTTTCTGCCGATCCTCCAGGAAACGCAGGACCACCCGGCTGTAATACTGGTCAATGGCGGCCTCGAGTTGCTGCGTCTTCTGCAGGCAGCGGCCAATCCGGAATTCGGCCTGCAGGATCATCTCCGGTGTGGCATCGCGCCGGCCCAGCACCTCCCGATAGGACTTGATCGCCTCATCATAGCGGGCGGCCTTCTCGCTCCCCAGCGCCGATAGACTGTCGCCCTTGCGCGCCCAGGCCGGGGTGACCCAATCGCTGTCCGGATAACGGCCGACAATCTCGTCAAATACCACCACCGCCTCATGATAACGCGTCAGCATATAGAGCGCCTCGCCCTGGACAAAGCGGCTTTCGGCGAACCGCGGACTCTGCGGGTACTCCCGCTGCAGGCGCGACATCAGGAGGACCGTGTTGGTGTAGTCTGCAGCGCGGAAGGAGGCGCGGCCGGCCCAGAGCACGGCGGCGTCGGCCCAAGAACCGCGCGGCCAGGTCTCCACATACTGAAGCAGGCGCCGGTTGGCCTCTTCCAAGCGGTTGCGATTGTAATCGAACTTAGCCAACCACAAGACCATTTCCGGCAGTTGCGTCGAGTTGGTGTACGTGCCGAGGAAAGCGAGGGCCGCCGCACGGGCATCCTCGTCGCGCCCCTGGCCATACAGGCACATGGTTTGCAGGAATTCGGCTTCATCATGCCTTGCCGGCAGAAGGTCGCCCGCGGCTTGGAAATCCGCGGCCGCAGTCTCAAAGTGGTAGGTGCGATAGTGCGTGCGGGCACGCCCCAGCAGGGCTTCGCCGCGCGACGTCGCATTGGTGGTCATGGCCAGGGCCTTGGTATACGTTTCAATCGCCTGTTCCGACTGGGCGCGTACCTCCTGCAGCGGCGCCAACCGCAACAGCGCCTGCACCGCCAGATCCCCTGTGCCGGCGCGCTGTGCCGCCTGGGCGAAGGCCGTCTGCGCGGCCTCGGTGTCGCCAGCGCGCTCCAGACTGTCGGCGGCCTGGAACAGCGCGCGGGGCACCAGCGGATCCTTGGCGTACCCGGCGACCAGCCGCCGGTAGGTATCGGCGGCTTGGCGGAACTGCCCGGCGGCATGCAGGGCGTCGCCGCCCTGAATCAGGCACGCCACGCGCACCGGATCGCTGGTGGCGGCGCCATGCGCCTTGAGCAACACATTGGCCGCCTCGCCATACCGTGACAGGCGGAACAACGCCGCTCCCAGCCCCTCCAGCGCAGCCGCCTCCCGGGCACGTCCGTCGTTGAACGTCTCCAGAAAAAGCCGGTATTCGGCGGCGGCGGCTTCGTGGCGCCCATTGCGCAGCAGCGCCTCCGCCAGGCGGAACTGCGCCGCAGAGGCCGTGGGGCCATCGGGGAACTCGCGCACCTGGGCCTTCATGCGCACCACCCCCTCGTCGAGCGTCGCAGGGGCCGCCAACAACAGATCCGCTAGCAAATACCCCGCCAGCTTGCGGGAGTCCGGATAGATCGAGAGTTCATCCGCGGCACGTGCCGCCACCAGCGCCTCATTTGTACGCCCCCCCTCCAGCGCCAGTTGCGAAATCGCCACCCAGGCCTGCACGCGCTGACTCTCCGCAGCGCCCTTCTTCTGGGCCAGCAGGCGCAGCGCGGCCTCGGCGTCGGCCGGACGCTGCTGCCGGGCCAGCAAGCGGCCATACGCCAGCCGCCCGTCGTCTGTCACCGGACCGGTCACATTCATCTCCACCTGCCGCACCAGCACGTTCAGCGCGTCCCCCACCCGGCCAACCCCCTCCAGCGCCTGTGCCCATTCCAGCATATTCTCCGCGCGGGTGACACGATTGGTGGTTCGCTTGTCTACTTCCGCATACAGAGAGAGCGCGGCCGGCGCCTCCCCTAAGGAGATCCGTGCCCGTGCAATCAACCGCTGCAAGGCATCCGCATGCTCCACGGAACTCTTCCCCGTAGCCAGCGCCGCCTCCGCAACCTCGATCCCCTCCCGCGGCTTGCCGATCCCCACCAGCCCAAGCGCGCGCCAGAAGGCAAACAGGCCGGGATCCGGCGCCGCCTGCACCACCCCCGCCCAGGCCTGCAGACGTTGCAGCATCAAGTCGTACTTGCGCTGCCCAGCCAACGCCTGCGCCAGCAGTTGCAGCGCCTCCACGCCCTCAGCCGGCCGCGCCTGCACCTCCCGTAGGCAACTCTCCGCATGCGTCACCGCCACGTCAAACAGCTTGTCATGCACGGCGTTGCGGGCCGCCACCAAATCCTCCTCCGACGCCAGAACGCACGACACCGCCGTCACCCAAACACAGGCGAGCACCCGCAGCCGCCGCCACGCCAGCCCGGCAGAAAAACAGCCAGCCCCCCCCCGGCCAAACGCCCGGGAATGCTGCTGCATCCGGTATCCTGATCCCTGCATGCTTACAAAACCTTCCTTAGGAAGCGCCCCGTATGCGAGGCCGCGCAGCGCGCCACTTCCTCGGGCGTGCCAGCCACTACCAACGTGCCACCCGCGTCGCCACCCTCGGGGCCTAGGTCGATAATGTAGTCGGCGCACTTGATTACGTCCAGATTATGCTCAATCACCACCACCGTGTTCCCGGATTCCCGCAACCGCAGCAGAACATCCAGCAGCTTGCGCACGTCCGCAAAATGCAGCCCCGTGGTGGGTTCGTCCAGCAGGTAGAGCGTGCGGCCGGTGGCCTTGCGGCTGAGTTCCGCAGCCAGCTTGATCCGTTGCGCCTCGCCGCCTGAGAGCGTGGTGGCCGCCTGCCCAAGATGAATGTACCCCAGCCCCACCTCCGACAGCGTACGCAATTTCGACGCAATGGCCGACACGGAGGCAAAAACCTCCAACGCCTCGTCCACCGTCAGCGCCAGCACATCGGCAATGCTGCGCCCCCCATAGCGGACCTCGAGCGTCTCGCGGTTGTAACGCTTCCCGCCGCACTGCTCGCAGGTGACATACACATCCGGCAGGAAATGCATCTCCAGACGGAGCAGCCCGTCGCCCTTACAGACCTCGCACCGCCCCCCCTTTACGTTGAAGCTGAACCGCCCGGGCTGGTACCCCCGCACTTTGGCCGCCGGCGTGGCCGCCAAGAGCTCGCGGATCGGTGTAAATGCCCCAGTGTACGTCACCGGATTGCTGCGCGGCGTCCGCCCAATCGGACTCTGGTCAATCTCGATCACCTTGTCGAAATGATCCATCCCTAGGATCTTCTTGCAGGCGCCAGGGCGGTCCTTGGCGTCTAAGAACTTACGCGCCAAGTGCTTGCGCAGCACATCATCCACCAGCGTACTCTTGCCGCTGCCGGAAACACCGGTGACGCAGACCAGGCACCCCACCGGAATCGCTACATCCACGCTCTTGAGGTTGTTCTCCGTGGCGCCGATGATCTGCAGCCAGGGGCCGGACTTCGCCACCGGTCGCCGCTTCGGCACCGCAATCTGCTCGCGCCCAGAGAGAAAGGCCGCCGTCAGCGATCGCTCGCAGCGCATCAGCCCCGCCAGATCCCCCTGGTAGATCACCTCGCCGCCGTGGCGCCCGGCCCCGGGGCCCAGGTCTACCAGGTAATCCGCCTCGCGGATCATCTCCGCATCGTGCTCCACGATCACCACCGTGTTGCCGCGCGCTTCCAATTGGCGCAACATGACGATCAGGCGCTCATTGTCGCGCGGATGCAAGCCGATCGTCGGCTCATCGAGCACATAGAGCACCCCCACCAGCCCGCAACCGATCTGCGTCGCCAAGCGGATGCGCTGCATCTCGCCGCCCGCCAGCGTCGCGCTCTCGCGATCAAGCGTCAGGTACTCCAGCCCCACATCCACCAGAAACTGCAGCCGGCGGCGGATCTCCTTGATCACTTCCGCGGCAATCTGCCGCTCCTGCGTCGGCAGCTCCAAATCGCGAAAGAACACGTGGCAGGCGCGCACCGTCATGGCCATCACATCCACAATGGACTTGCCCGCCACCGTGCAGGCACGCGCCTCCGGCCGCAACCGGGCCCCGTGGCAGGTGGGGCAACGCTCCCGCCCCATGTATTGCCGCAGCCGCTCACGCACTTCCTCAATCTCGGTCTCGTTATACCGGCGCTGCAGGCTGGGCAGCACCCCTTCAAACGGCTTGCTGTATTTGCGATACGCCCCGCGCATCCAATACTGCAGCGGGATCTCCTCGCCTCCCGTGCCGTGCATCAGGATCTGACGGAACGAGTCCGGCAAATCCTGGTACGGCACCGTCATGTCCACCTTGTATGAACCCGCCACCGCGTGCAGCAAGTGCTTGTAATAGAGGATCATGCGATGCCCGCCGCGCCGCCAGGCCTGTACCGCACCATCTTCCAGCGATACGCTCTTGTCCGGCACCACCCGGTCCTCCTCAAAGACCAGTTGCGCGCCCAGTCCCGCACACGTCTGACAGGCACCGTAGGGGCTGTTGAAGGAGAAGGAACGCGGCTTCAGCTCTTCAAAGCTGATATTACAAGTGGGGCAGGCATTCTTTTCGGAATATACCACCTCCGTCGCCTTCCCCGCGGCGTCAGTCACCAGCACCAGCAGCAGCCCCCCCCCCTGTTTCAGCCCCAACTCCACGGAGTCCGTCAGGCGCTGCCGGATGCTCGGTGCCAGAACCAGGCGATCCACCACCGCCTCGATGGTATGCGCCTTCTTCTTATCGAGCGCCGGGATGTCGTCCAGCTCATGCTGCACGCCATTCACGCGCGCCCGCACAAACCCGGCGCGGCGGATGGTGTCCACCACATCCTCATGCTTCCCCTTGCGCCCCCGCACCAGCGGCGCCAGCAGCACCACCTTGGTTTGCGGCGGCAGCGCCAGGAGCTGCTCGACGATCTGCTCCGCACTCTGCCGCCGCACCGGTTGCTGGCATTGCGGACAGTGCGCATGCCCGATGGTGCCGTAGAGCAAGCGCAGGTAGTCATGGATCTCGGTGGTGGTGGCCACGATAGAGCGCGGGTTGCTGCCGGCATTGCGCTGCTCAATGGCAATCGCTGGCGAGAGCCCCTCGATGTGGTCCACATCCGGCTTCTGCATCTGGTCCAGGAACTGCCGGGCATACGCGGAAAGGCTCTCCACATAGCGCCGCTGCCCCTCGGCATAGAGCGTATCGAAGGCCAACGACGACTTGCCCGAGCCGCTCAGACCGGTGATGACGGTCAGTCGGTTACGCGGAATGCGCACGGTCACATTCTTGAGGTTATGCTCGCGGGCGCCAGTGATGAGAATATCGTCCGGCATATACAAGGATCCCAGCAGGGGTTAAAACCATGAAGCAGCCGTATCATCGCGCTTTTCCCCCCCTGCGCCAAGAACGAACGTGCCGGCGTACGCTAAGCGGGCGCATACCCCGGTTTCATTACAGGGTTGCGTTCGTGGGCCGCCATCGGAGTTGCGGCCTACAACATGACACCGCAAAGTCATGGGATGCGCCCACGCTAAGCCGCTCCCCACTACTGCGGCGCCGCGGCCGCGCGCCGGGCTGGCAGGGAGCCAAGGGTCTCCTGCGCTTTGGCCAGCTCAACATCGAGATCGAACTCCAGTTCATACCACGGCGAAAAATTCTGCAGATAGGCCCACTCCGGCATGGCCTCCAGATCCATCTGGCCCACCCGCTCGTCTCGATCAATATTCGCCGCAATCTGATTGGCCAGCCGATTAGCCAACGCCAGACAAATCACCTTGATCTGCTGGCTCGGCGAGTGCCCTAATGAAGCCAGCTCCGCTCGTTCATCGATATGATGCAATCGTACGGCCTGCACAATGTCACGATCCAGATTCCAACGCGCGGCAATCAAGGAACAAACTTCGGCATGCGTAATGCCAATGGTCCGCAGCTCCATCTCTGTCAGATTGGCTTTGTTGCGCAATTCCAGGATAACGGTCTCAAATTCACGGGGAAAATGGTGCTCGATCAGCAACTTACCGATATCATGGATGAGGCCCGCCAGATATTCCATGCCGGTTAGCGCTTGATACGCCCCAGTCAAAAGCTCGGTCAACCGCGCTGTGAGCACACTGTGCAACCAGTATTTCTGCCAATCCAAGCGCACGACCTTCATGTGCGAAACCGAACCCACAATGCCAATCGAAAAAGTCAGCCGCCGGATCTCCCTAAAGCCCAGCCGCATGACAGCATCCCGGACAGTATGTTTTCGGTCCGTCCCCGAAAAGGCGGCCGAGTTCGCCAGTTTTATACAGCCGATTGCCAGACCAGGATCGGTTTCTATCAAGTTGGCCACCTCGACAATACTGCAATCCTCCTGCAGCAATAGGCCGTTCAATTTCTGGACCGTGGCCGGAAAAGCCGGAAAATTGTGACCGGTATTAATGCGCTCCACCACCGCTTGCCGAAGCATGACATGATGGATCCGCTGCGTGGTACTAAAACTACCCATCACATAAATATGACAGAAGCGGCGGGCAATGTCCAGCGACCCACCCCGTTCTGCGGGAGTTAATGTGTGTGGCGAGGTTGGTAAAAAAACGAAAGCGCTGCCGTTTTTTTACGCTGGCAGCCACCGTGTGGACGGCGCCGTGAAAGTAGCCTTTTGAAAATGCACCATGGTGCGCTCGTATAGTGGGCAATTGGGCGAATGGCGCAAAATACACGCATTATAGGCGCGGTGAATCAGTCCTTTTTGACAGGATTAACAGGATTTTGCAGGATGGTGGCGTGAGCCATCCTGTCATAATCTGGTTAATCCTGTCTGAAATTGGTTGCGGTAGTGCGCGATGGCGCTTCCGGGTTTATGGGGGGAATTTGTATGGGGCTGGATGTGATCGGGATGGGTTGAGAAGCCGGGTATCGGGTATAGCGCGGGCAGGAAAGCCCCTTTTGTGCTGAGGTATGGCT
>CAIOST010000115.1 GCA_903861045.1 uncultured bacterium | reverse complement strand
TTGATTCATCAAGCACCGATTGATGTTGCGTTCCCTCCCGGGATCGCAGGAAACGGCTTTTTTTCGCGGTTTTCTCATTCATCCAAGCATCCACCCCCCCAATCTTCCGCAGTTCAGGGAGGGGCCTGTGCTCTTGCGGTTGGAGGGGGCGGTGCGCTAGAATGCGGGCTTTATTCACGCAGGCAAGGAGTTGTCGCATGTCTGATTTTACGAATGTCACGGTGGTGAAGCAGGCGAATATCTATTTCAATGGGCAGGTGACCAGTCGGACCATCCTGTTTGCGGATGGCGCCAAGAAGACCCTGGGGATCATGCAGCCCGGCACGTACGAGTTCAATACCGGGGACCGGGAGATCATGGAGATCCTTTCCGGGGAACTCGATGTGTTGCTGCCGGGCGCGGCGGGCTATCAGACGGTGCGCGGCGGCGAATCGTTCGAGGTGCCGGCCAAGGCTAAGTTCGTGATGCAGGTCAAAACGCTGGCCGATTACTGCTGCTCGTTTCTGCGCTAACGGCCGCGCGGTAGTGCCACAGCGCTAATCTTCCCGCTTTCCCTGAGCAGGCCGGATGGCATATGCTATCCGCTGCCCAAGAAGCCGGCGGTTGTCCGGCGGGCCCAGAAAGAATGGAGTGTCATGGCTGATCGTACCACCCAGGCTTCGACGTCGGAATTCGAAGCATTGCTGAATGCGCAGTTTTCGTCCTACCGCAAGGGGTTTAATCCGGGTGCCAGGATGCCCGGCACGGTCTTGCGCGTCAGCGCCACGCAGGTGGCGATTGATGTGAATGCCAAGCGCGAAGGGATGATGGATATTGCGGAGTTCCGCGATGCCGATGGCAAGGTCACGGTAAAACCGGGCGACGTGCTGGACGTGATCTTTGTCGGGCAGAAAGACGGCGCCTTCGTCTTCACCACCATCTCAGGCAAGAGCGCGGGTGCCTCCAATAGCACGATTGCCGAAGCCTATGCCTCCGGCCTGAACCTCGAAGGCACGGTGCAGTCCGAGATCAATGGCGGCTACGAAGTCCAGATCGCCGGACAGCGCGCGTTCTGCCCCTATTCGCAAATCAGCCTCTTCAAGCAGGAGGGGGCGGTGTATGTCGGACAGAAGTTCCTCTTCCAGGTGATGGAATACGATCCGGAAAATCGCAATCTGCTGGTCAGCCGCCGTATGTTGCTGGAGAAGGAGCGCGAAGCCCAGCGGGAGGCGCTACAGGCCTCGATCGAGCCGGGGCAGATTCGCACCGGCAAGGTGTCGCGCCTGACTGAGTTCGGCGTGTTCGTGGACCTGGGGGGTATCGACGGGCTGATCCCGCTCAAGGAGCTGGCGTGGCAGCGCGATGTGAAACCCGAGGATCTGGTCAAGCCGGGTGACACCGTGCAGGTGCAGGTGCGCGAGACCGATTGGGAACGCGGACGGATCTCGCTCAGCCTGCGCGGTGCGCAAGCTGATCCGTGGGATCTGGTGGTCGACCGCTATCCGGCCGGCAGTGCCCTGCGCGGCAAGGTTACGCGCATTGAACGCTTCGGCGCCTTTGTCGAGATCACCCCGGGCGTGGAAGGGCTGATCCCGATCGGCAAGCTGGGCGGCGGCCGCCGCTTGATGTCGGCGCGCGAAGTCGTCAGCGAAGGTCAGGAGATGGACCTGAAGGTGGAGAGCGTGGACCGTGAACGCCGGCGTATCAGCCTGGCGCCGATCGACGAACGCATCCAGGCTCTGAAGCCGGGTGAGTTGACCATTGGCTCGGAGGCCGAGGGAATTATCGAGGGGATCAAGGACTTTGGCGTCTTTGTGCGGTTGTCCGAGAAACAGACCGGCCTGCTGCACATCAGCGAAACCGATCTGCCCAAGGGGGGGAGTCCGGCGGCCAAGCTGGAGCGCGCCTTCCCGCCCAGCACGAAGATCAAGGTGGTCGTAAAGTCCATCGAGGGGGAGCGCCTGAGCCTGACGCTGCCGGCCAAGTGGCTGGCGGCCCAAGGCGCGGGCGAGGATGACAGTGCCTCGCTGCTGGCACAGCACCGGCCGACCGGCAAGGGGCTGGGTTCGATGGGCGATGTCTTTGCCAATCTGAAGCTGTAAGTCCAGCCCCTCGGCTCAGGTATTCAGATTCCAGAAATATCTTTGTCCGCAGATTATCGCAGATTGGCGCAGATTGTGATGTTGTGAGTTGTGCGGTGGGCTTGCCACACACCCCAACTCTCAATCTGCGGTAATCTGCGAAATCTGCGGACAAATTAGCCAAGTTACAGGCACGAAGCAGTCAGGGAATGGTACGGACTGCCTGCCGTATGCGCCCCTGCCAGTGTGTCTTCATATGGCCACAAGTTCCGACATCTCGCTTTTCTCGCCGGATCGGCGCGTGGAGGTTCGCTGCACGTGGGCGGGAACGCCGGCCACGCAGACCTTTACGTGGCAGGTGTGGTTCGCCGGGCACCTCATGGTGGCTCCGTCGTCCTTGGGACTGTTTCCCGGCTGGGGTGTGGCCAGTGTGGTCCGTTCTCGCCGCGGGCACTTCGCGCTGCTGAGCGACGTGGATAACGCGGTCTGGCTCGATCATCGTAACGAAATGGTGGTGCGGCTGCGCGAGCAGGCGGCCCCGCAGCGGCGACTGGACCTGATCTTTTGGTGCTGCGATCACGGCGCGGCGGTGCGTATGCGGGTGCCGCGCCAGCGCGGCGTGTTCGCGCTGCCAGCCGCGGGTGCGGGTGTGAACTATCGCTTCCCAGTGGGTACGGCGGGGTGGTTGCCTGTAGCAGGTGGCGGCTTCCGCCCGGTGCCGCTGGCGTTGGCGCCAATGTGCGAGACGCCGCTGACGCTGCAATATCCGCATGGCAAACTGGCCTGTCTGCTGACGGCCGGGGGCGCGCCGCTGACCTTGCGCGCCGCCGGTGACGGCTGGGCGGTGGATACGGCGCTGCTTACGCCCAAACGACCCTATCTATCGCCGTGGCAGGTGGTGCTGCTGGCGGATGCGCCGCGCGATCTGCTGGCGCAGAGCAGTTGGCTGCCTACGCTGGCGCCGTGTCCGCGCGCGGACGTGCCGGTGTGCGAGGCGGTCGCCAACTGCACGCTCCCCTTCGTGCGCTATGCGCTCTGGCCGGCGAACCGACCGGGGGCGCCAACGGCCGCACCTGATGTCACGCCCGCGCATCGGTTGGCCGTGGCGCTGCTGGCAGGGGGCGGTGAGTCCGGCTGGGATGAGACGCGGGTGTTGCGCGGGGCTATCGGGGCGTTTCTGGTGCTGGCGCGGCGCTCCGGCCAAGTTTGGCAGGTGGGGGGGATCACCGGGGCCGAGGGGCGGGTGCTGACCGTGCGCCTGGAAGAGATCCTGAATGGCGTGCCGTGGGAAGATGCTCCGCCGTATGGCACCTATACGTTGGAAATTGTGCGCGATCCGTTGCCAGGCGAAGCGGCCGCGGATGGTGTGGTGCGCGAAACGTTCCATGGCGTGGATCTGTGGGACAAGCCACGGCTCGAACTCCTGCCCAAAGGTGGTTTTTTGCTGCGGCTGGAACCGGAGGCTGCCGCAGGTCGCAGTGACGCGGCGCGCGGCTTGGTAGAAAGCGGGCTTTGCTCCTAGGAGCTAGGCGGAGGCAGGTGGAGGATACGCGGATGACGGCTTGCCAGATCACGGTGACCGGGCATGTGCAGGGTGTGGGCTTTCGCTATGCGTGCTGCGCGTGTGCCCAGACCCTGGGTGTCGCCGGCTGGGTGCGCAATGCTGCGGATGGCTCGGTGGCGATCCACGCCGAGGGGACCACCGACGCGGTGGAAGCGTTGCTGGCCTGGTGTCACGAAGGGCCGCCCGGTGCGCGCGTGCGGCAGGTGGTGGTCAACCCGGCCGCCGCGAAGGACGTACGTGAATTCACGGTGCGGTATTCAATGCTTGGATAATTACGAGGAGGATAGGGCACATGGCCATGAGAAAAGAAGGAATTGTGGAGTACGTGATCCTGGAAGGATCGGCGGCGCACGTGCAAAAACTGGTGGAGGAACGCCTGGACGAGGGGTGGGTGACGCTCGGCGGCGTGGCGGTGGCGGTGAACCGGTCGTTGCGTGGCGATTCGGAACATGTCTTTGCCCAGGCCATGGTTCGCACGGCGGTCAACAAGAAGAGCCTTTCGATGACTGTGCCCATGGCGGTGATCGGCGATAGCAAGTCCGCTACCACGGTCAATATTCCGAATGCCATGACTGTCGGCACCATGCTCCCCTGCCCACACTGCCAGAAGCCGGTGCGCATCCGGAATTTGCGGGACGGTACCAACCGCTGCGAAAAGTGTCAGCGCGAATTTGTGGTGGAGTGGGAAGGGTAGGCGGCCTTCCGTCGCCCCCGGCCCACCCCGGGCCGGGGGCGAAACAGCCGCAGGTGTGTGGCTGTGCAATGGGGTGGTCTAAAAAGTAAAATGTGGTAGTTCCGAGTGCACATGGTCGCAAGAAACTTATTCTCGATCATGGCTGGTTGTACGCACCCGGCGGTACGTGGTGGCGGATCGAGTGCCAGACGTTTGCGGCCGAGCGTCTCGTGCCATGGCGTCTTCCACGGCAACGGGAGAACCTGCGCTACTTCGGTCTGGCAGCGCACTAGGGGGGGCTTGGTGCTTGGGCACACTGTCGTCAGGTGGTAGGCTATTATCACACCTGCGCAGGTGTGATAGTGAGCGAAAAGGCGGTCTGTCGCAACATGGATAAGAAATCGCTGCGAGGATGGGAGACGCGCCGAGCACGGAGTATGAAGTCAAGGCGAAGTTCGTGCCACTTTTCCGTGGTTGCGGCGGGTCCGGCGGCCCCGCCCCGGACAGCCAGCCACGTACCAAGCCTCACCCGCGTACCGCACCGCGAGGCTCCCGCCGAGCCGGATACGTGAACGGCTAACTACATTCAACGCACAACATTCAACGCCAACTGCGCATTGGCGGTGGTGAGCGCGCCGAGCTCGGCAACGGTGACACCGCGCAGCTCCGCTAGCGTGGCGGCGATGGTGACGAGCTGGGCGGGGTGGTTGACAGCGGCTGGGATTGCCAGGGTCTGTTCCGGCGCCGATGCGCCGGTTTTGGGCTGGAACGGCAGCAGATCCGGCGCGTCGGTTTCTATCAAGAGCCGCTCGGCGGGCGTGCTGGCAGCCGCCGTACGGACATGCTTGGCGGCGGGGTTGCAGACCGTGCCGGCGAAGGAGAGGAAACCACCCATGGCCAGGAGCTCGCGCTGAATGTCGGCCGAGCCGCCAAAGGCGTGCGCCACAAAGCCGGGCAGGCGCGGCGCGATGGGGCGGAGGGCGGCCAGTAGGTCGCCCCAGGCGCGGGCGCCGTGCAGCACCACGGGGCGCTGCAGCCGCACCGCCAGTTCCAGTTGCGCGGTGAGCACTTGGCGCTGTACCGCGCGCGAGGGGTGGTCGCGTAGGCCGTCCAGGCCAATCTCGCCGACCGGCGCGGCTGGGTATTGCTGAAGCAACGCTTCCAGTTGCGTCAGCCAGTCTGCGGGCAGTTCCCCGGCGTACCAGGGGTGCACGCCAAAGGCCGGGAGCAGGTGGAACCCGGTGGTGGCGGACGGCTGGTCCGCCAGGGCGCAGACCGCCGGCCAGTCATGCGGTGAAGTGCCACAACAGCAGCCGCCCGTGACACCGGCGGCGACGGCGGCCCGCCGCACCGCCGCACGGCAGTTGTCGAAGCGGTCGTCTTGCAGGTGTAGATGGGCGTCATACATGGGCAGGCGATTATTTGACGCTGCTGAGCGTCTTCATGTAATGAGCCCGTTCGAACCCGGTGCGGTCGCCGAAGTTGGTGTTGCGCATGGCACCGCGGCATTCGCTGATCTGCTGGTGCCCTTTGCGGGCCAACCAGTGGCGCAGACCATCCAGCAGTTCGCCCGCCGGGTTGGCTTCCGGGCGCTGGTAGAGCACGGAGCAGGGGGCGAGGACCGTGGCCCCCACCAGAATGGCCTGCACAGCGTCATCGACGGTATGTATGCCGCCGGTGAGCGCGATATCCAGGGTCAGTTGGTCCCGCAGGATGGCCGTCCAGCGCAGCGGTAGCAGCATGTCTTTGCTGACGGAGAAGTTGACGTTATAGCGCAGTTGCCCGGTCTCGGTGTTGATGTCCGGCTGCATGAAGCGGTTAAATAGCACGAGCCCCTTGGCGCCGGCCTGCTGCAGGGCGAGGCAGAAGGGGATCAGCGCGGTGTAGAAGGGGCTGATTTTCACGGTCACCGGCAGGCGCGTGGCGGCTACCACCTGTCGCACGAGGTCCAGTTGCCGCGCCTCGATCTGGGCGGAGGATTCCGTGGGATCGACGGGAATGTCATACAGATTGAGCTCCAGCGCCGCCACGCCGGTGGACTCGATCTGGCGGGCGAAGGATTCCCAACTGGCATGGGCGCGGCAGTTGACGCTGGCGATCACGGGGATGGTGGCGGCGGCGCGGATGGCTTGCAGGTTGGCCAAGTGGGCGTCGCCGATGCGCGCTAGGTCTTCCTCGAAGATGGAGCGCACCACCACGGCGGCAAACCCGGCGGCTTCCAGTTTGCGCACCCCCTCCGGGGTGCCGGTCAGGCTGCACGCGGAGGTGACCAGCGGGTTCTTGAGCGGGAGACCGAGATAGGTGGTGGTCAGGTCCATGCGGCGCGGTCCTTTCTGACTGGGTCGGTCAGCCGACGGATCGTCGTCCGGCGACCCGTTGGGATTGCATTTATGCACTGTATGTGACATGGTGGGGCGCTGTCAAATCGGGAGATTGCTATGCATAAAGCTGTGCCACATTGCCGCCCTGTACGGATCACGCGGGGGTTCACCAAGTTTGCCGAGGGATCGGTGCTATACGAGCAGGGGGACACGCGGGTGCTCTGCACGGCCAGCGTCGAGGAGAAGGTGCCGCCGTTCATGCGCAACCAGAAGCGCGGCTGGGTCACGGCGGAATACGCCATGCTGCCGCGCAGTACGGATACGCGCATGGAACGCGAAAGCCGCAAGGGGCGGCCGGATGCCCGCGCTTCGGAGATCAGTCGCCTGGTGGGGCGGGCCCTGCGCGCCGCCGTGGACATGGAGAAGCTGGGCGAACGTACCATTACGATTGATTGCGATGTGCTGCAGGCGGATGGCGGCACGCGCTGCGCCGCCATCACCGGCGGCATGGTGGCGCTGGTGGATGCCATGGATTGGCTGATCACGCGCGGTCTCCTGAAGGAGCGCCCGCTGCGACACTTCATCGCCGCGGTCAGCGTGGGGATGTGCGCGGGCCAACCGGTGCTGGACCTGGACTACGCGCACGACTCCACCGCCGAGGTGGATCTGAATGTGATCATGACGGAAGATCATCGCTTCGTGGAGATCCAGGGGACCGCCGAGCGCGAGCCGTTCTCGGATCAGGAGTTGAACCGGCTCAAGGAGCTGGCCATAACCGGCATCGATCAGCTCGTGGCGGCGCAGAAGACGGCCCTGAGGATGCGGTAGGGGCGCGCCGGGCCTGTGACCCGCGCATACGGAGGGGTAACCACTCAGGTGTCAGGGTTCAGGGAATACCTGACGATTCGCCCTTCTTTGTTCGACCAGATAGCCACACCCCAAACGCGCGACCGCTCTGGCGGTGAAATCCGGCCTGAACCCCGAACCCTGAACCCTTCCATCCTGAGTAGTTACACGGAGGGTATGATTATGCGACGCGTTACCATTTCCACGCCTGCGCACGCCTGTTTTGTCGACATCACGTCCGTCGTGGCGCGGGCTGCCGCGGAGCAGGGCGTGGCCGAGGGGGCGGTCACGGTCTTCGTGCCGCACACCACCTGCGGCCTAACCATCAACGAGAATGCCGACCCGGATGTGGTGACCGACATGCTCGCGGCGCTGGAGCGCATGGTCCCCTGGCAGGCCGGCTATCAGCATGGCGAGGGGAACTCCGCGGCGCACCTCAAGGCCTCCATGATGGGGTTTTCGCTTACGATCCTGGTGGCGGACGGCCAGCTGCAACTGGGGACCTGGCAGGGGATCTACCTGTGCGAGTTCGACGGCCCGCGCGTGCGGGAGGTGTGGGTGCGCGCAGCCGCCGGCTGAAGTTCTCCGTGAGGAAGCAGGGGAGCAGGTGTTAGGTGTTAGGGTAGGTGAAGAAACGTGAATGGGTGTGGCAGGTGGTGATATTGACCTTGATCCCCGCGTCGTGCCATACTGCCCCCCATGACCTCGCTGCTGCAGAACGGTTCCGGCATGCTATCGGCCCGTGCGGGTCAATGCTGCCCGGGGTGTTCCGAAGACGATTTCCAGTCAATTGCCGCTGAAGGAAGGCTGCGCAAGGAGCCGCATGTCTGCTAAAGAAGCCACGGCCCGCATTAAGATCAACAAGTTGCTCGAAGCAGCCGGCTGGCGTTTCTTCTCAGAGGGACCGGCTCCCGCTAATATCCGGCTGGAGCCTGCCATTGCCATCCAGTCGGTTGTACTCGATGCCCTTGGGGCGGATTTTGAAAAAGTTGAGCGGGGGTTTGTCGACTTTCTGCTGCTCGATGCCC
>CAIOST010000114.1 GCA_903861045.1 uncultured bacterium | reverse complement strand
TGGTAAGGCGCAGGTGGTGCCGGCGTGGCAGGTGGGGGACGGGGCGACCTGTACGATCACCACGGAGTGCCAGGGGCCGGACCTGGATGCGGACGGCATCCCCGATGCGCTCGCCACTGCCCTTGGCGATTACTGGCAGGAAGGTGCGAAGTTGCTGACCATTCAGATTGTGGACGGCGTGTTGACCGCGACCACCCCGTTTACGGAGTGGCTGGTGGTGGCAGGCGGGCCTGTGCGGCAGGAGGCTTGGCCGGTGACCTGGCAGCTTGTACCGGTGGTGCCGTGAGGCATTAGCTGGGTAGCGGACGGACAGTAGACGGCGGGTCCGGCGGCCCCGCCCTACCCGAGACCTTGCGGCTGACCATATAGGGTCCGGCCGCGCACCGGGAGATACGTCCTGTCTCAGCAAGACGTCATGGCAGGAAGGAAGAGAAACGGATGTTGCGGTGGCATAGTTGGTTGATGAGAGTAGTTGGCCTGGGCGTCGTGGCTGGCTGGGCGCTGGCCGCCGACCCCGCGGTTTCCAACGTGGTGGCAGTGCAGCGGTTGGAGTCGCGCCTGTTTGATATCACGTACGATCTTTGGGATGCGGATACAACCAACCTTTCCATCACGGTCGCCATCTCCACCAATGACGGAACACCTTGGTTTGCGCCTGACACCAATAATCTCACAGGGGCTTTTGGTGCGCGGGCGGTGGCACCCGGGCTCGGCAAAAAGATAACCTGGCAGGGCGCGCGGGAGTTACCGGCGCGGTGCTTCACCAACGTGAAAGCCAGGATTACGGCCGATGACACCCCGCCGCGCTATCTGGTGATCAACCTGGCCGGCGGTGCCAATGCCGCAAGTTATCCGGTGACGTTTTGCGAGGCTTTGCCGGGCGCCACGAACTGCCCCGCCTATCAGACTACGAACCTCCTGTTGCGGCTGATCCCGCACGGTAGTTTCACCATGGGCTCGCCCGTCGGCGAGTTGGGACGCGCCACCAATGAGACGCAGCATGCGGTGACCCTGACCAAGGATTTCTATCTGGGTGTTTTTGAGATAACCCAGCGGCAGTGGGAACTGGTGATGGGAAATAGGCCCAGTTACTTCACCAATGCTTTATGCTATGCCACGCGCCCGGTCGAGCGGGTGAGCTACTACGACATCCGCGCGAATCCGACGAACAGTAATGATGCGGGGGTGAATTGGCCCAATAACAGCAATGTGGGGACCAATTCGTTCATGGGTAGGCTGCAGGCCCGAACGGGGCTGACCTTGGATCTGCCAACGGAAGCACAGTGGGAGTACGCCTGCCGGGCGGGGACGACCACGGCGCTGTACGACGGCAACACTCTTTCGAGTGTTGAGACGTGTAAAAACCTGACTGAGCTCGGAAGGTACAAAAACAATGGCGGCAGCGCTGCCACGCCGAACGTGGCCACGAATGGGGGCACCGCGGCCGTGGGTTCCTACCTTGCCAACGCTTGGGGACTTTACGATATGTATGGTAATGTGCCGGAGTGGTGCCTCGATTGGTATGGCGCGTATCCAGGTACGGTGAGTGATCCAAGCGGTGCGACGACTGGCACGCTGCGCGGGGTACGGGGTGGCGGGTGCCTGATGCCGGCGGCGGAGTGTCGTTCGGCGTCGCGTAGCAGCAAGGATCCGAGCTTTCGGGAGAAGGGCGATGCGGATGGCGTTGGCTTGCGGGTCGCCAGGTGTTTGCCATAGCCGGCGCGGATGCTGCGGTTCCGCTATCTTCCACGGTGAATGTTTAGTCGCGGCGGCGAGGAACGGAGACGAGCTGGAGCATGAGGCGTTTCTTTACAATGGGCGTGATAGTCTGGTTGGGCTGGGCCTTGCCGCTGCTGGGGGGGGGCGTGTCGGCCATTTCGCCGGCTACCGGTTATGACCTCGCCGCGCATACGCTCACGGTGAAAGGTCGTCACGGCGATGCTACGCAGGCCGACGTCACGGCGGTTTATACGAATCTCTATGGTACGGTCGTAACCAATGGCGTGCAAGGCCTGGAAGATTCGTTCCAGGCGCAGTATGCTTGCTTGGGGTGGGAGATGACCGGCCACGCGCCGGCGACTGGAGCGACCACCAACTTTGTGATGATCCACACGAATGACGCGGTGTTGACGTGGCGCTGGCAGACTAACTACTACCTGAACATAGAGGCCTCGCTGGGCGGTGCCGTGATCGGCAGTACCAACGGTTGGTACCCGGCTGGAGCAACCGTGGCGGCGATCGGCGTGGCCGATGCTGGGGCCCACTTTGTCGGGTGGGATGGCATTACGAATGGCTGCGTGATGTCGAGCAACGTGCTGAGCGGCTCGATGGATCGGCTGCGCTCGATTACGGCCAACTTTGCGTTCGAACAAGAGACGTTGCAGATTGTCTCGGCGCACGGCTTGGCGACGCCGACGAACGGTCTCTACACCCATCGCTATGGCTCGGTCCTGGCCAACGCCGTCACTGGCGAACAGATCATGGGGGGGACGCAGTATGTGGCCACCGGCTGGAGTCTGACAGGACATGCTCCGTCGGCTGGCACCGGCACCAACGTTACGCTGACCCTGACCACCAACGCCGTGCTGACCTGGCTCTGGCAGACCAATTATGGGCTGACCGTTTTGTCCGGCGCGGGCGGTGCCGTAACCGGCAGCACGAACGGTTGGTATCTGGCTGGAACCATGGTGACGCTGACGGCCGTGGCCAATGCGGCAGGGGTGGTCGTGGCCTGGCAGGGCGATACCAACGGCTGCGAGATCGTCGGCAGCACGCTTACGGCGCCCATGTCACAGGCCCGGAACCTTTCGGTCACGTTCGGCCAGCGGACGGTGGCGGTGGTCTCGGAACATGGCGGGGCCTGGCCGGCCACCACGCTGGCGGATGCCGGCACAAAGCTCCCTTTCTGGATTACCAACTCCCCCGTGTTCAACGGCACCACGCAGTATGTCTGCACCGGCGGCGCTGTAGCCGGGAACGATTTCATCCAGGTTGCCGCGACCAACGTGGAGTTGACCCTTACCAACAACGCGGTCCTGACTTGGCTCTGGCAGACGAACTACTACCTGGCCTCCTCGCCCGGCGCGGGCGGCAGCCTGGTGGGCAGCGGCAGCACCAATGGCTGGTACCCGGCCGGCTTCCCGGTGACGCTCACGGGCGTGGCGCAAGAGGGCTACCATTTCGCGGGGTGGAGTGGCAGCACGAACGGCGGACTGCTAGCGAGCAATGTCTGGAGCGGCCCGCTGGATCAGGCGCGTACGCTGGCGGCCAGCTTTGCGCTCGATCAGGAGACGTTGCAGGTCGTGTCG
>CAIOST010000113.1 GCA_903861045.1 uncultured bacterium | reverse complement strand
TGACCTCGCGCCATTCCTTTTGCTTGTCAAATTGCGCTGCTTCCTTTCTCTCGCGGAACTTGGCTTCCGGTGGGGCCAGCCCACCGGGGAGCACCTCCGCGCTGCCGTGCGTGGTCTGCTGCGACATCTGATTCGTACAGCCGGACCCGCCGGTGCCGCCGGCCGGTGACCGGCAGGCGCGTTGCCGCGCAGGCAAAAAACGGAAGCGCTTCCGTTTTTTGAGCCGCCCGTTAGCCCCCACCACCGTGAAGCGCGCCGACTACCGGATCATAATCAGCAGCATTTTGAAGCGCGTCTCGGCGCGCACGTCGTGCGGCACGTTGGCCGGCATGATCACCAGCTCGCCGGCGCGTGCTTCGACCCGCTGGCCGCCGATGGTCAGCACCGCGGTCCCCTCGACCACTTGCACGGTGGCGTCATAGGGCGAGGTGTGCTCGCTCAACCCCTGCCCTGCATCGAACGCAAAGAGCGTCAGCGTCCCCGTTTTCTTATCGATCAGCGTCTTGCTGACGATGGCATCTTCCGCATACTGCACCCCCGCCGCCAGCGGAATCGGTGTGCCTTTGATCTCTGGCTTCGCCATGTGTTTCTCCTGGTTGTTGATTAATCAGCGCGTTAAAGGCGTGGGTGTTGCTGGCGCCATTGGCGGGGCGGGATGGGGTGCGGGGTAGCCCAGAGGCCACGCTGCGCCGCGGCCGCGGCCCGTTGCGCTGCCGCGAGGCGCGCATCCGCCGGGGACGAATAGTTCCAGGCCAGGCCGGTCTCCACCAGCTCCAAGTTGATCCAGCAGGCGCCCTCGTACACATCTGCCAGCGCGCGGCCATAGCGATCCGTCTCATCATAGACCACGCGTACAGTACGCCGATAGATCCGCTGGTCCAGCGCCGTACGCGCAGCCTCGCCATACTCCTGGCTCATTTCCGGCGCATCAATCCCCAAGAGCCGCAGCTTGAGTCGCCGGGTGCCATCAGCCAGGGGGGCGTCCAGTTCCACCGTAATGGTGTCGCCGTCGTGCACGATCACGACCTTGCCGGTGACCTCGGTGCGCACGGCCGCCGCACCGTTATACCCGGTGCCGCCCCGCGATCCCTCGCGGCGCGCCTCCTGCCGCGCGCCCGACCCGCCCGTCAATCCGCCATCCGCCAGCCAGAGCGCCAGCATGATCAGGCCCACCAGCAGGGCCACGCTCCCTCGCAACGCAGGGCGCCGCATCCGTGGCATCCCGGGCAAGCCGGTACCCGGCCATCTACCCCTACTTCTCACAGGACCTCTCGATCGTATGCCGCATATTTTCCACCTGGTTGGACACATCGCGGAAGCGCTCCGGCCAGTTCCGCGACCGGAGTACGGCCAGCGTCTGCCGGGCCGCCTCCCACTGCTGTGCACGAATCTGCGCTTCGGCCAGCTTCAGTAGCCCCGTCGGTTCCAGGGCACGTACGCGCACCACCTGCTGCCACTGCTCCATCGCCTCCGGCCAGCGCCCCTGCGCCTGGCGGATCTCGGCCAGCAGCGTATGGCTTTCCGACTCGTTCGGCTGCAGTTCGACCATGCTGGTGTAAGCCCGCTCCGCCTCCGCGTCGCGCTTCAGCATCTTGAAGCGGTCGCCGAGCGCTTGGTAGAGCTTGTGATCGCGCCGCGACAGCTCTGCGGTCGCCAGTAACGTCCGGATAGCCCCCGCCGGGTCGTTGGCACGCTCGTAGGCCTGTACGAGCAGGTCGCACGTCTGGCGGTCGTTGGGTTGCGTTGCCGCAGCGAGCCGTAATTGCCGGATCGCCAGCTCGTACTGTTTGTGCCCGAAATAGACCTGTCCGAGCGCCTGGCGCACGACCGGGTTCTCCAGCCCCGTCTCCTGCACCTGCTTGTCCAGATGGGCGACATAGGCGTCCAGGTCCGGCGCTGCGGCCAATACGTTGCGCAGGGCGACCAGAGCACTGCTTCGGCTGCTCTGCTGCTCCCCCCAGCTCACGACGGCGCCGCAGGCCGCCTCAACCGCCTCCGCCGTTTGCTTACGCGCCGCATACGCCTGGGCGAGGTCCATGTAGTAACCCGACGGCGTGCCGTTGCCGATGCCGCGGTTCGGCTGGGTGCGCTGGTGGAGCGCGATGAGTTCCTGGTAGTAGGACACGGCCTCCGTGTAGAGCTGGTTCTCCAGGCAACTGGCTGCCAACGCCGCGATGTTGGCTTCCTGCCAGAGCCGCTGCGCATGGAGCCGTGTGTCCGTCTTCGTCAGCAACTCCCGCAGTGCTGCGGCCTTGCCCGTCTGGAAGTACGCGCGCATCAGTTGGGTCCGATACTGGATGCGATCCGGCCGCCGGGCGACCAGTTGGGTGAGGACCGGCAGGGAGTCTTCGAACCTGGCGAGGGCGTGTTGATACTGGGCCAGTTGCGCGAGCCCCTCTTCGTCCAGCCGCTCGGCTTGCCAAGCCTCGGTCAGCATCTCGATGGCTCTGGGTGTCTCGTTCAGGCCGCTGCGCAAATACTCGGCAATATACTTTGCGGCCGCGCCGGAGGGGCGCTGCGCATCCCAGACTTCATTGGCGGCGGCCAGAAAGTTCGTCGCTTGCTCGGGCCAGAAGTATCTGTCACGGGCGTAGAGACAGCGGCGGGTAGCTTTGCGCGCACGCAGATCGCGCCGCAGTTCGGTCATCACGATCCGCAGCAGACGCTCTGCCAGCACACCGGGGTCCTGCACCTGCGCGCGCCACTGCTCCAGCCGATATGCCTGGCGCTCCCAGAAGGAATAGTAGCTGGCTCGCACCCACTCCGGCTCGTTCTCGCAGCGCTCAATCAGGAATTCCAGGCCGGTTTGAGCGCCGAGCAGATCGTGCAACGTCTCGGCCAGCCGCTCGGATGCTTTTTGATAGGCGTCGGGATCGGTCTCCCGCGCCAATAAGCCGGGGAATTTCTGGAACGCGAAGTCGCGCAGTCCGGCGACATCCAGTTTGGCGTCCCTGGCGGCACGAAAGAAGGCACAGAGGCGCTCGATACATCCATGGCGGTAAGCTGAGTCGCCGCTGTTGAGTTCCGCCAGGCAGAGGTTCAGCACGGCGGTGTAGAGGGTCTGGCCGGTGCCGAGCGACACGGACCCGCCTTTGCGGATGGCATCGGTGTAGACCTCAAACAACTGCGCCTTGAGCCAGTACGCCTGCTGGGCGTTGGCGGGGCGCTTGAGCTCGGCTTGCACGACCTGCTCGGCGCGCGCGAAATGCCTGCCTTCCCGCAGATGGCTGATGAGCCAGTCGAGCGCAGCGTTGGCCGTGGCGGGGAGCACGCCCTGATTACCCTCGCGGAACTCGGCCAGCGCGGCTTCCAGCTTGTTGAACGCCTCGTCCCGCCGTTCGTATTCCCAAAGCGTTGCGGCCAGCCGCCACGCGATCTGGAGGCGATCTTCGGCTGGCTCTTCCCGGCAGGCATACAACGCCGCGAGCTGGCGCAACTGTTCCTGCCCCAGTTCCGCCCCCTTGATCCGTCCCAGTCGCGCAAGCAGGTCCGCCATGAGGCGGCGTTCGCCCACGTCCCAGTCCCCCTTGAACACGCGCTGCATGGCCGCCAGGGCCTTGCTGGCATGCGACCCCGGCTGATTGGTGAGCTCTGCCGCGCGGCGCTCAGCCATCAATTTCAGAAGATCCAGAGCGCGCTGGTCCACGCGCGTCCGGGCCCGTGCCCGCACCGCGTCCAGATGCCTTACGAGGATGTCCACGGTGGCCTCGTCGCGCACGTCGTTCAGCAGGCCCTGGAGACTGTCGAGGAATAGATATGCTTGCTGCGCGGTATGGCCCAGCATCCCCTCCGCCAGGCACTCGAGCAACCGGATGTCCCGTGTGTACCGATAGAATTGGCGAAGTTGATGGAAGTAGTGCTGCGGGTACTGTGATTTCCGGCACAGCACCTTGAAGATGTTTACGGCCTCGGGATCCAGTTCCGGCGGCGCTGTTTCCCGCCGCTCATACAACGGGCGCAGCATGGGGTCGAGGCGCGCGGCAAGCGTGTACTCCGACTCTGCCATCAGGGCCTCCATGCGTGTGTCGCCGTAGCGCTCCGGCTGCCCCTGCGCCAGATACCAGTCGGCGAGGAAGATCAACTCCTGTGCCCCCAGCCCGTTTGCCGCC
>CAIOST010000112.1 GCA_903861045.1 uncultured bacterium | reverse complement strand
CTGTATGTCCGTGCATCGCGTGCTTAAGGTGCGTTCGTCAAAAGGAGAATGACTGTGCAACAGATCAGCACGGACAGTTCCAAATGGCTTCGCGGTCCCACGTTATAACAAGTTGCCCACGCGTGGATTATAGGCCGAAGGGAAGTTCAAGTTACGGGTCTAGGTTTAACCGTAATATGTTACGCAAGGCTCAAACAGCCTGAGCCAATGGGGTGAGGTAAGGAAGTCTGAAGTTGCACGCACACACCACAAACTTGCCCCAAATGTCCATTATTTACGCACATCGGCCGCTGGCATCAACTTGTTCGCATT
The DNA here is from genome assembly GCA_903861045.1 of uncultured bacterium. GTDB lineage: Bacteria > Verrucomicrobiota > Kiritimatiellia > RFP12 > CAIWXQ01 > CAIWXQ01. The sequence continues at coordinate 5,376 of CAIOST010000112.1, read as the reverse complement.
CATAAGCAAATAAGCAAAAGGGCGGCTTTGGGACGGGCTCTAGCTAGCACCATGCAAACTGCTCTATTTTTTTTTCTTCTTCTTTAAATCCTGTAGCAACCCGCCCAGGGCATCCCCGGCCCCTTGGCGCATGGCATCGTTCAACAACCGTTTGACTTCGCCATCCACGGCCTTGCGATCAATCGCCGGCGCACGGATGGTGCCGGTTATAGGCACCGTCAACACCGCACCATCCAAGAAGCGGGCTAGCTCCTTACCAACTAGATCCCGGGAAAGCGGCACGACGGCGGTATAGGCCAGCGCGCCATTCAACCCGACCGTCCCCGCCAGCGTGATCTGCGTGCCAGCCAGTTGGAACACAAGATCCGAGGGTTTCACGAGCCCCCGCTGACATTCCGCCGTGATCTCATATTGCGCGATCGAAATTTCGCGTCCGCTATGCCCGGCAATTCCCAGTATCTTCGCCAGCGTACCGGCTGGCACCAAGCGCAGGTTATGCAGCGTCAAGGCGGCGCGGAACGTCATGTCGTTCGTCATGGAAGGGCCCAGCGGCACCTGGCACTCCTGGAACGTCAAATCCACCGTCCCGCCCAGCACGGTACTGCCATGCAAGAGCGGCAGCAACAGCGTCAACCCTTCGTCCAGCATCTCCTGGGTGAGTTGCACATTCTGCAGGAGGCGGGTTTTGGGTGGCAGGGTCAGCAGCATCGGCACTCGCGTCACTTCCAGGCTGGGCGTGCAGATAAACTTCCCTTGGTTCAAGGTGGGCTGGTAGTCCACCTGCACAACCCCGTCAGCCAGCGTCGCCCGGGCGTCGGCCGGCGCGGCGACGAGGCCAAACGCCGCTGCGGACTCCAGATAACTCGTGATATTGCCCTTGCCCAAGGCGAGCAACGACGTCAGGCCGCCGTCCAGCGGTCCACGCAGCGCAAAGGGGCGCAGCTTCTGGCCAGCCAGTACCGGCGCCGTAAAGCCGCGCGCCCGCAGCAGCAGGTTGATATTATTATAGTTCAACCCCGCATTTCCGGTCACATTCACACCCGGCCGCAGAAAGGGGGACTCCACCTCACCCTTGGCGTCCAGATCCACGAGGGACGACTTGATGCTCAGGCTCTCCACCTGCATATTGCGGCCGTCCACCGGCAGCAGCGCCTTGAGCGCGAGTTCGGCATGCGGCTCGACAAACGGCACACTGTTGGTGGCCGCGTAGCGGAAGCCGTCCAGCGTAGTCTGTGCCGTCACGGCTACCTGCTGGGGGTCCTGCACCCCCTGGGCCTGGAACGTCCATTTTCCCTCGATCTGCGGGGGCGCACCGGATTTGCCAGCCCGTTGCCAGGCGGACAGCACGGCCAGGTTGGCCTCGCCGCGGGCATCCCCCTTCATCACCAACGGCTGGCCGGCCAACGGCCGTTGCACCTGCCACTCCGGCACATCCAGCGTGAGGCATTGCGAGACCAGGCGTGTATCAAAAATCCGCAAAGCACCCTTGCCCCAATCCGTATCCAAGGAGAGCTTCAAGCGCACGTCCTCCTCGCGCACATCCCAGGCGGTGGTGAGCAAGCGGGCATCCTGCAGCACGGTGTTCATACGCACTTTTGTCTGGCCTTGCTGCATCCCCAGCGAGATGGCGGAAACCAGCTTGCCCGCCACAGCCGCATCCACGGGTAGCGCCGGCAGAAACGCGCCGGCCAGGCGCCGCACGGCGGCCACATCCAACTCCGCCCGGCACTGGCCATCCACCAGCACCAGCGGCTGATTACTGGCAATCACGATGCGCGCCGCTGACCCCTGGATGCTCCCCGCCTCGCCGGTGCCCGTCACCTTCAGATCCGCGACATCCGGCAGCGGCAACCCATGCCACAGCGGCACCCGCCCCGTCACCTGCAGGCTCGCCTGGTTGAGCGCCACCGCGCGCCCCAGCCACTCCGCACGCACCCCCGCGATGTTCGCTGCCAGCTCCATCGCCACCCGATCACCATCCGGCCGACTCTGCCAGTCCGCCTGCAACGTACCGGTCAAGGTCGGGCAGTTGGTCAGCACCCGCCGGAAATCCTTGGTGAAAGCGGCCAGGTCCAGATTCAGGCGGGCCGCCCCCTGATCCATACGCCCCTTACCCGTCAGGCGCGCAAAGGGGAGCTCCACCAGCAGCTCGCGCACCGCCACCGGTTGTTCATACGGCAGGCTGACATCCAGCTTGATCCGTGGAGCGGGCTGCAGCACAAACAACTCGGCTTGGGAGCGCAAGGCCAGATTGCTGGTGACCAGATCCCCGCGGATCTCCAGCGCCTCGGCCGTGCCATTCACCGCGGCATCCAGACGCAGCCAGCCACGCTCCACCCGAAAGTCGTCACGCAACTGCAGCAGCGAGCCAAAATCGCGCGTCAGAGCCTGCAGGTCCACCTCGGCCCGGGCAATCAGGTCGCCGATGCGGCGGCCATTGGCATCCGGCGCCAGCCTGAACTGCCCCGACCCCTGCAAGGCCAGCCAGGGGGACGAGCAGATGAGCTGATCGATTTTGATCCGCTCGTCGTCATACCAACAATCCGCCTGTACCCGCAGATCACCCGGCGGCGAAACCGGCTTGCCGGGCGGTTCCACCGAAAGCTGCGCCACGGCCAGATCCGCCACCAGATGGAGATCCTCACGCCCGCGATAGGTGAGCTGCACCGAACCATTGGCCATGACACCCCGCACCCATGGCTGCCCCGTCAGCGCCTCCAGCAAGGCGCGGAACCCCTGCAGATCCAACTGTTTGACACCCAGTCGCAACTGCTCCTCCATCACCGGTGCACCGGCCACCAGCAGCGCATTCAGGCTCGGCAGGGTGCCCTCCAGCGAGATCACACCCGCATCGTCCTTCCAGGGTACAAAGGCCGCCAGCTTGAGCACCACCGGGGACGCCAGAGACTGCACATCCGCCTGCACCGCAAGATGCTCCAGCACGAAGGGCGTGGCGCCGGCCCCTGCCACCTCGAGTCGGCCGCCCTGCACCACCAGTTTGCCGCACAGCGGGCGTAACCGCCCCGCCGTGGCCACCGTCGGCGGCTTGACCGCCACCGGCGACTCATCGGGCGTCACGTCCGGATCGCCCCCCCCCGAGGTCCCCGTACCCGCAGCCGTCCCCTGCCAAGCAGGCTGGGCACGTGCCAAGCGCACCGTCACCTCGGGCGCCTCCACCGTAATCGTATGCAGATTCAGCGGGCTGCCGGGGAGCACCCCCACCAAGCCACCCGAGCTGTTGATCTTCACCACCTGCGCCTCGACCCCCCGCTCGGCATCAGAGAAGCGCAACCCGACAAAGGCCATGCCGCCGAACCAGCGTAGCGACCAATCATCCACCGACAAGGTGGCCGGCGCGAGCGCCGTGTTGACTTTCTTGAGGATCAGGGTCCGGCAGGGGCTCAGCGACAAGATGCGAGGCAGCAAGCCGATTAGCACCAGCAGGATCACGGCCCCCCCCAGCACCAGCTTCGGCCAGCGGCGCGGGCCACTACGCTCGGCAATATAGATGGGCTTCTCCCGCAACGGGTCTTCATCGTCCAACAAAGAAGACGGCCGCAGGCCCAAACCCCGATTGTGCACACCATGTTTCATCGCCAACTACTCCCTCTGCGGTGGTCCAAATGCAGGTCAGGAAAGCATAGCACACCCCAAGGGAGGTTCAACACGGATTCCTGGTCAACGAACGGTCAACTAACACTTCTCCATGCGATGGAGAACCCTTGCACCTGGGCGGGAATGAGCTATACTGGCGACATGTTTTGCATATGAATGCAAGCAGGGGGAGCAGCATCATGAAACGAGCACTCATCTATCTAGGGATTCTGGGTTTGCTGGGGAGCGCCACGGCCGCGGAACAGCCGTTCCAGGCGAGTCTAACACCGGATGTCGCCCTCTATCCGAAAACCGAACCCATTGCTGGCCTGACCCTCAGCCTCTGGGGGGAGAATCCCCAGAATTCCCTGGCGATCGGCATTGTCAACGGCACCTCCGGCAGGAGCGGCGGAGCGAGTCTGGGGGCCATGAACTATGGCGACGGCTACATCGGCGCACAGTTCAGCTTGGTCAACTATGACAAGGGGGACTTCCTGGGGTGGCAGGCCGGCGCGGTTAACTTGGCGGGCGGCCGCTGCACCGGGTGGCAAGTTGGCGTGGTCAACTACGCCGGCAACCTCTCCGGGTTGCAACTGGGACTTGTGAACATCGCCGCACGAGCGGATGGCGGCGTACAACTGGGCGCCGTCAACATCATCCGCGACAACAACGCTTGGTTCCAAGAGTGCCCCAAAGCCCTGGCCCCCGCCATGATCGTCGCCAACTGGCGCTTCTAAATACAGGGTAACTGCTCAGGTGCCCGCCCGCTGCGGGCGGGCGCCTGAGTAGTTACGTTTTTGGTTCCAGCCTGATTCATCAGCACGTTGCGTAATCTCTCCCCCCCCCTAAACGCCAGCGAAAATCGTGGTTTTTAGGGCTGAACTCAACGGGCGTGGTTGTTGTACTATTCGGGCATGGCAGATGTCATGGTCATGCAAGGGCGAAAAGTCGGGGAGGCCGATCTTGGATTGATTCGCGACTGGCTTGCCGCCCATCCCGAGTGGAACCGCATGCGTCTGAGCCAGGAACTGTGTGCGTCTGAGCCAGGAACTGTGTGCGTGCTGGAACTGGCTGCGGCTGGGCGAGACCCGGGGCCGCACCCGTAACGACCGCGCCCACCGCATCCGCACGGCGGCCAAGGACGTGTATCTGTATCCGCTCGTGGCTGACTTCCGGCGGGAGTTGTGCACATAACAGCCACAAGCCGCCCTCCTCCGATGGACTGGCCAAGCCCAAACCGAAGAGCCTGCGTCGGAAAAGCGGACGGCCCACCGGCGGGCAGCCGGGGCATCCGGGGTCGCCTTCATGCGCGACTTCGCGGTGCCCTTCGATAACAACCAGTCGGAGCGCGATCTTCGGATGATGAAGCTGCGGCAGAAGATCTCGGGCACCTTCCGCAGCTTCCGGGCTCTTGAGAACTTCTGCCGTATCCACAGCTCACGTGTCCACCGCCCGGAAGAACAGCGTCAACGCGCTGGATGCGCTACAACGTGTGTTTCTCGGCAGGCCCTTCGGGCCGACGACTAATACCGCATAATCCTCGCCCCAGGGTCGGTATCTGTCACCTGCCGATCACGCTCAGGTAGCCGCCCGCTTGGGGGCGGCTACCTGAGCAGTTACCAAAATCCTGTTAATCCTGTCCAAAAAATTGGTTCACCGCTCCCCCCTATGGCGCTCACCAAAATGGAGCCGCCCGTGCTCAGTTAAATGGAGCCACTGGACGCGCAGAGAGTGGGATGTTTTTTCTTTCCAAGTAGAAGATTCAGAGCGCTGGCGTAGCGG
>CAIOST010000111.1 GCA_903861045.1 uncultured bacterium | reverse complement strand
GTATCAAGATAATAGTCGGTGTTTGAGTCGAAAACTTTTGGGATTGCATCATGTTTGAGTGTTTGCAGAACAGTGTATTCCCTGTGCATTCTGGCACGACGTTCTGGATCCGATTGACGATTTAGCACTTTTATTAGTACACTTTTTGCTTTTTCTTTATCATTATTTTCATATCCGATTTTAGTTGTTGCCTGCCCACCAGAAGTTAATGGCCCAATATGGTGATATGTTTCTTTGTATGATTTGACATCCGCCATAAGTTCAAACCTTCATTATGAATATGTGAATTATACAGGCTAACGAACCCGTTCAGCCGCCTGCGCAAAAGATGCCAGAATGAACACACCAAACGTTGACGCGAATCGGCTGGAACGGTGGTTTAGGCGGGTGGGCAAGAAGACAAGGCCGGGGGTTTCATCGGTTTTTCCTAAATTATCGTGAAAACATGTAGAAGGGCGGAATAACGGTTTAGTGTATTCCCCCGAATGTTTCAACTTTCCCATACGGCGCAATAAGTGGCGGAGCCGCTATTGCGCCTTGACACTGCCGATATTGCTTGAATTTGGCATCGCCTATTTTTCTTAAGCCTTTTATCCATGCTTTCGTTTTTGTATTCAAGTGTTTGCCATCAGTTGTGACACGTTCAGGAACGAGTAACCCACCGACCTCATTCCCTTTTTTAAGTATCTGCGTGTCAGGTACTACACTAAACCAAAAGATTTCATCTGAATTTAAAGGCGGCGGAGATGTCTCAGGACGCACAAAAACCACCGTTTCATCAGGATTCATTCGATAAATGCCTGACGGAATTGGGTTTGTACATGATTCAAACACATGATGCATATACAAAAAAGATAATGAACTCTGTTGAGGCGGAGTCATCCAACGCCGATTTAAACTGTCAATATCTACATCATAAGAAATATCTAACCATTCTGCGAGGTGGAACAAAAAAAGAGGTGCATCTTGTTGCATCATCAGAACATGAGCAAACATGGGCGTAAAACCGCAAAAACGAAGGTTCATCTCACCCAAATACAAAATATTACTCGCTTTATCTATCAAAAAATCAACTTCAAAATGACCTTTATAGCCTACTTGACGCAATTGCTCGCCCATTTTGACAGCATAGTTTTGGGCTGCTGTTAAAATAGATTCGGGAAACGCATTAAAAAATAATTCATTTCCCGACCAGCCGCCTGAATAAAGGTTTAATTCGGGAATGCTGATGAGTTCCAAAAACAGAGGTGAGGTCACAATGCCGTATCGCGTAATGCAGCCTTCCAAACCCGTGCTCATACAATCAATTCGTTTCATAATTCTCATTTCCTCCCCATTTGAAATGAGATGTTGATATTGTTCAAAATCGGATTTATCGGAAATGAAAAAAGTCGCCTCTCCTCCATATCCGTGTGGCATTTGAACGACCAAATGTGTCCCCAAATGTGCAGCAAGGCGGCGAAGGTGTTCATAATCCTCTACAACACTCAGTACATAAGGTACACAAGGTATGCCTGCGCGCTCGGCAAGGCGATTTGTATTGACTTTGCTACCCCAATGATTCCGAAGGGCAACAGGAGGCAGACAAATTTCAAGTCCTAATCCCTTTGCTAAACTTTCTGTGGTTTCATTAGGCAACCAAGTTAACAATTTGCCCCTCCCATTTTTTTGAATATATTGAATGACTTCTTCATTGCACAAAAGCGCGTTCACACACTCCTCGTATGTAGATAAATGATTGTATGTAAATGATTTTGGAACAAAGACATTCGGGTGTAACCCGTTAAATGTCTCTGCCGCGCAAATGAAGTGAAGTGCGCCAACATACTTTTCCATACCAAGTCCTATAAACAAACTACATTCCATCAAATAAATAGGTATTGTATTTTGGCGCATTTGAACTTCTAAGTTCATCATCTATTTCTATACCAGCGGAGATTGAAATCAGCATCCTCTTCTGTTTCTCCTAAGTTCCGATAATCATCTACAATTTCTTCTCCCGGATAGATATCTTTGGCAGCGTATGCGAGAAAGCCCGTTTCTTCTGAGTACATAGTTGGGTGTTCAGAGTGATTGATATAATGCGTATTGTCGCAACTCAGATAATAAACTCCCTTAAACCGATAACCATAATACCCAATAAACTCTTGAGCAGGGAGTTCGAGTGCGTCAAGTTCTGCCTGTGTATATGATCTATCAAAATTTGGGTTAAATTTCCATATCAAAGTATCTTTGGATACAAAATCAACGGAAAAACATCCTAATCCGGCATTAGGGAT
>CAIOST010000110.1 GCA_903861045.1 uncultured bacterium | reverse complement strand
TGTGCTGCCGGTGGGGCCAGCCCACCGGGGAGCTGCGGCACCGCAGGTTCCGTTGTCCCGATCTTCGTCAGACAACGATCAGAACAATGATCGGGACGGGGTAACTTTATCGGCGGATGCATCCCAACGCATTCCTAATCGTAATCTGCTGCCACGGAGATGATTACGATTAGGATTACGATTAGGATTATGAAGCAAGCAGTCGTGGCTACGACCTGAAGTTACAGGCAAGCCCGCCGCGCGGCTGCGCCGCGAATGATCGAGGGGGTAACTTGAAGTTATGGACGAGATACAGGAAGGCCCCCTGGACCATGACCCTTCCGCGCTCGATCCAACAGTTGACATATGTCATGCCTTGTCGTATTTTGGCTGTGTTCCCTTGTGGAGGAGATATGCACAGTTTCGATGAGATCGCGCCGCGTGGTGCCTACGCACAGGTTGTGGAGCAACTGGAAGGGCGGATTCTCCGTGGCGAATTTCCCCCCAACGAACGGCTGCCTCCGGAGGCGGCGCTGGCGGCGCAACTGGGCGTGGGGCGCCGGGTCCTGCGCGAAGCGTTACGCTCGCTGGAAATCAAGGGACTGGTTGAAATCAGGCACGGCGTTGGCACCGTGGTTCGGCGCAACGACCTCAGCAGTTTCCTCCATGCCTTGCAGCAGAATGTGCGCTCCTTCTTGAGTGTGAATCGTGCGGAGGCGGAACAGGTCCGGCATCTGCGCCTGTTGTTCGAGTCGGCCGCGATCGATGCCCTTGCCGCACGGCCGGATGCGACCTGCCTGACGGCGCTGGCCGAGAAGTTGGAGCAGCAACGGCAGGCGGCCGGGGCGGGGGATGCGGCGGCGTATCAGCGCCATCATCTGGAATTCCACCGGCAGATCGTGAGCGCGCTGGGCAACCCGCTGATCGATATGCTCTATGCGCAGGTCTTGGAGTTGATGCAGCCGGTCATGCAGGCCACGGCGGCCCGGCCCGGGGTCATGCGGGGGGCCATCAAGGAGCACGAGGCAATCTTTAGCGCGCTGCAGGCCCGCCAATACGCGGAGGCCCGGCGGTTGATCCAGGAACACCTACAGCCATGAAACAGACAAGCAGGACGAGCATGGAACGAGCACTGAGCACGACTCTGGGCGCTGCCCTCTGCCTGGCGGGGGCAACGGGCGGCTGGGCCGCGCAACCGCCCATGGGCATGCCGGCCGTCGGGCTCGCCTATGAATTGTTCGGCGACGCCAATCTGCAACGTTTGGGGGAGTCGGGCAACGCGGCTGAGATCGGTCCCATGGACAAAGGGAGTAGCGACTGGGGGCTACGGTTCACAGGGATGCTCACGCCTCCCGCGGATGGCGAATATCTCTTGCGCGCCGAGGCGGACACCGGCGTGCGCGTGAAGCTGGATGGAAAGCCGGTCATTGACGGCTGGGCCCTTGACGGCGCCCGCACCGGCAAGGTGGCGCTTGCGAAGGCCCGGCCAATGGCCATTGTAATCGAGTATTTTTTCGCGCGCGGCAAGGGCGGCAAGCAGGCCGTCTTGCGCCTGTTCTGGACGCCGCCCGGCGGACAGGAGGCGCCGGTGCCGGCAGGCGCTTACACGTATCTGCCGCCCCTTATCGAGGTGCGCGGCGATGAGCAGCGCCGGATCAACATGCAGTTGCCCGATGGCGGCCTGAAACCGGTCGTCGGGGTGCAGAACCTGCAAGTATTTCGCGCCAGCAGGGGGAAGCCGGAACTCGCGGATGGCGACGGCTGGACCTACGCCCACCACCAGGATCTGGCCGTCTGGAAAGGCCGGCTCTATGCCGCTTGGGCGATGTCGCCGAAGGACGAGGATGTGCCGCCCAACAAGGTCGTCTACGCCACCTCGACGAATGGCCTGGATTGGTCCGCGCCGACGGATCTCTTTCCACGCGAACTCGCCTGGGCCACCCGCTTCTATTTTTACCGTGCGAGCAACGGCCGGATGTTGGCCTTCTCTGCCGCGAAACCGGAATCTGGCGAGGTCACGGAAGCCATTAAGAAGGTGCTGCTGGTTCGCGAAATCACCGCCGATCATCACCTGGGAAAGGTTTTCACCTTGGTCTGCCCCGTGCCGGGGCAACCGCCGTCTTTCGAGACGGCCACAGACGCCGGATTCGTGGCGGCCTGCCGCGAGGCCGCGGGAAGCAACCTGTTGCTCGAGCAGCAGGACTACGGCGTATTCCTCGGCGCGCGCCGCATGCCGTGGCATGACAATCCCGACCTCAACAAGGTCGGCTTTTGGAAGTTCGGCAAGGCCCTCTGCTTCTATCACCGGCAGGACGGCACCCTGGTAGGACTCAGCAAGATGGGGTACGCCACGCGGTCGGATGACGCCGGCAAGAACTGGTCGAAACCGGTCCAGCCGTCCACGCTTCTCGCCGGCTCGGGGAAGATCTGGGGGCAAAAGACGTCCGACGGCCGGTTCGCGCTGGTCTACAACCCTGACCCGGCGCGGAGTAAGCGCTATCCCCTCGCCATCGTGCACGGCGACGATGGTTGTGCGTTCCACGACATGCGGGTGGTTCAGGGCGAGTTGCCTCGACTCCGGTATACGGGCAAATACAAGGATCTCGGTGCGCAATACATGCGCGGCCTGGCCGAGTGGGCCGATGATGGCACGCTCGCCGACCAGCAGGCGATGTGGCTGGTCTACAGCATGAACAAGGAGGATATCTGGGTGGCGCGCATCCCCTTGCCGATCAAGGCGGACGAGACCGCGTTTCCCGCCGATGATTTCACCAAGATGGCGCCCGGCGCCGTCGTGACGGGGTGGAACCTCTACAGCCCGAAATGGGCGCCGGTGTCGCTCGTAGAGCGCGCCGGAAAGCGCGGCCTGGAGCTGCGCGACGGCGACCCCTGCGACTATGCCCGCGCGGTGCGCACGTTTCCTGAGTCGGCGAAGGTTCGCGCTGAGCTGGAACTGACGCCGGCCCAGGCCAACGCCCGGCTGGAGGTTGAGCTTTGTGACGCCGCCAGCCGCCGGCCCATCCGGGTCATGCTCACGGAGACCGGCCTGCTTCAGGCGGCGGACGGGAAGGTCGTGACTGACCTTGGGACGTACGCCGCCGGCGAGAAGCTTGCCGTGGTCATCGCGGCCGATATGGCGGCGGGCAGCTACACCGTTCAGGTGAACGGCGGCGAGGTCCGGAAACTCTCCGTTGCCGAGGCGGCTGCAACCTTGCAACGGTTGTCGCTGCGCACCGGCGTCTGGCGCGGACTCGGCGATGGCGGTGTGGTGGATGCCGCTGCCGATGTGCCGCTGGCGACTGCGTCCGTGTTCCAGGTTCAGGGCGTGAAGATCGACGCACGATGAAAGCTCCAGCGGCAGCCAGCGAAGGTCGGCTCACCGGGCGGTTCGCCCGGATCACAAACGTAACGCGTCCGGTAGGCGGGGCCGCCGGACCCGCCGTGCGTGTCCTTGAGCCACAGCTGGTCGCAGGCGGCCGTTCGTAGCCACGGCCCGCCCCGGGCCGCGGGAGGCGTGTACGCTGGCCATGAACATGGCGATTCCCGCCCGGGCCCCATAAAACACCCGCTAGAAAATTCATTTTCATCGACACGTTTGCTGTAAACTAAGCCGGGTGTGGCGCATAACCCTGTATCGCTAACCTCGTTTGGATTCACCACCCGCTACGCTGGAGTCACGGAGGCGCGGAGCGGGCGTAGCATTTCCGTGCCCTCCTCCGGAGGACTGTTGCGCGGATTTGCCACGCGGTGCGGCCATACGCAATCGATTCATCC
>CAIOST010000109.1 GCA_903861045.1 uncultured bacterium | reverse complement strand
ATATCAAGCAGTGATTGAGAAACCCAGTCCCGGCCGCAGGTGCAAAATCGACCATGCCGGGCGCGGAGTATCTCAATCTTCCAACCTTCCAACCATCCAATCTTCCGCAGTTTGGGGCCCCTCCCAAAAACTGCGGGAGTTGGCAGATGGGCGCTCGGTTGACGATATGTGCATTCCAAATCGTCCACCGTAATCGTCGCCGTACGCGTCCACCGGAGTGGCAGACACGGGCGGGGCCGCCGAACCCGCCGTCCCCATGCGCTACGATGATTCTAACGCCAAGGCGCCAAGGCGCAACGGCGCGAAGGTGGGACGGGGGCGTTCCGCCGCTAGCCATCGAAGCAGCGCGAAGGTGCTCCCCGGCGGGCTCGCCCTGCCCTTTACACACAAGTTCTCCCGAACAAATACCACGGCTGCTAAAGCGCCAACTTTGTTCCGTCGCACCGCAGATGGGTGTCACCCAACGCCCAACCTCCAACATGCAAGGGCATGCACGAAGTTCCATTGGGCGTTGGATGTTGGGCGTTGGGCGTTGAAATTCACCCTGCCACCTATCACCTGCCACCTGCTTCCCGCTACCACCTGCCACCTTCATCCCGGCGAGCTGCCAGTCAGCGAAAACAGGGATGCGCCCGTCAGCGGCGGGCGCATCCTTGTTCCATTACAGAGTTGCGTTCAGTAGGCCGGAACTCCGGTTCCGGCCATGGAATGGGCCGCAAACGGAGTTGCGGCCTACAACACTACAACGCAAAGCAAGGGGAACAGGGATGCGCCCGTCAGCGGCTCTACGCCGTGAAACTGGTTTGCGAGGGATGGCCGTTCTGTTATTATAGATCCCCGTTGGGCCGAACCGGCGCGCAAGGTGCGTGCTGGTTATTTGGCCCGGGACTATGTCCGCCACAAGCGGATTCAACCCTGGAAAGAGTCGTCCATGCGCATCCTGCTCCATGCGTCCCCAGCCTTGTTGCTGCTCGGCTTGTGTGCCTCCGGCTGCAAAAAGGAAACCACCACCGCCGCCACCGCCACGCCGGAAAAATCACCGGTGATCACCTCTTCGGCCGCCATGCCGACGGACAATACGGTGACGGGCATCGCCGCCTCCGTCGATGGCGTTACGCTCTCCCGCGCCGAACTGATGCAGCAGGTACAGTCCGTCCTCGAGGCTCGGCAGGTGCCGGAAGAGCAGCAGGCCATGGCATCGCAGTACTTCGCCTCCAGCATGGTCAACGACTTTGTCGCCAAGACGCTGCTGCTCGGCGAAGTCCGCCACCAGAAGCTCGCCATTAACGACGCGGAGCGCAAGAAGCTCCTGCTGCCGTTTGAAGAGATGGCCGCCAAACAGGGCACCACCCTGGAAGACATGATCAAGAAGATGCCCGGCGGCGAGGCCAAGGCCCGGCAGGAACTCGACGACCAGTTGCTGATTGAGAAACTGATCGACGCCCAGGTGCGCAGCAAGCTGCCAAAAGACGAGAAAACCCTGGAAGCGGCCTTTGCCGAGAAGAGCAAGGAACGCCTGGCCAAGCGCGAGCAGATTGACACCATCCGCACCCAACTGCTGGCCGGCACGAACTTCGCCGAGCTGGCGCGTGACATGTCCGACTGCCCGAGCGGCAAGCAGGCCGGTGGCGATCTAGGCGCCTTCGAACGCGAACGGATGGTTAAGCCGTTTGCCGAGGCGGCCTTCTCGCAGAAGATCGGCGAGATCGGCCCGGTCGTGGAGACCGATTTCGGTTTTCACGTCATCAAGGTCACCGCCCGCAACGAGGCCAAGGCCGGCAGCGGCGCCACGCCCGCCACCCCGGAAACCGTGCAGGCCAGCCACATCCTCATCAAGGCCCCGCCGGCCATGAACCGGGAAGCCTTCACCAAGGAGTGGGAAGACAAGCAGGTGGGCAAAGCCATGCAGAGCTATCTGGCCGGGCTGCGCGCCAAGGCCAAGATCACCACCATTTTTGATCGCCCCGCCGGCGCCCCCAATGGCATGCCGCCTGGGATGGGCATGCCGGAATAAGCTGCCGGCCGGTACGGCTCCAGAAACAAAGAACGGCGACCTCCGGGTCGCCGTTCTTTGTTTGCGTATCTAGGCCAGCAACTCTGGCAGCAGGCCGCAGGCTTCCGCCAGGTCCAAGACCGTCCAGGCGGCACCCGCCGCACGCAGCGTGGCGTCATCAAAGCTGGAAAGGATCCCCAACGCCGCGCACCCGGCCGCCTTGGCCGCGCGCAGCCCCGACGGCGCATCCTCCACCACCAGGCATTCCGCAGGCGGCACACCAATCCGCTCCGCCGCCAGCAGGAAAATGTCCGGTGCCGGCTTCTTATGCACCACCATCAGCCCATTAATCACGGCATCAAACCACGACGGCGCGCACCCAATCTCCGCCAAGTTGGCCTTTACCTTCACTTCATCCGCACTACTGGCCACTGCCAGGCGCAACCCGCGTGCCCGGCAGGCCGCATGGAACGCCTGCACCCCGGCCATGGGCTGCAACCGGCCCCGAATGATCTCCTGATAGATGGCATAGGTGCGCCCCTTGTCGCGATCCAGATCGAACTTCACGCCATACTGCTCGGCGACCCCGCCCAGGAAGCGGTCCTCGCCGGTGCCGACAAACGGCTTAAAGTCTTCCGGCTGCACCTGCACGCCCTGCTCGGCAAACATCCGGCAGGCCGCCTCACAGATAAACGGCTCGGAATCACACAGCACACCATCCATGTCAAAAATAATACCGCGCACGCTCATCCAATCACCTCTTCCCCGTGCTTGCCACCTCTGGCGGCACGGCGCCTTGTTGCCACGCAGACACCTGCTCAGGCGCCTGAGTTCGGGTTCAGGGTTCAGGGTTCAGGCTAAGCACTCCATCTGTTTGACCAGACCGCCACAGGCCGCATACGTGACCGCGCTGGCGATGCCATCCAGACCTGCGCCCGCTCAGCTTGAGACTTATCAGATAATGATGCAAAGCGCTCCTATGGTAGATTCGGACACGAAGTTCTGTCAAGATTTTGCAGGATGGATGCAGTAACTCGGGCGCATCCCTGTTTCATTACAAGGTTGCGTTCGGTGGGCCGGAACTCCGGTTCCGGCCTTGGAATGGGCCGCAATCGGAGTTGCGGCCTACAACGATCGCGACAACGATCGCGACGAGGATGGCGGCGCAGGGCGGGGCCGCGCTTCCAGTCGACTCCACCTGCTGCTAAAGCGGCGTCGCGCGGGGTACCGCTTGCCGCTGCACTCCACACCGTCGCGGCACGTCTGGAGTGCGGTGACAACCGCAGGACGGCACCGCTTTCAGGCGCCATCAGCCCAACGAGGGGTCAGGGTTCAGGTGAATGACACTTACACCCACTCTTACACCCACGCGTACACGGCTACACATACACCATCCGCTTACACGTAGTCGGAACGCGTAGTCAAAATAGCCGCCTCACCGGGGCTCCGCCTGAACCCCGCACCCTGAACCCTGCGCCCCCTATCGATGTTCAGCCTCGGGCTCAGCGGGCTTGGCCGCGACCTGCGCCAGCAACCCGCTCACGGCGGCCCGCCACTCTTCCCGATGCCGCCGCACATACGGCTCATGCCCCGTCGCCGCAAAAGCCACAAACGTTTTCGGGCCACGCAACTGCGCAAAGACCCGCCGCCCATCCTCCAAGTGCGCCCGCACATCGCCATTTCCATGCATCACCAGCGCCGGACAGGTGACATCCGCGGCGTACGTTACGGGGTTATGCGCAAAGCCGTTGAACCCCATCTGCCACCCCCCCCAGAAGACCAGCAACTCTGCCGCCGGAAACGCCGGCACATGCATAGCGGCAAAGCGGTGGCGTACCGTGTTGCACATCGTATCGAAAACAGCCTCCAGAATCATGGCATCCGGCCGTACTTCCAGTTGGCTGATGGCCCGCAAAACCGCCGCCGCCCCCATAGACTGCCCAAAGAGCACCAGCCGCATCCCCGGCCACTGCTCACGCGCAAAGGCCACCACCGCGGCCACGTCCTCCGCCTCCGTATAACCCACGGTGGTTTCAGACTCCGACGACTGCCCCGACCCGCGAAAGTCCACCAGCAGCACGGCACACCCCAGCTCCTGGAACTGCCGGGCCTCCGTCAGCAGGCGGGACTTGTCACTGGCATAGCCATGAAATTGCACCACCAGCGTCGTGGCATCCTTTTTCGGACAGTACCAGCCGCCGAGTTGGATGCCGTTCGTGCCGGGGATCGTGAGCTCACGGAACGGCAGCCCGACGGTCGACGGATTCCCCTGCCCGTGCGGCCGCGGGATATTCACCCCGCAGACCAGCACCCGGAGCTTCTGCCAGACCGACAGCGACTCTGGCTGACGCGTGCGCGCACCGGTCGTGCGGAAGTGCATCATGGCCCAGCCATGCCGATAGGCCAACAGATTCAACAGCACCAACCCAACCACCAAAAGTACTAGGCCAACACGCCACCATTTACGAGGAGAACCCTTAGACATGGGACTATCCTAGCACCCCCCCCAGCGCACAGGCAATAAGAGTGTCCCCAAACTGCGGAAGATTGGGCAACAACGCCCAACAGGGAGCGAGAGCGTCGGTTGACGATTACGGCGACGATACCGGTTCACGAGGTGTGCCTGCCCAATCGTCCAACGTAAGCGCGCCGTACGCGTCCACCGGAGTCGTAGACGAGATCGAAACCGCCGAAAGCCGCGCACGGCCGCTCCCCGGTGGGCTTGCCCTGCCCTTTACACACAAGTTCCTCTGGACAAATACTACGGTCGCAAAAAACGACAAACTTGTTCCGCCGAACCGCAGATGGGCGCCATTCAACGCCCAACATCCAAGGCGATAGCCCCCGCAATAATTTGCACGAAGTTCCGTTGGGCGTTGGTTGTTGGATGTTGGATGTTGGATGTTGGATGTTGGATGTTGGATGT
>CAIOST010000108.1 GCA_903861045.1 uncultured bacterium | reverse complement strand
GTGTCCAAATCCTCTGCCAACCAACACCTCGCCACTGCTAGCATACACAAAAGCGGCTTCTGCGGTTACCACAAAGCCCTTGCTACAGCCAGCCTGCGTTAGGTGGCGCTTCAGGAAAAGACCATGCCTCCCTTGGGGCTTCGCCGTTTCCAAGCTTGTGTGGCGGCCGGTCGCGTTCTAAACTGTTTCGTATGTCCGGAACGCAAGTGATAGAACCGGCGCCCGGCGGGGATGATGGCTGGTTGCGGCAGTATTATACGCAGGGGAGGGTGGCGCCCGCGCTGTCAGAGGCGGAGCTCCCGTTGACGCGGCCACCCGCGGAGAAATATCTGTTGGCACAGCCGCTGGGCGCGGGGGGTGAGAAGGAGATCGTGCAGGTACGCGATCGCGACACCTGCCGCGACGTGGCCTTGGCTCGCCCGCGTGCCGGCCGCTCCTTGCAGTCGTTTATCCGTGAGGCGCGCATCCTGGCGCAACTGGAGCACCCCCACATTGTGCCGGTGCATGATCTGGGGCTCGCGCCGGATGGACGTCCGTATTTTACCATGAAGCTGCTGTCCGGCGAGACGCTGGAGGCGGTTTTGGGGCGGCTACGCGCTGGCGATGCCAAGACCAGGGCGTCCTATCCGCTGCCGGTGCTGCTCGACATCTTTGTGCGTGTCTGCGATGCCGTTTCCTTTGCCCATGCACAAGGTGTGTTGCACCGCGATATCAAGCCAGCCAATGTGCAGATCGGCAAGTTTGGTGAGGTGCGTCTGATGGACTGGGGGCTGGCAAAGCGCCTCGGCGACCCGCCGGATGCGCCGGGGCGGCCGTGCGAGATGGCGGCGGCGCCAGCGGAGACCATGGCGGGCACAGTCAAGGGGACGCCGGGGTATATGGCGCCGGAACAGGCGCAGGGCACGGCGGTGGATGTGCGCACCGATACCTATGCGTTGGGAGCGCTGCTCTATGCCATGCTGACGTGGCAGCCGCCGGTGACCGGGTCGCATATAGCGGAAGTACTGGCCAGAACCGTGGCAGGTGTGATGGTGCCGCCCCGGCAACGTGTCCCGGACCGCACGATCCCGCCGCCCCTGGCGGCGATTGCCGTTAAGGCCCTGGCGCGCGCACCGGCGAAGCGGTATCAGACGGCCGAGGCCCTGCTGGTAGATGTGCAGGCCTATACCAACGGCTATGCCACCTCCGCGGAAACGGCCGGACCGCTGCGCCTGCTGTGGCTGGTGGTGAAGCGGCACCGTGCGGTGTCGTGGGTCACGGCGGCCAGCCTGATGGCACTGGTCGTGGTCGGCGGGGTGGCGGTGGCCCGTATCCGTGCCAGCCGGGACGAGACGCGCACTGCGCTGGTGAATCTGCGTCAGGAGCAGGCCGTGCGGGCGCAACTGACGCGGGCGGCGGTGCCGCGCTTGTTGGCGGACGCGCGGGCGCAACTGCGGGCGCTGGCGTATGACGAGGCGCTGGCGACGCTGCGCACGGTGGTCGGTGTGGATCCCGGGCAGGTCGAGGCCTGGGATCTGACAGGTTGGATCTATCTGGGCCAGGAGCAGTTTTCCCAAGCGGAGGCGGCTTTTTGTCACGAATGGCACTCTTGGGAGGATATACAGGGGGACGAGCGCCGCCGGCCATCTCCAGCGCCGGAGACTACCGGGGCGCGGGGGAGGCGCGAGACCGCCCGACGGGCCGCCACACGTCTCCGGCAGCATGCCGCCGGCCTGGCGCTGGCGGAGCATGGCCGGCAATTGGTAGCGACGCAGGCGTCCGCCGCGGGGTTGCCACCCGAGGCCTTTCGGTCGTTGCTGGAAGAGGCGCGTGCCGCCGGCAGCCGCACAGCGCAGGAGAGCCGGACGGCATTGGGTATCTTCTGCCAGCGTCGTAACCCGGGCGCCGCCACCAATGCGGCCCAACGCGCGTTTGTGGTTTGGGCGGTACGCGCCCTGCATGACGGCCGTGCGGGACTGGCCTTGGAGGCGACGGCTGCGGGGCTGGTGGCGCGGCTTACCGGGGCGGCGGCCAACGATTTGTTGCCGTTAGCGGGCCTACCGCTGGTGGGGTTGGATTTGCATGACACGGCGGTGCGCGATCTACAACCGCTACGGGGGATGCCGTTGCAGACGCTGGATCTTTCCGGTGCGCCGGTGGTGGCGTTTGAGGCGCTTTATGGTATGCCATTGCGGGAACTGCGCGCGTATGGCTTGCGCAAGCTGCCGGCGGATCTGCTGGCGCGCTGTCCGGCCATGGAGGTGGTACAGATCTCCCCCGGCACGGAACTCTCCCGCAAAGATGCCACGTGGCCGGCCGGCGTGCGGGTGGTGCGGGGGGCGGCGGCAGGGCCATGAGTCTTGTGACGCCCTGGCCCAGAGCGCGCGCCGGTTGAACGGAGTCGCCGGCCCGGGGCGGGCGGCGCTGCGCCGCCGTGTTCAATCCAGCACGTCATTCAGACGTCGGATCTCCTGGCGGAGGCGATCCTGGATTCTTTTTTTGTAGACATAGATGCTGGAGGGGGCGAGCTGCAGCTCGGTAGCAACGGCCTCCGCCGCCACGCCCTTGGATAGTTTCTCGAACACCTGTTGCGTGCGCTCCTCGAAGTCGTGGCGGATGTTCTGCCAAGCCACGGTGGCGACATGGGCGCGCCACTCTTCTTCCGCCCATTGCGCCCCGAGCGCGCCGGCCGGGTCGGGGAGCTCCTGCATGGCGGCATCCTGCTCGCGCAGCAGCGTGTTCTCGAGACGGCGTTTGCGCCACCCGGCCCGGACCTCATTGGCCGTCACCTGCCATAGCCACCCCCGGAAACGCCCCTTGCCGGGATCGTAGGCAAAGGTGGGGAGGGCTTGCCAAGCCTTGAGGCAGACATCCTGCACGATCTCTTCTGCATCGTGATGGTGGAGTCCCATCCGGCGCACCAGCCGGTACATGTACCCCTGGTAGTGGGTGACAAACTCCTGCCACGATTGTGCGTCCTGCTGCCCCTGTAGACGTTGGATCAGCGTGAGTCGCGTAAACGGCGATTGGTCTGGCAACTGCTGTGGCGCGGTCGGCATACGTCCCCCCCCCGGAAAAAATAATTCTGGTTTAGTGTAAGATTTCTCCCCTGGTTTGCATATACCCAAGTGTAGACGGGATGCATTCCCGCGCCGGTGGCGGTGGTCGTTGCCGGAATTCAACGAAGGTAGGAAGGGGCAAACAGATGAACAGCATCAAGAGCATGATGGTGGTCGGGATTGTGGCGGGCGTGTTGGCCAGCAGCACGGCAGCGGTGGCAGCCGAGCGGGGGGCGCCGGCACCGGCGCGAAAGGGTGGGGGTGTCAATGTGGCCGCCAAACTCAAGGAGTTGACGGTGACGGGCATGCTGATGAAGCGGGATATCAAAGTCGCTGGCAAATCGCGTACGAGTTTCCTGTTAATTACGGATGCGGGCGCGAAAGTGCGCCTGCCCGTGGCCAAGGCAGGCGACAAGCAGGCTAAATCACTGCCGGGCACCAAGCTGGCGGAATACCTCAACCAGAACGTGAAGGTTGTGGCCATAGGATCGGAGCAGAAGAAGGGCGATAAATGCCTGATCAGGCTCAAGACGCTCAAAACCATAGAGAAGCTCCCGCCGGCTGCCCCTGATCCGGCGCCCGTCAAAGTAGGGTGAGGAGGGGGACCGAGAAGCCGCCGGCACGTCCGTGCCGGCGGCTTTATGGAGCGCCGGTCGTTTGTTCGTGATCGTCCGGCTCATGCGCGTCTTCGCCATGATGATGGGTGCAGAGCGGGTTGGTCGCCATACGTTGGTATTTATCGAAGACTTTTGCGATGGGGAGCGCCGGCGGTTGTCCGGCTTGCAGGGCGCGTACACGATTGGTGAGGTCGCCGTACATGGCGGGTTCGAGCTGTGCGGCTTGTGTCAGGCAGGCCACGGCGGCCGCCTGGTTGCTGCCGCTGCGCTCCCAGAGTAAGCCGCGCCACATGCAGGCCTCGGCCAGCAGGGGGGTCTGCTCAGGCGACGGGTGCGGTCCCAGCAGGTTGGTGCAGGTGTCGAGGGTGGCGCGGGCGCGATCCCACTGGCTTTGTGCGAGACGGATACGCGCTTCCTCCATGTAGAGGTCGGGGTTTTGGGGTTGTCGGGTGCGCAGTCGGCGGATCTCGGCGAGCGCTTGTTGGGGGTTGCCCGTGACGCGCAGGAGGAAGATTTGGGTTAACACATAGTCCGTGTTGGTGGGGGTGGCCCGAGCCGCCAGGGTAATCCAGGGGAGGAGCTCCTGCATCCCTTCCGTCCCTTCCCGGTGTTCCAGTTTGGTTGGTGAGAGGACCGCGGTGACGCGCTGAAACCAGCGGTTGGAAAAGGCGGTGGTGTCGCTGCCGGTGTGGCCGCGGTGCAGATAAAAGTCGGCGCGATCCATGGCCAGTCCCCCTAGGAAGACCCGGCTGCCGCCGAGCAGCAGGTCCAGGGCATCGTCCGGGCTCTCCTCCGCGGGGTTGACGTGGGCTACGGTCAATCGGCAGGCCAGCATGAAGGCGGTCGCTAGTAGAACAGGCAACAGAATCCCGGCTGGCAGGTTGGTGCGCATGGTGTAGGCGGGTTGTATCGTGAGGGTGTGGGTGTTGGTTATTCCAGCAGGCGGTCGCGTTGAAAATGACGGTGGCGGTAGGCCAGCCAGGCGGTGAGGAGCAGGATGGCGGTCCAGGCCGCGCCATACAGGAGAATGGGGGCGAGGGTGGTGAAGGGGATCGGGCCGTAGCCATGCAGCACACGTCGGCGGAGGTCGAAGAGTTCCAGGTGCGGCAACGCGTAGTAGAGCAGTTCGAACATGCCGGTGTGCCAGCCGGTGGCATAGTGCGACAGATAGGGGATTTTCGGCACGATCAGGTAGAAGGCCAGCGCGGCGGTGGCGGTTAGCGAAAGGGCGGCGTCGCGGTTCAGGCGGGTGGAAATGGCCATGGCGGTGGCGGTCAGCACGCCTTGGGAGGCCAGGTGCAGCAGGCACATTTGCGCCCAGGCCTCGCCGAGCGGGTGCACGCCGACGAGCCAGGCGGAGAGCAGGGTCACCAGATGCAGGGCCAGGGTGCACGCGGCCACCGCCAGCCAGGCTCCCAGCCATTTGCCGACAATCAACTGGGCGCGGTGCAGTGGTTTGGCGAGCAGCAGGAAAATGGTGCCGCGGGACTCCTCGCTGGGTAGCTCGCTGGCACCGACATGAATGGCGATGATCCAGCCGAGGAACCAGGTCAGTAGCAGCCCCACATCATACAGGTAAAGGGCTGAGCCGCCGGCTGTCAGAATGTTGAGGGAGGCCACGCCATATTGAACCGCTGCCAGAATCAGAATCAGGATGTACCCTTCCTTACGGCGTGTCCAGCAGCGCAGCACCACCTCAGCTACCGCCCATATGGTACGCATTAGCGACCCTCCTGCGCGGCCGTGGCCTCGACCACCCGCATGAAGAACTGTTCCAGCCGTTCGCCCGGTCCCGCCAACTGATGGGGGGCACCTTGGGCGACGATGCGACCCCGCGCCAGAATGCAGACCTGATCGCAGACCAGCTCCACCTCAGAAAGTTCGTGCGAGGAGAAGAAGACGGTCTTGCCGCGCTGCCGCCAGTCGGTGATGATCCGCCGGATAAGCAGGCGGCCGATGGGGTCGAGCCCGCCCGTCGGTTCATCCAGGATCAGCAAGTCGGGTTCGTGCAGGAGGGCTTGCGCCAGGCAGATGCGCTGGCGCATGCCGCGCGAATAGGTGGCTATGCGCCGGTTGGCGGCGTCCGATAGATCTACCTCCTGCAAGACGTGTTGAATGCGCTGCGCTAAGATAGCACCGGACAGGCCGCACAACTTGCCGGCAAATAGCAGCATCTCGCGCCCGCTCAGAAAGCGGTAGGCATCGGGGTGCTCCGGTAGATAGCCGATGCGTTGGCGGGCGATGGCCGCACGCACGTCGCAGTCGAAGAGCGTAGCGCGGCCGGAGCTGGCCTGCTGGAAGCCAAGGAGCACATGGATGGCCGTGGTTTTGCCGGCGCCATTCGGGCCCAGAAAGCCGAAGACCGTGCCGCAGGGGACCGCCAAGCTCACGTTGTCCAAGGCCACTACTTCGCGCTGGCGGCCGGCAAAGCGCACGCTTAACTGATCGAAGGTTACGGCTGCTGCATGCATGTCAATAGCATAGAGGATAGACGCGGGGGGGGCAAGTGTCGCGCCTGTCAAAATATTCCGCCCGGGCCACTAGCGGACGTGCCATGCACCGCCTGCTGTTTTTCCTGCGTGCTCCCTTGACAAGGAAGGCGGGGTTTTGTATTGTACATCGCTTCTGACGCGGGATCTGAGCCGCGCGCACAACACACGTTCAAGGACCTTTGCCATGGAAGCCTATGCGGTTGTAGAGACCGGCGGAAAGCAGTACCGGGTTACGCCCGGCATGAAACTCGATGTGGAACTCCTCTCGGCAGAACCGGGACAGGATGTGGACATCGGCGCGGTGCTGGCACTCAGCACCGGCAGTGAGTTGAAGATCGGCACGCCGGTGGTGAAAGATGCTAAGGTCGTCTTCACGGTGCTGGAGCACAAGCGCGGCGAGAAGGTTATCAACTTTAAGAAGAAACGGCGCAAGGGTTACGAGCGCAAGGTTGGTCACCGCCAAGAATTGACGGTGGTGACAGTGAAATCCATCGCCTAAGAACGGCAATTTTTTGTAAGGGACGGGTAGTGGCATGGCAACATCAGCATCTGCACGAAACGGCCGCGACAGTTGTGGCAAGCGACTGGGCGTAAAGCGGTATGATGGACAGTTTGTAAATGCGGGCGCTATTCTAGTGCGGCAACGCGGCACCAAGGTGCATGCGGGCGTCAATGTGGGCCAAGGGCGTGACTTCACGTTGTTTGCCTTAGCGCCCGGCCTGGTCAAGTTTCAGAAAGATGGTCGCGAGGTCACCGTAAAGCCAGTGCCGGCGGGTGCCTGAGGCGCGCGGCAGTTAGTATTTTGCCCATCCTGTGAAAGCGCACAAGTTTGTTGATAGTGTAGGCGTGCATGTGCGCGCCGGGAAGGGCGGCGACGGCAGTTGCAGTTTCCGGCGCGAAGCGTGCGTGGAAAAGGGCGGGCCGGATGGCGGCGACGGCGGTCGCGGCGGCCATGTCATTTTCGTCGGTGACCACGACGAGGATTCTCTGCAGCGAATCTACTATTCGCCGCTTTTATTTGCTGAACATGGCGTGCCCGGTCGCGGCCAGAAGATGTATGGCCGCAACGGCAAGGATCTGGTCATCAAAGTGCCTTGTGGTACGGCGGTGTTCGACCGCGATACCGGTGCCGTGGTGGCAGATATCACGGATCACCGCCAGGAAGCCATTATTGCGCGAGGAGGCAAAGGCGGCCTTGGCAATGTCCACTGGAAGACCTCCACCCATCAGGCACCGACGGAGTTTACGCCCGGGGACTTGGGTGAGGAGTTCCATCTTAATTTGGAACTGAAACTGCTGGCCGATGTGGGGCTGGTGGGGTTCCCCAATGCGGGCAAATCATCCCTGTTGAGTCGGATCAGCGACGCGCACCCCAAAGTGGCGGCCTATCCTTTTACGACGATTAACCCGATCGTGGGGACGGTTTGTTATCCTGATTTCAGCCAGATTCGCGTGGCGGATGTGCCCGGTTTGATCAAGGGTGCGCATGAAGGCGTGGGGTTGGGGCATGAGTTTCTGCGACATCTGGAACGTTCGCGCCTGCTGCTGTGCGTAATTGACATGGCCGGCGTGGATGGCCGTGAGCCTTGGGACGACTATAAGGCCTTGCGCAATGAACTGGCGCTGCATAGCGCCGAACTGGCCCGCCGTCCGATGTTGGTGGTCGCCAACAAGATGGATCTGCCCGAGGCCGTGGAAAAGCTGAAGTCGTTCCGGCGGCGTATCCGTCTGCCGATTCTGCGCATTTCTACCGTGGATGATCGTGGCATCGCGGAGGTTAAGACGCGCCTCTGGGAGGAGTTGCGGCCGTTGCCGCGTGGCACGCGGGCCGCAGGCAGGCCTGCGACGGAGCTTGAGACGCCGGCACCTGTGGTGGACGCGTCGGACGAAATCGTTTCCGCAGAGAAAGTCCGCCTGGCGGGGTTTCTGGATATGGCCGTGCGGAAGCGCAAGGGGTGAACGGTAGAATTTTTTAAAAAGTTGTTGGCAAACAGTGGGTATGTAGTGCATCATATCTTCTGCGGCCGGGGTCGGCCTGACCAGCTCCGTACTTCTTCCAGTGTCATGGTGGAGGCATCGGGATATCAAAGTAACGTGACACGCGAAGAGGGATTCAGATCATGGACATCTATGTCGGTAACCTTTCCTACGAGGTAACAGACTCGGAACTGCAGGCTCATTTCGAGAAGTTTGGTAAGGTTACGTCCGCCCGTGTGGTGATGGATCGTGCCACGGGCCGCTCCAAGGGTTTTGGTTTTGTCGAGATCGCGGACCGGTCGGAGGCCGAGAAGGCAATCGCCGGCACCAACGGCGCTGACTTCATGGGTCGGCCGCTGCGCGTGAATGAGTCCCAGCCCAAGCCCCGCGAGGATCGTGGCGGCGGCGGCGGCTTCGGCGGCGGCGGCTACGGCGGCGGCGGCGGCTACGGCGGTGGCGGGCGTCGCGAAGGCGGCGGCGGCGGGCGTCGCGAAGGCGGCGGCGGCGGCGGCGGCAAGCGCTGGTAATCTGACCCCTGTGGTTAGACACG
>CAIOST010000107.1 GCA_903861045.1 uncultured bacterium | reverse complement strand
GCTGAGGCTCAAGAACTATCAGTTTGTTTCCAACGTGATCTGCGATGTATCGGGCGGAGCGGTCACTGCGGTTTATGAACCCCATAAGACTGATCTTACCTGGATTGACAACACCATTACCGATGGATCTGTGCCCCGGGAACTTTTTGACGCCATGCAGACCCGCGCGGGGCTTGAGCCCGCTTACCGGCGGCTGGCGCCTTCTGCGGTGGATGTGAAGGGCGTCATGAAGGAAGGCAAGGAGAAGGTACTGCGTGCCGATCATTTTGCCTGTTTCTTCTGCGATGTGAAGGTCGTCATGAAGGAACGTAAGGAGAAGTCCGGCGGCGCCAGCCCGACAAAACCGTGAAGAGGAGCGCACAGGCATGTGCGATCGTTTGACCGATCTCTCCTTGTCGAGCGTAATCGTCGGCCGGACTTGCGCTTTCGGTATACGTTTAGGGGCGACGATTACGGTGGACGAGTGGGAAGGGGAAGCGCCTGACAGCGCCACTACGAACGGGAAGCGTGGGCAATTAGACAGGCGCAGTGAACAGGCATTATGAAACACACACAGAGCAGTAAACACGGATTGTCACGAATGGCGGGCGTGGTTCTCGCGGGGCTGATGGCGGTCGCGGCCAGCGGCGTGAGAGGCGAGGAGCAGGCGAAGCCGGCAGACGTGTACACGCCGATTGACATCCGGCAGATCAAGATCGGCGGCGAACTCGGCCAGCGCATGGACATCACGGTGAGCAATAATCTGCTGAAGATCGACATCGACAAGGACTTCCTGGCGGCCTTTGCTGCCAGGAACGCCCGCGGCAATGACGCGTATATCGGATTGGGAAAGACGCTGGATGCGATGGTGCGGTTGGCCGCCTCCACGGGCAGCGACGCGCTCACGGCGCGCAAGAAGCATGTCGTGGACGAACTGGTCAGGATTCAGCAACCCGATGGGTACATCGGCACCATGCTTCCGGAAGAGCGCACGTGGCGCCTTTGGGATCTGCACGAGCAGTCTTACATCATCTACGCGCTGATCGACGACTTCCGGCTCTTCGGCGAGGAGCGCTCATTGGCGGCGGCACGGAAGCTGGCCGATTACATCCTCGGCCGCTGGCCGACCAAGCCGGCTGACTGGGTAAAGGCGAAGCAACTGCCGTGCAACGAATGGCTGTCCACTATCAACTTGAAACGGGCCTTCCTAACTCTGCACGAAGCGACGGGCGACCGGCGCTACCTGGATTTTATCGTTCGGGATCTGAAGTCCAAGGAGTGGGAACAGCCGATCGTGCTGGGACGGCACGGCATGCTCGAAGGGCATTCCTACAGCTACTTCAGTCACTGCCTGGTTCAACTGGAACTCTATCGGTTGGATCCGCAGGCCGCGCTTCTGGGGCCAACCCAGCGCGCCATGGACTTCCTCCTCGCCAAGGACGGCATGGCCATCACCGGCGGGGCCGGACACGACGAATGCTGGAGCGACGAACAACGCGGCACCGGCAACCTCGGCGAGACCTGCTCGACCCTCTATCAGACGCTCGTGTACGACAGCCTTCTGCGGATGAAAGGCGAATCGCGTTGGGGCGACCTGATCGAGCGCACCCTGTACAACGCGGCCTTCGCCGCGCAATCGCCGGATGGCAGAAAACTCCGCTACTACGTGCCGTTCGAAGGCCCGCGCGTGTACTTCGACCGGGACACGTATTGCTGCCCAGGCAACTATCGTCGTCTGGTCGGCACCATGCCCAGCCTCATCTATTACCAGGTCGGGAATGGGATCGCGGTGAATCTGTATACGGCGTCGCAGGTGACTCTTAAAAATGGCGCTGACATCATCGTTGTGCGACAGGAAACCGACTATCCCAATTCGGGGAGGGTGATGCTGCTTGTCGAACCGCAGAAGCCGACCGCCTTCCCCCTACTCCTGCGCATACCGCAGTGGTGTTCGCATGCCAGTGTGTCCATCAATGGCACGCCAAGCGCGAGTACGGCGAAGACTGGCGAATTCCTGAAAATAGACCGTACGTGGCAACGGGGCGACAAGGTCACACTCGACATGGCCATGCCGTGGCGGTTCGTCGCCGGGCGCAAGACCCAGACCGGTCGCGCGGCGGTGATGCGCGGTCCGGTGGTGTACGCGCTCAACCCGAAGCAGATCACCTTGTCTGCAGCGGGCACGACAAAGGAAACACCCCCGTTGGGTTTGGATATTCTAGTGAAACGCCTAGTCTTGTTACCGGAAACCGCGGAACTGATCGCGGCCGCTTCCGTCCGTCCCGGCGGGACCGCCTGCCGGATCAAGGCCGACCTCGACAAGGCGGACAAAGGCGCCTACACGCTCATCCTCACCGAGTTCCCGGATCCGGACGGGCAGGCAACCTACTTCCTGCTGCCTGACATGAAGGCCGCCGTGAACGATGAATTGATGCAGGCAAAATAGAAAGATGAGGGCGAAAGACAAAGTATGATGTTGCCAGCCTACCTCGTCTTTCTACCTTGTCTTTCTACTTCGTCTGGACTGTCAGTAACAAGGGGCAAAAGGAGATGAAAATGAAACGGTTCAAGTTGGTAAGTGGTTTGGCTTTGAGTCTGGGTCTGTCCGCGGCGGCGGCGTCTGCCAAACCGGCGGAGAAGCCGGCGCCGGCGGACTTCACTGTCGCGGTTAGCGGCAAGGATAGCAACCCCGGCACGGCAAAGGCGCCGTTCGCCACGCCGGCCCGGGCGCGCGAGGCGGTGCGCGAAAAGATCAAGGCAGGGCTGGCCAAGGATCTGGTCGTGGAGATCCGCGGCGGGACGTATCCCGTGACCGAGACGCTGACCTTCGGGCCGGAGGATTCCGGCACAGAGAAGTTCTCGATCACTTACGCCGCGACACCGGGCGAGAAGGTGGTTCTGAGCGGCGGGCGGAAGATCACCGGCTGGAAGAAAGGCACGAACGAGATCTG
>CAIOST010000106.1 GCA_903861045.1 uncultured bacterium | reverse complement strand
GCTGAGGCTCAAGAACTATCAGTTTGTTTCCAACGTGATCTGCGATGTATCGGGCGGAGCGGTCACTGCGGTTTATGAACCCCATAAGACTGATCTTACCTGGATTGACAACACCATTACCGATGGATCTGTGCCCCGGGAGCTTTTTGACGCCATGCAGACCCGTGCGGGGCTTGAGCCCGCTTACCGGCGGCTGGCGCCTTCTGCGGTGGATGTGAAGGGCGACATGAAGGAAGGCAAGGAGAAGGTACTGCGTGGCGACCATTTTGCCTGTTTCTTCTGCGATGTGAAGGCCGTCATGAACGAACGCAAGGAGAAGTCCGGCGGCGCCAGTCCGACAAAACCGTGAAGAGGAGCGCCGACGAGGGTGCGCGGACGCGACGAAGCGCGTCCCTCCAGTTGTCTGATCGTTATGATAAACTCGAAAACAAAAGAAGGAGATTCGATGAGAATGAATGGCACAGCTATCGTGGTCGCGGCATGCGTATTGGCGGGGTGGCAGAGCGGCCTGGCTCAGACGAACGACATCCGGTTGGGCAACATCCGGAAGGATGTCGGCAAGTTCTTTGCCATCGATCCGGCGCAGGTTAAAGTGGGCGGGGAGATCGGACGGCGCATCGACGTGACGATCCAGACGAACCTGCTCGTCATCGAGACGGAGAACCAGTTTCTCAAGCCGTTCCGCGATAAGCAGAGTCAGCGCTATGCGTATGTCGGCCTCGGCAAACTGATCGACGCCGCGGTGAGCTTTGCCCGCTACAGTAAAGACCCCAAGGTGCTCGCGTTGAAGGATCGACTGGTCAAGGAGTTGTTGGTGACCCAGCAGGCCGACGGCTATCTCGGAACATTTCCTGCCGGGCCGGGGCGTCTGCTGGAAGTGTTTGATGAGCATGAGATGGCCTACAACATCCATGCCCTGGTGAACAACTATCGGTATTTTCAGGACCAGCCGTCGCTCGACGCCGCGCGCAAGCTGGCCGACTATATCATCAAGAACTTCAAGAGCGCCGTCGCCAACCGGGAGCCGGAATTGGCCTGCAAGATCGACATCGAGCGCGCCTTCCTGGCACTGAGCGAAGCCACCGGCGATGCCCGCTACCGCGACTACATCGTCGAACGCGAGAGTCTGCGTACTTGGAGCATACCGCCCGATGTAATCAATGAAGGCCTGCTGCGCAGCGGCGAAGGCCATGCGTACACGTTCATGAACAACTGCATGGCACAATTGGACTTGTATCGCGTGCAACCGGATGAGTCGCTCCTGACTCAAAGCCAGCGCCTGATCGCTTATCTCACGCGAGACGACGGCCTGCTGATCGATGGCTCATGCGGCAAGACCGAGCGTTTCACCAACATTCAGGATACCCGGGGTGAGGCCGGCGAGAGCTGCGCCACGGCTTATCTGATCCGCGTAGCAGATGGCCTGCTGCAACTGGAAGGCAAGACGCTCTACGGCGACATCATGGAGCGGGCAATCTACAACGGGCTCTTTGCGGCGCAGTCGCCGGACGGCCGCAGCTTCCGCTACTACACCGCCATCGACGGGCCGCGCAAGTATTACGACAGGGACACCTACTGTTGCCCCGGCAATATGCGGCGTACCCTGGCCGAACTGCCGGAAATGATCTACTACCGCTCCGCCGACGGCGGCGTGCTGATCAACCTCTACACAGCCTCGACAGCCGACGTGACCGTGGCTGGCAACCTCACTGTGCGGCTGAGACAGGAGACGGACTATCCGAACTCCGGCAAGGTGGTTATCAAGGTGGATCCGTCGCGGCCGGCGGAGTTTCCGCTGAAGCTGCGCATTCCGCGCTGGTGCGAGTCGGCGGCGGTTTCTGTCAATGGTCAGCCGGCCGGCGGCCCGGTGAAGCCCGGCGAATGGAGCTCGCTGAAACGTGCGTGGAAGGCCGGCGATGTGGTGACGCTGGAGATGCCCATGCAGACCCGGGTGGTGCGCGGACGCAAGTTGCAGGCGGGTAAGGTGGCGGCGATGCGCGGGCCGGTGGTCTTTTGCTTCAGCCCGGCCCGGCAGGCCGCCCAGTATCCTGTCGAGAAGATCAAGATCGATTGGTCCACGCTCACTGGCCCCGTGCCGGACACGACCCTGCGTCCCGATGGCCAGGCACTGGAAGTCCTCGCCTGGGGCCCGGATCGGCTGAAACAGGTTCTAGGGCTCTGCCCCTCCCGCCCGACGGGACCGGCTAACCTGAAGATCCGGCTGACCGAGTTTATCGATCCGACCGGCGACCAGACGTATTGGCCAATCAATGATTCGCAAGCAGGGGTTGCCGACGAACTGTGCGAGGTGAGTTCAAGCAAATAGGGAAGGGCGAAGTCCATGCTATTGCGGAAGAAAGTCATCATCATTACAGGCGCGGGCGGCGGACTGGGCGCAGGTCTCGCCCGCGTCTGCCACCGCGAAGGTGCCGCCGTCGTTGTGGCGGATGTTCGCGCCGAAGCGGCCCAAAGCGTGGCCCGGCCATGCGGTCGGCGCGGCCTGGCGGTCGCCTGCGATGTGCGCGTGGATGCCGACCTGCGGCGTCTGGTCGCCGAAACCGTCCGGCGGTTCGGACGGATTGACGGCTTGGTGAACAACGCCGGGGTTAATTTCGCGAAAGCGTTCCTCGACACCACCGAGGACGACTGGGAGCGGGTGATCAGCGTGGACCTGAAACCGGTGTTCTTCCTCACCCAGTACGTCTGCCGTCAGATGCTGCGGCAAAAACCGGGTGGAGGCAGCATCATCAACATCTCCAGCGTGCATTCACAGGCCGTACTGCCGGGATCCGGCCCGTACGACGCCGCCAAGTGGGGTGTGGTCGGCATGGGCAAGAGCATTGCCGTCGAACTGGCGGCGCGGGGCATCCGCGTCAACACCATTTCCCCCGGCTTGCTCAACACCCAAATCTGGAAGGATATCATGGCCGCTGCGCCGAGTCGTAAGGAATGCCTCGCTCACTGGCGCGCCCAAATCCCCCTTGGCCGCGTGATCGAACCGGACGAGATCGGCGAGTTGGCGGCCTTCCTCCTCAGCGACCGCAGCCGGAGTATGACCGGCGCGAACGTGCTCGCCGACGGCGGGATGAGCAGCCAGTTGATCAGCAAAGAACCGTACGAGCCCAAGCCCATTCAAGGGAGAGACAAATGAATCATCTCATGATCGCAACGGCCCTGGTGCTCAGCCTGGGCGTATCGGCGCGAGGCGCTGACTATCCCGTAGACGGTAAAGCACAAGAAAAGAAGGATGCCAAAATGGAAGACGTGAAGAAGGCTGTTGGTACAGGCGCACCGTACGCGATGTTTACGCCCGGCAAGGTCTGGCTGGACGATCGTGGCAAGCCGATTGAGTCGCACTTGGGGGGGCTCCTTTACGAGAAGGGCACCTATTACTGGTATGGGATGAACTTCGACACGGAATCGATCAAGCCCGGGACCGTTCGAGGCCAGATCTTCAGTTGGATGGAGAATCGTGGCGTTACCTGCTACTCGTCGCGGGATCTTTATAACTGGAAGTTCGAGACGGTCTCGTTGCTGCCCACGCGCGACGACCCGAAAGCGCCGCTCCAGCCGACGCACGATATATGCCGGCCCAAAGTGATCAAATGCGACAAGACCGGCAAGTATGTCATGATGGCCCAGTTGTTCTCGATTGACCTGGCCGTCAACTGTATCGTCGTGGGCCTCGCCGACACGCCCAGCGGTCCGTTCGCCTACCACGGACTGCTCAACCCGCCCGATGGCGGTCGCGACATCACGCTTTTCAAGGACGACGATGGCAAGGCGTACCTGATCAGGGGGTACGAATGGGTCAAGGCGAGCGTGCTGAGCGACGACTATCTCTCGATCGCCTCCACGCACGATCTGCAGGGCGTGAAAGGCGAATCGCCCGCGATCTTCAAGCACGAGGGGACCTACTATTGCCTGACGTCGCAACTCACCGGCTATGCACCCAACGCCAACAAGTACTCCATTGCGAAGCAGGTGCTGGGCCCGTGGGAACCGAAGGGTGAGTTCTGCAAGGGGCCGGAAGCCAACAAGACCTTTGGCGGGCAGACGACCTTCGTGCTGCCGGTGGCAGGTGTGCCCGGCGCGTTCATCTTCCTGGCGGATCGCTGGAACTCCAAGACGGAATACATCACCGAGCACCGCGATGCCACGCACATCTGGCTGCCCATCACAATCGATGCCGCAACCAAGACCATCCAGGTGCCGTGGCGCGACACGTGGGATTTGGATGTGTTTAAGCAGAAGTGAACGGCAATTAAGACGTTGGTCGGCCTTCGGTTCGGGACTAAGGTTTAACAACCATGGGAGATCGGTGGACGATGACGGCGACGATTACGGTTGACGCGTATAGCCTTCCTAATCGTCAACCGTAATCGTCGCCGGACGCGTCCACCGAAATTGCAGGAAAACAGAAGTTCATCAAAGATGTACACAAAAAGCTCAAGCATCACGAGGATGATCATCGTGGCGACCCTCGGTGCGAGTACGCTTGTCCAGGCCGGCGATGGTTCACCCGAGGAGCAACGCGAAGTGGCCGCCACGCGGGGTGGCGTCGGCAAGTTCTTTCCCATCGATCCGGCAACTGATTCGGCCGAGAAATCATCCGCCCAGGCTTGGGCGGAGGGCGCATTCTTGGGAAAAGCAGTTCCCCACGCGCCGAAGTCCCTCCTGGACGCCAGCCGACCGCCCTTTTCGTTCACCTACGGCGGAAAGTCTTCGCGGGAATTCCTTGCCTCGTGGAAAACAAAGGCGATCGATGTCGCGGCGGCCGACGGCCGTCAGAAACACACCATCACGTACACCGATCCTGTCTCGGGCCTTCAAGTCGTCTGCGAGGTTTCGCGGTTCGCTGATTATCGGGCCGTGGATTGGGTGCTGTATTTCCGCAACACCGGTAAGGCCAATACGCCGATCCTGGAAGACATCCGCCCGCTTGACCTCGGCATTGCCTCGTTGGCCGATGCGTCGGTCATTCTTCACCGGGGCAATGGCAGCCGGTGCGCACCAACCGACTTTCTGCCGATCGACCAGCCGGTGGCCGTCAATGCCGAGATCAATCTTGCGCCCATCGGCGGTAGATCCTCAGACGGCGTATTGCCGTTTTTCAATCTTCAGTGGAATGGCGGCGGGCTGGTCGGGGCCATTGGCTGGTCGGGCCAATGGGCCATGCGCCTTCACCGGGAGACCGGCGGCGCGGTCACGCTTCAGGCCGGACAACAATTAACGCACTTCACGCTACATCCGGGCGAAAGCGTGCGCACGCCGCGCATTCTGTTGACCCTATGGCAAGGCAACGATCCGCTACGTGGCCATAATCTGTTTCGCCGGCTGCTGATCGCGCACTATCTGCCCAAGCGCAACGGCGAAGTGGCCATTGCGCCGCTTACTTGGATGACGTGGATGGCATTTAACCAGGGGCAGGTCAATGAGGAAAATCAACTCGATTGGATCGCCCGAACGGCGAAGACCGGAATGGAGGGGTACTGGCTTGACGCCGGTTGGTTCGAGGGCGGCTTTCCTAACGGAGCCGGCAGTTGGGTGCCTGATGCGAAGAAGTTTCCTCGCGGGCTCAAACCCATTGGCGATGCGGCCCGCACTGCCGGGATGCCGTTTGTGTTATGGTTCGAGCCCGAGCGAGTCGCCACCAACAGCTCCATAGCCAGGGAGCATCCGGAATTCGTATTGAAGTGCAAAACTCCAGCCAATGATCCTACCTGTCAAATGCCAGGCGATCTGTTCAATCTCGGCGATCCGGCGGCGCGCGTGTGGCTCACCGACTACCTCTCGAAATGTTTCAGCGACTGGGGCGTCGATATTTTTCGTAACGATTTCAATATTGATCCCTTGCGATTTTGGCGCGAAGCCGATGCACCTGACCGGCAAGGAATCACGGAAATCCGGTATATCGAGGGGCTCTATCAGTTATTGGATGACTTAGTGCGTCGTCGGCCGGGTTTGACCATCGACAATTGCGCCAGCGGCGGCCGGCGGATCGATTTGGAAACCACGAGCCGAAGCTATCCGCTCTGGCGAAGCGATATTCAATGCTATGGCAAGGCGACTCCCGTTCCCGATCAGATCCAAACGGCTGGATTGAGCCTTTATGTGCCCCAGCATACGGCAGGCGCGTGGGCATTCGATCCCTACAGTTTCCGGAGTGTCGCGACGATGGGCGTGTCGCTTTGCCCCGATATAAGAAACAAGGACCTGCCCTTGGACGTCGTAAAACGTGCCATGGGCGAGGTCAAGGAACTTCGCCCGCTCTACTTCGGCGATTACTACCCGTTGTTTGCCATCAACGACAGCGAGCAAGCGTGGTGCGGCTGGCAGTTTGACCGGCCCGAACTTGGCCACGGGTTTGGCATGGTCTTCCGACGTGCGAAAGCGGCCAACGCCGTCGCCGACGTTAAGCTGCACGGACTCAATCCCCAGTCAATGTATGAGGTGGAGTTCCGCGATTCTTATGCGGCAAAGAAGAAAGCAAAGATGACCGGTGCGGCGCTCGCACAGCAGCGCATCGAGATCGGTTCGGCACCTGGCAGCCTGTTGATCCTGTACCGTGTCATTACCGTCGAGGTGGCGCCGGTTGACGACACGGCGCCGACGCTCCTTGATGTGATACCGCCGGTCAGTTCGGACCGCGTCATGCTGACCTTCAGCGAGCCGGTGCAGCAAGCGGATGCGGAGACGATCGCTAACTACACGATCATACCCGGCGTTCAAGTGCTGGCGGTTTCGTTGGGTACGGATCGCAAGACGGTGACGCTAACAATCGCGCCGCTTTCCGGGGGGCAGTACACGCTGAAGGTGAAGAATATCCGGGATTGCGCGCGGAAGCCCAACCTGATCGCTGCCAATACAAGCAAAGCCTTCGGGTACTCGCCGCTCTTTGCCCGGTGGAAGTTGGACGAGGGAAAGGGTCTTGTGGCCGCCGACGTCGGGCGCAGCAAGCTGGAGGGCGCACTCAAGGGGGGGGTAACCTGGCCGAATACGGCCGGACGGAAGGCTCTGAGCTTCGACGGAGCCGGTGGCATCGTGGAGATTCCTACGAAACTGGAAGATTTGGCCCTGCCGTTCTCGTTCACGTTCTGGGTGAACCCGGCGGCGGAGCAGGTTGAATATGCCGATATCCTGGGCAACCATGGCGGCACCGCTTATGGACTGGTCATGCAGCAGGATGGTAACAAGACCAACTTGTTCGGCTTCGTATATGGTGACGGCAAGCAATACTATGGGGTCGGATCGGCGCAATTGACCGCAGGCCAATGGCAGCACGTGGCTGTGGTTTGTGACGGCAGCAAAGCGTTCTTCTGCGTCAACGGCGAGGTGAAGAGCAGCGGAGCAGCCGCAGGCGTATTTGCGCCGAATCCGGGCCTGATGTTTCGACTGGGACAGGGCTTCGAACAAAGCGGCCGTTGTTTTCGTGGCTTACTGAGCGACGTGCGCATCTACCGCATGGCGCTGTCGCCAGCGGAGGTGCAGGTTGTGATGAAGGAGTGAATGCCTGGAAGGATGCATTCTAATAGAGGCTTGATCATAAATACGTTATTTCCATACATGTCCGCCGCCGCGCGCACGGACGGCGCCCGCCGGCGGATCCTCGACGAGAAGCGCAGCCGGGGTGCCGCACAGACGGGTGCCCAGGCGCTCATCACGCAGTACCGCTCGATGATGGCCAGCGAGGGGCTGCCACGCCGCGTGCGCCGCGGAATGCGCACCCGTGACCGCCTCGTCGCACTGCGTTTCGCGGTGGATGATTTCGACTTGCTCGCCGGGCGGCCGCTCTTCAGCCTGGACTACCTGCCGGTCGCCATGGGCGGCAGCGTGCCGGATGCGGAGCACCAGGCGGCCGAGACGTTCTGTCGCCAGTCCGCCCCGGAGCCAGGGCAGTCCGGACACTGCGAGCTCGACCGCTCGAAGGCGTTCGAGCTTGGCCTAGATACCTTGCGGAAATCCATGGAGTGCCAAGCGACCGGCGCGCAAGGATCGGCGCAGGAGACCTATCAGGCCTTCGCCCTGGCCGTCGCAGGGCTCTCGACCATGATTGTCCATGCGGCCGAGGCTGTCGAGGCGGCCATGCCTGCCGCCACCGCGCCGCGACAGGCCGAGCTGCGCCGCATGGCGGAGTCCTGCCGCCGGGTCGCCCACGAGCCGCCCCGCTCCTTTCTGGACGCGCTCCATCTGGCCTGGTTCATCGACCTGGGCGTGCAGTTTGCCGACGACGCCGGACTTGCCGGGCCCGGCCATCTCGACCGTACGCTCAGCCGCTATTATCAAAGCGACCTCGCGTCCGGCGCGCTCACCAAGGAGGACGCGCTTCAATTGATTGAGGCGCTCTACCTGCACAGCAATCATGCCATTGCCGACGGGGTGGCGCTTCCGGTAATGGTTGGCGGCCGGGATGCCGATGGCCGCGACCTTACCAACGAGCCGCTGCGCTTGCATTTCCACAACGCCCAGCCGAAATACGGCAACGCCGATGCCACGGTTGACGCGCTGGTCGGCGTGGTGGTCGAACGGATCAAGCGCGAGTGTGCGCGGCACAAGATGGCGCCGCAGGAGAGTCACTTCGTGCCGGGCGCGTTCTGCTGGATCATGCATGAGCAACTCGGCCGTGTCTGCGGGGCGACACCCGACGGCCGCAAGGCGGGCTTCCCGTTCGCCGACGGGGGCGGCCCCGCCCAGGGGTGCGAACGTAACGGCCCGACGTCGGCGATCCTCTCGACAACTTCCTGGGATCATGCGCCCCTGATCGGCGGCGTCGCTTACAACATGAAGTTCAACAGCACGCTCTTCGACTCGCCGGCCTCCGTCAAGCGGTTGGAGGATTTGCTGGTAACCTACCTGCGGCGCGGCGGCTTCGAGGTGCAGGTGAACGTGGTAAACCAGGAGACACTCGCGAAGGCACGGGAGAATCCCGAGCAGTTCCGCGACCTGGTTGTGCGTATTGGCGGCTACACGGACTACTTCACCCGACTCTCTCCGCACATGCAGGAGGAAGTCATGAAAAGAACAGCGTTCGGCCACTTATGATTGGTATCGGCGTCTGACGGATCAGTTGATCAGGAGAACCGAATGAGCGCTGTTCGTTCTCTTGCACCCACGGCAGCATGGGTATACAATCTTTATCACTGAAGGAGGATCACGCCATGGAGCTCGTTTTGCCCCTTGAGAAGATGACGACGGATGAAAAACTGAGAACCATGGAGGATCTCTGGGTTGACCTTTGTCAAATCCCTCAGGCGATCCCCGCTCCCGGATGGCATGCTGACGTACTCCATGCGCGGGAGGAACGCATCCGGCATGGGGAGTCCCGATTTAGCGATTGGTCCGAGGCCAAGACCCGGATTCGCGGGCAACTTCCATGAAGGTCACGATACTCGACGAGGCTGAGCAGGATCTCCTCGACGGTTATTGTTTCTACGAGGCACAGGGCCAGGGTCTCGGCGACTACTTCCTGGATTCCCTCTTTGCCGATATTGACTCCCTGCGATTCTACGCAGGTATCCATGCGCAGTGTCACGGATATCATCGACTGCTATCGCGTCGGTTTCCATTCGCCGTGTACTATCGTGTGGAAGATGGGTTTGCCGGCGTGCGAGCCGTTTTAGACTGTCGTCGGGACCCTGAACGCACAAAGAATCGACTTGCCTAATCCTGGACTACTTATGAACGGCATCGTCTTCGACATCCAGAAGTTCTCCATCCACGACGGCCCCGGCATACGCACGACCGTCTTCCTCAAGGGGTGTCCCTTGCGTTGCCTCTGGTGCCACAACCCGGAGTCACAGGAGCGGGCTGCCGAAATCTCGCTCATCGCCTCCAAGTGCATCGGCTGCGGGCACTGCTTCCAGGCCTGTCCGCAAAGCGGGCACGTCATGGCTGAGGACGGGAACCGCGCCTTCCACCGGGAGCTTTGCCAGCGCTGCGGCGTCTGCACCGAGAAGTGCTATGCCAAGGCACTCGAACTCATCGGACGGGAGATGACCGTCGAGGAAGTGATCGCGGAGGTCGAGAAGGACAAGCCGTTCTATGAGACCTCGGGCGGCGGCCTGACCATCTCGGGGGGCGAGCCGCTTTTCCAATTCGAGTTCACGATGGCCCTGCTCCAGGAGGCCAAGCGGCGCGGACTCCACACCTGCATCGAAACCTCCGGCTTCGCCCCGTTCGAGCGCCTGGAGCAGATCAGACCCCTGGTCGATCTCTTTCTTTACGACTACAAGGAGACCGATCCCGCCCGCCATCAGGAGTATACCGGTGCGCCGCGGGAGGTCATTGTCGACAACCTCATCCGCCTCGATCAGCTTGGGGCCAAGACCATTCTGCGCTGCCCGATCATCCCCGGTCTCAACGCCCGGGCCGACCATTTTGCCGGGATCGCCGCCATGGCGAACCGCATTCACAACATCCTCGAGGTCAACCTCATGCCGTACCATCCGCTCGGTCAGTCGAAGAGCGAGCGCATCGGCAAGGCCGCCGCCATGGAGGACGCCACCTTCCCCGAAGCCGCCACGGTCGCTACCTGGGAGGCGGCCGTCGCCGCTGCCACGCGTGTGCCGGTTAAAAAGGGAAGCTGACCATGCCTGGCATGGTTTCACCGGAAACAAATCTCGACCGCTTGCGTTCCCGTGTCTTTGCAGGGGACAACCGCGCCTGCTTCATCGAGCATTGTCACCACCCGCTGCGCGGAGGCACGGCGACTCGGAGAAGATGGCACAGAGAGGTCAATGATCATTTGTCCACGCTCTGCCATCACTCCACTTCGAGTGTTGCGCGTATTTACCACGCTGTGCGGCCAGATATTCTGGGATTTATCCATCGCGCATGGCCGCACAGCGTGGCAAATCCGCGCAACAGTCCTCCGGAAGAGGGCACGGAAACGCTACGCCAGCTCCGTGCCTCCGTGTCTCCAGCGTAGCGGGTGGTGAATCAAAGCGGGGGAAACGGAACGCGATGCCCATCAACGGTCTAGTCATTTCGGGGACATACCACTAGCGAGTTTCTGCGGCTGCGTGTACCGCCGTTGGATACCGAGCGGTAGAAATGGCCAGTTTTCCGGCATACGGCCTGTCAGGCGGGTTTGGACTGCGGCGGCCGCAGGCGGTGAGCGAGGAAACGCTGGGGTAACTTGATCGGCAGAGGCATCCCAAAGCATTCCTGATCTTAATCCTCCGGCATGGGACTCAGCGGTGTTGCTCGGGGGCTAAGCCTGCCGGCGGCTAGTGCGCCAGTTCGTAATGATTAGTCCCGGCACGCGGGCGAATTCCGCCTCGTTGGCCGTCACCAAAATCAACCCGGCGGCCATGGCTTGACCGGCGAGCAGGATGTCATACGGGCCAATCATGGTTCCTGCTTTTTCCAACGCGGCGCGGGTTTCGGCGGCCCGTTCGGCAGCCGGACGGTCGAACGGCAGTTGATGCAACGCTGCCAGCAACGTTAGCACCTTGCGGCGCTCGGTTTCCGGGGAGCGGCATTTCCATGCGCCGGTCAGCAATTCGTAGACGGTCACGGACGACACGGCACAGTCGTCGGGCGAATGCGTGGCTGCCTGCCGCACGACAGGGGGCGTGCCGCGCAGCAAATCAATGCAGGTGTCGGTATCCAGCAGGTAGCGCATGTTCAGCCATCCTGATCCAGTGCTGGTCGTTTCGGAACCTGCCCCTGCGGCGGACGCAGAAACGCAGGGTCAACGATCCGAATCCGTCGCCAGAATCCGGCTGGCCAGGCTTGCCCGTGGACGGGGTTCAACACCACGGATTCTCCTTCCCGGCGGATCCAGACTTCGCGGCCGTCGAAGCGAAACGCGCGCGGAATGCGCACGGCTTGCGAGCGACCGGAGTAAAACACTTTGGCCGTTGTCATGCTGTATACAGTATATCTTATTGGCTGGCGTGTCAATTATCCAGCGCCCCGTGCGCACCGCCCCGGCGGGCTCGGCCTAGTCTTTACACCCAAATATCGCTGGACAAATGTTTTCCGATCAGACTAGGCAATTTCATCCTAAATCGGACAAGCCCGCGACCCAACCACTTCTCAATCTGCGCAAATCTGCGAAATCTGCGGACAAAATCACGGGCGCAACTTTTGGTTGTCCGCAGATTTCGCTGATTTCCGCAGATTGAAAGGTTCGGTTCGAGATTCTGCAGAATAAAATTGTCGTTTTTGCTGCCGTGGTATTTGTCCAAGGGGGATGCGATCCACCCGGCTTACGATCCAATGGATTACGGCGGGTCCGGCGGCCCCGCCCCCTCACACCTGCCACCTGCTCTGGATCTCCCCCCCTTCGTGCTCTTCGCAGGCTTGCCTGTAAATCATTCGCTAACCTGTTTGTTTTGAGGACATTGCGAAAAGCTCGATTTACCTCAGAGTTTCCTTGCGGCGCAGCCGCGCGCGGGCTTCGTGGTAGAAACGCCCCATGGGCGTCCATTCGCGTGAATTCGGTGGACGATTACGGCGACGATTACGGTTGACGCGGAGAGGCTGAACAATCGTCCACCGTAATCGTCGCCGTAGTCGTCCACCGAAATGGCGAGGAAGACGGCACAGACTGTAGATGAGCAACGGCGGCAAAGGATTGCCGCCCTCTAGGTCTTGTGGTGCGGCCTCGCCAAAATATCAAAATAGAGCAGAAGCATGTCAAGAAACGACAGTCATTAAACCGTGCTTTGCGCGTCGGAATGTCAAATACTCCTAATTGCTGGTGACCACAGGGTTGCGCTGTCACGACACCAGCGGAAACCGATGGGGCAGGGGGATTGGTCACATGGAGAGTAGGACGATGCAGCAACTTACCGAACCCGGCGCTTTTCATCTGGGCTGTAACTACTGGGCCTCGCATGCCGGTACGCGCATGTGGTCCGACTGGCACCCCGCAGTGGTGGAACGCGATTTCAAGCTTTTGGCGGAGAGCGGGTTGCAGACGATCCGGATCTTTCCCCTTTGGCCGGACTTCCAACCGCTGCATGCGCTCGGCACGGCGTGGAATCCGACCAAGGAGTTTCGCTTGGGCGAGGAGCCGCTACCGGACGACGCCGTGGGGCAAGCCGGGCTTTCGGCGGTGATGCTGGAACGCTTTGCCAC
The DNA here is from genome assembly GCA_903861045.1 of uncultured bacterium. Lineage (GTDB taxonomy): Bacteria > Verrucomicrobiota > Kiritimatiellia > RFP12 > CAIWXQ01 > CAIWXQ01. The sequence goes on along the minus strand of CAIOST010000106.1, from coordinate 1,789 downwards.
CTGCCTCGACCTCGCCGAACGCCACGGGTTACACTGCATCGTGGGGCTGGTCACGGGGTGGATGAGCGGCCGCCTTTTTGTGCCGCCGGGGCTGGCGGGACGTAATCCGCTGACCGATCCGCTTTCTATCCAGTGGCAGGTGCGCTTTGTGCGCGAGTTCGTCGGCGCATTCAAGGGGCACGCCGCGGTCTGCGCCTGGGATCTCGGCAACGAGTGTAACTGCATGGGCGCCGCCACGCGCGAACAGGCCTTTGTCTGGGCCGCGTCCATCACAAATGCCATCCGCGCCGCCGATCCTACGCGTCCGGTGGTTTCGGGGATGCACAGCCTGACGCCGGAAGGGGCCTGGACCATGCAGGACCAGGGCGAACTGACCGACCTGCTCACCACCCATCCGTACCCGCCGTTCACGCCGCACTGCTGCCAGGATCCGGTAAACACCATCCGCGGCATTCTCCATGGCACGGCCGAGTCGCGCTTTTATGCCGACATCGGCGGCAAGCCCTGCCTCTGCGAGGAGTTCGGCACGCTCGGGAACATGATCGCCGACGAGGCCACGGCCGCGGACTACGTGCGCGCCTGCCTCTTCTCGTTGTGGGCCAATGATTGTCAGGGCGCGCTCTGGTGGTGCGCCTTTGATCAGGGGCATCTGGCGCAGGCGCCCTACGACTGGTGCGCGGTCGAGCGCGAGTTGGGGCTCTTCGGCTCAGACGGCCGCCGCAAGCCGGTGGCAGGTGTCTACCGCGAATTCCGCGCACTGCTCGATAAACTGCCATTCCAGACGCTGCCGCCGCGCCGGACCGAGGCGGTCTGTCTGCTCACGCGCGACCAGGATCACTGGGGCGTGGCCTACAGCGCCTTCATCCTGGCCAAGCAGGCCGGCTTCGATCTGACGTTCCGCTACGCCGGCCAGCCCCTGCCGGACGCGCCAGTCTACCTGCTGCCCTGCCTCAAGGGGCTGGAGGTGCTTTACCGTCGTCACTGGCCGGCCCTGCTCGAACGCGTGGCAGCGGGCGCAACGCTCTACCTCTCGCTGGACGACGCGCTCCCCAGCGGCTTCGAGGCGCTGACCGGACTACGCCCCACGGCCCGGGATCGCCGCACGGGGTCTGCCGCGGTTGCACTCGATGGCATTCCCGATCACCCCGTGATTCCCTGCGCCGGCGGTTATCGGCTCAATGCCACGCCGGTTGGCGCCAGCGTGCTGGCCAGCGAGCCGGATGGCGCACCGTTGCTGAGCGAATATCGCTACGGCCAGGGGCGGGTGATCTGCCTGGGCGTGCCGTTGGAAATGACGCTGACGACCACCCCCGGCGTTTTTCATGGCGCCAACGCCTCGACGGCCTGGCAGCTTTACCGCTATCTTGCCGACGGAGCCAGGCAGGGGCGCGCTGTGCGCAAGGAGGAGCCGCTGCTGGCGTTGACCGAACATCCGGTCAGCGAGACCGAGCGCGTCGTGGTGGCGGTGAACCAGTCGCCGGGACCGCTGAAGGCGCGGGTGCGGGTGGCTGACGGGTGGCGGCTGGCGGAGTGCCTGCATGGCGTGGCGCGTGTCGTGGGCCGGGAGATCCTGCTTGATCTGTCGGCGTGTGACGGCGCGGTGCTACAGGTGAGGGGAAAGAAGTGAAGCCGGTGAATGCCTTCACGGGGGAGCTGGAAGCTCCCCCCACTATGGTGGCGGGAGCATCTTGCTCCCGCGAATCAGGAGTGACGTCGGTTGACGACTACGGCGACGATTACGGTTGACGGGGAGGGTCTTCTGAATCGTCCACCGTAATCGTCGCCGTAG
>CAIOST010000105.1 GCA_903861045.1 uncultured bacterium | reverse complement strand
TGGCACGGATGGAGTTCAGGCTGATCGTGTCGCAGCCTACGACTTCACGCAAAAGAAACAGGATGGCGCTAAATGCCTGATTCTGGGTCGAGGCCGCGACGCCACGTTGCATCACCAATTGGGCTAGGAAAGCGCGCGCACGATCCGGTGCATTCCAAGGCAGGCCGCTCTTCTGGATGAAGTGACACTCCACCGCTCGAGGCGCCTGACGGATCTGCCACTCGGGGATGTCGCCTCGGCGTTCCAATTGTTCGACAAAAGAGCGTTGCGCGTCCGTTGCCGACAGTCGCGAATCGCCTCCTGGGCCGGACAGAAAACGCTGTAGCCAGCGTAGGTAATACGGCGCGTGCCGTTCCTCTACGAGGTGCCTGGATTTCCAATACGACTCAACAATATGAAGGTCAATGAGTTGTGAATTACGCATAATCAGGTCGTCCGTTTCGCGATTTGACGTCTAACACGGGGCCAGAGGGGGTATTGCCTCTTATGTATATGCCCGCAGCAGGGCAAATCTTACACCTGACACCCTGAATATTTTTCATGACGCGAAGCACTGGCATACCGGTAGATATGCGTCAAACGGAGTAAAATCACGACGTCGTTACATTCCGCGTCGCAGCGGCGCATATCTTTGCAACGATCGGCAGCAGAAGATATTGCAATCGCCGTTGACCTTGCGCAGTAAACACACTACGCTACAGTTTACAGATGGAAGGACCCCGCCGCGAGCCCCTGTTCCCGGCAAAACCGTCAGAGGCTGATATAATAGTTGAACTAGAAGAAAGAAATTTTGAGAGTCAGTTCCGATCTCATTGTCAGGAAGCGATCGTGCCGTTAAAATAGATCTCGTGGGGCTGTGAGGTGCGCCATGCGAGGTGTGATCCGCAACATTTTTGATGATCATCTGCCTACCGTGCTGGCCGAGCGCGAAGGACACGACTTGTCCGAACGGGAATGGCGCGGCGTCTGGTGCATCGCCACTTGCCGCACCGCGGCCCAGGGCACTCATATACTGGCTTGTCCCGACGGCCATGGCCCGGTACAGGAGGCGTTCAACAGTTGCCATCACCGCGGTTGCGTACAATGCGGCTGGCCCGCCACTCAGCGCTGGATCGAGCGCCGCCAAGCCCAAATCCTGCATTGCGCGCATATCCATACGATCTGGACCATGCCCGACGTCTTCGACCCGCTCTGGCTGTATAACCGCAGCACCTACACCACACTCTTCTTCCGCGCCTGTTGGGAAACGGTGCAGACGCTCATGGCCGATCCACGCTGGTGTGGCGCACGTCCCGGCATGCTGGCGGTCTTTCAAAGCTGGGGTGACTACACGCAGCGCCACCCGCATATCCATGCCATCGTCACCGCAGGCGGCATGGACAAAGATGGTCATTGGCAGGCACCGAAGCACAGCTTTGTTATCTGCGCCCGCGTGGCCATGGCGCTATTCCGCGGCAAGATGCGCGCCTTTATCCTCGATGGACTGGCCGACGGCTCCCTGAGCTGCCCACCCAACACGACGCAAGCGCACTGGATCCAGGAAGCCAACCGGCAAGGCCTGCGCAAATGGAACGTCCATGTGCAACCACCGTATGCGGAAACCGGGCGGGTCATTCGCTATATCGGCGCCTATCTGAAACGCGGCCCCCTATCCGAACGGCGCATCGAGGCCTATGATGGGCAGACCGTGCGCATCGCGCATAAACATAGCGAGAAACACAACGCCGACAACTATGAGTTAAGCGGTGCTGAGTGTGTGCGCCGGCTGCTCTTGCACATGCCGGAACCATGGCTCCACACCAGCCGCGCCTATGGACTCTACCACCCGGCCGCCGCGACCATGCTTACACAGGCTCGCAGCCAGATCCAGCCAGCCGCCGACGCGTCAACCGCTTGCGACACCCCGCCCCCTGCCGAGCGTCCGGTTAGCGCCTCCCCGCTCTGCTGTCCGATCTGCGGACGACGGCTCTACGTACACCTACGGATCCACGGCGGACAATCACCGCCAGAAGAATTCCGTCAACAACAACGGGAGCGAGCCGCATGAAAACACGCGCCACAGACGTGCCCATGCACCCATTACGATGCGCCGCCTGGAAATCCAGCTTTTCGACGATCCCATGGCTCCCGGCGCGCATCGTTCGCTCGAAAACCGCTTGCTTCCCGTGCGGCACCACGCCACAATGCAGATCAACGGTGGGTTTCACCTTACCCCGACGCCATTACCCAAGGTGAAAGTCCCATACTAATAATGGAGAGTTCAACCAGAGACTGCTGACTATCGTTGCTGCGCAACGAAGTCAGAGTCTCGACGTT
>CAIOST010000104.1 GCA_903861045.1 uncultured bacterium | reverse complement strand
GTTTGGACATGGGCAGGATCGGTGCAGACCATTAATGTTGGCCACAAAAGGCACATAAATCACAAAAAACCGGCTCTTTTGTGGCTTTTGTGCTTTTTGTGGCTAGATTCCGCCCGGCGACACCTAACACCTTCCACCTACCACCTTCCCCCGGCGCGCTTCAGCCGACTATTCCAGCACCGCCCCGGCGCTGGCATTGCGCACGCACTTGGCATAACGCGCCAGCCAGCCGGTCATGGCCCGCGGCTGCCACGGCTTGGCCGCCGCCCGGCGACGGGCGATCTCGGCATCGCTCAGTACCGCCTCAAGTTTACGACACGGAATATCAATACGGATCGGATCGCCATCCTGCAGCAGCCCGATCAGGCCACCTTCGGCCGCTTCCGGCGAGATATGCCCGATGCAGGCGCCCCGTGTGCCGCCCGAGAAGCGGCCATCAGTGATGAGCGCCACGCTTTCGCCCAAGCCAGCCCCCATAATGTAGGAGGTGGGCGCCAGCATCTCCTGCATCCCCGGTCCGCCGCGCGGCCCCTCATAGCGAATCACAACGACATGCCCCGGTTGCACCTTGCCCGCCAGGATCCCTTCGCACGCCTCCTCCTGCGAATTGAAGCAGATGGCCCGTCCTTCGAAGTTCAGCATCTTGGCCGACACGCCCGCCTTCTTCACCACCGCCCCCTGCTCGGCCAGGTTGCCAAACAGGATGACCAACCCGCCATCCTTGGAATAAGCGTTGGGCACCGTACGAATCACCTGCTCATCGCGCACCACCGCCTCCGCGATATTCTCACCCAACGTGTGCCCGGTAACCGTCTGGCAGGAGCTGTCCAGCAACCCCGGCAGATCCGCGATGCGCTTCAGGATGGCCGACACGCCGCCCGCCGCATCCACATCCTCGATGTGGTACGAGCACGAAGGGGAAACCTTGCAAACATTGGGGCAGCGCTGCGCGATCTGATTGATACGTGCGAGATCATAGGTAACGCCCGCCTCGCGCGCGATCGCCAGCGCATGCAGCACAGTGTTGGAACTCCCGCCCATGGCCATGTCGAGTGCGAAGGCGTTATCCAGCGCGGCCCGCGTCACCAGACTCCGCGGCAGCGGACCTCCTTCACGTGCCATTTCCACAATGCGCGTGGCGGCCTGCCGCCACAGCTCGCGCCGGCGCGGATCCGTGGCCAAGATCGTGCCATTCCCTGGCAGGGCCAACCCCAGTGCCTCGCAGAGGCAGTTCATGGAGTTGGCCGTGAACATGCCGGAGCAGGAACCGCACTCCGGACAGGCCTGCGCCTCCACCTCCTCAAGCTGCGCCTCCGTGACGCGCCCATTCTTAAAGCCGGCCACCGCTTCAAAAACACTGATCAGGTCCACCACCTTGCCGTCGGACAGACGGCCGGCGCGCATCGGCCCGCCGCTGGCGAAGATGGCGGGCACATTGGCGCGCAGCGCCCCCATGACCATCCCCGGCACGATCTTGTCACAGTTCGGCAGACAGATCACGGCATCAAAACAGTGCGCCTTGATCATGGACTCCACCGAGTCGGCAATCAGCTCGCGGCTCGGGAGCGAGTACTTCATGCCATCATGCCCCATGGCCACGCCGTCGCAGATACCAATGGTGTTGAACTCAAACGGCACCCCCCCGGCCTCGCGAATGCACTCCTTGACCCACTCCGCCACGCGGTTCAGGTGACAGTGCCCGGGGATAATCTCCACAAAGGAGTTGCAGACGCCGATGAACGGCTTGCTAAAATCCTCGGACTTCACCCCCGTCGCGCGCAGCAGGCTGCGGTGCGGGGCACGTTGAAAACCTTCCTTGACGGCGTCGCTGATCATCTTACGTTCTCCTGTGGCAGGTGCATTTTCGGCTTGGCGGCGATTAGAATCACCTGTTTAGGCCGGAAATGCAAGCAAGACTGGCATCCTGAACCCCGAACGGGGGCGATTCCAGGTAGGGGGAGGAGCATGGCGAGATTCGCCACCCACGTAAATCGCACCCCGCTGCCATGGTCTTTTCCTGAAGACCTGGTTCTGTGGACTCCCCGCCGGGCGGAATCTAGCCACAAAAAGCACAAAAGACACAAAAGACACAAAAGAAAGCGGTTTTTTTCCGAGTAGGGCTGGGGCTTGCGCCCCAGCCCCCTCACAGAC
>CAIOST010000103.1 GCA_903861045.1 uncultured bacterium | reverse complement strand
GCGATCAGCGTGGTGCGCTCGCGCAGGATTACGGAGCCGGCAATGCCGCGCTGCCGGTGCGTGGTGCGGTCCAGCGTGACCGACGCCTCGACCACGTCTACCGGCAGGTTGCCCAGCAGCCCCACCTCGCGGCCATGCTCGTTAGTCACTAGCACGATCAGCTCGCGGCTCTCATCGAGGCTACCGACCTGCGCGGCGTCGCTCAGGGTGACCAGTGGCAGCGAGCTGCCGCGGTACTGCATGGTGCGCTGGTGCCCCAGCCGTTCGATCTGCTTCGGCTCGATGCGTTCAATGCGCTGGATCAGGTCGAGCGGGATGGCGCACGGTTCGTCTGGTCCGTTATGGAAGAGCAGCAGCACCTGCACGTCCTGCTGTTGCTGCTGTTTGACGGCATGGGCGGCTTGTTCCTTGGCTTGGGCGGCTTCGGCGTCCGTGGCCGTCAGCCCGGTCTTAGCCGCCATGCCGGCCACGTCGAGGATGAGGGCCAGGGCGCCATCGCCCAGGATGGTGGCACCGGCATATTCGCGTAACTGTTTGAAGCGGCGCCCCAGCGGCTTGACCACGACCTCCTCGGTGTCGTGGTAGGCGCCGACTACCAGGCCGAAGGAGGTGATCCCCGTGGTCACCACCGCGATCTCGAGGGTGCCCGGCGTGGTGGCCGCGGCCGGCTTGGCGCTGGTCGCGGTGTCGAGCAGGTTTTCCAGGCGCACCAGTGGCAATACGCGGTCGCGCAGCAGCAGCACTTCGGTATTCCCCACGATTTCGATGCGTTCGGCCACTTCCGCGGGCTGCAGGCGCAGCAGCTCCTCGATGTTGGCTTGCGGGATGGCAAAACGCTCATCGCGCAGCGCCACAATCAGCGAGGGAATGATGGCCAGGGTCAGTGGCAATTTGATGCGGAAGGTGGAGCCGCGCCCCACCACCGAGTGAATCTCGACCTGCCCGCCGAGACGGTCGAGGTTGGTCTTGACCACATCCATGCCCACGCCGCGGCCGGAGACGTCGGTGAGCACCTTGGCGGTGGAGAGCCCGGGGAGGAAGATCAGCGCCTGGCGCTCCCGCTCCGAGAGGGTGGCGGCCTTTTCGGCCGTCAGCAGCCCCTTGCGGATGGCGGCGTCCGTGATCTTGGCCGGATCAATGCCCTTGCCATCGTCGGCGATTTCAATGACCACCTGCCCCGCTTCGTGGCGCGCTTCGATGCGTACCAGGCCAACCGGGTTCTTGCCGGCGGCCACGCGCTCGGCGGTGGTCTCGACGCCGTGGTCCACGGCATTGCGCACCATGTGGGTGAGGGGATCGGAGAGCCCCTCGATCAGCGTCTTGTCCAGCGCCACCTCTTTCCCTTGGATCTCGAGCTGGATCTCCTTGTTCAGCGAGCGGGAGAGGTCGCGCACCAGGCGGGGGAACTTAAGGAAGACGTTGCCCACCGGCTGCAGCCGCGTCTGCATGATCACGTCCTGCAATTCGGAGGTGACCTGGTTGACGCGCTGGTTGGCGGTGTCGAGGAGCTGGCGGTTATTCTGTGCCACGGCGGCGCGCAGTTGGTTGCGGCTGAGGACCAGCTCGCCGGCCAGGTTCATGAGCGTTTCGAGCAGGCCGACGTTGACGCGCAGGGTCTCATCGGCGGCTTCGGCCGGGGCGCCAGCTTCGGCTGGCCGCGGCGGGGGGCGTGGCGCGGGGGCCTCGGCTGGCACGGCCGGTGCCAGCGGCGTGGCCAAGACCAGTGGCGCGTCGGCGGGTGGCGGTTTGACCGGTGGGGGCGGCGGCGTGGATGGGGTGGGGGGGGGCGTGGCCGCAGGTACGGCGGAGAGCGGCCGGTCGGCATGTGGATCCATGAGCAGCTTGACGCGCTCGCGCGGGATCGGCTCGAACAGCCCGGCCACCATGTCCGGTTCCAGCACGGTGGCCACCACCAGCCGCAGTGGCACGCGGTGGCCGAGGACGTCGTCGAGCGTGCCGATGGCGGCGGTGTCCACGGCGCAGTCCAGAATTTCGCCGGCGCTGGAGAGGCGCTTGAAGAGCGCCAGGATATCCTGGCCGCGCGCCTCGATGTCGTTGATCAGGTCGCAATCGGCCCAGTAGATGAAGAGCCCGGTACGGCGGGCGCGGTCGACGTCGGTCTGCGGCAGGGTGATCTGACCAAGCCCGCTGGCAGGTGTCAGGGTCACCTGGGCGGTGAGCGAAGCTTTTTGGTCCTGTGGCAGGAAGGAGGATGCTAGTCCGACCAGGCTCACGACGTTATCAGAGATGTCGGCTTCGTCACTGGTATCGGCGTGGTTGATCATTTCGCGCAACTGGTCAAAGGCCGCCAGCAGGATGTTGGTGACCTCGGCATTGGGGGTCATCTTGCGCGAACGCAGCATGTCGAGGACGGTCTCGGCCTTGTGGGAGAGCTCCTTGACCTTGTTCAGGCCGAAGAAGCCGCTACCGCCCTTAATGGAGTGGGCAGCGCGGAAGACCTTGTTGACGAGGGCCTCGTCGATATTGGCGCCCTCCTCCTCGATGCGCAGCAAATCGCCCTCGATATCGGCTAGGTGTTCGCGGCACTCGACGACAAACATTTTCAGCAGTTCATCATCCACGGTTGGCCTCCCCGGTGGCGGTAGCGGTGGCGTGCAGCCGGTCCGCCAGGCGCATGTGCTGCAGTAGCTTCAGGATGTCCGGCGCGACGTTCTGCAGGCGGATAGCGCCTTGCATGGTGGCGAGGGTATTGCTGGTGGCGATCAGCAGGCCGATGCCGGTGGAGTCCAGCGTCGTGGTGGCGCGCAGGTCAAAGACGATGGTACGGCTGCCGGCGGCGATCTCCTGTTTAAGCGCGGCTTGCAGGGCGGGCGCCTCCACGGCGGTCAGCTTTACGGCCAACTTGATGAGGCTCTGGCTGTCGGTGCGGGTGATGTCGCTCATGACACATGCTCCTGGTGGTCTCGGTCGGCGGGTTAGGCGATCGGCGGCGAAGCTCTTGGGACCATTAGTAGTGTAGCGCGCTGGCGTGATTCTCTCAATAGTTTCTCGTAACTTGCCAGCAACTTCTGGCTGTCGATAGGACGGCTTGCTTCATAATCGTAATCGTAATCGTAATCCTCTCCGTGGTAGCAGATTACGATTACGATTACGATTAAGATTAGGAACGCTTTGGGAGGCATCTGTCGATAAAGGTACCTCAGTGTTTCCGCGCGGCGCAGCCGCGCGTGGGCTTCGTGGTGGAAGTTCTGATCAGCCCGGGATAGCATTCCGCCCTCGGCCCGGGGGCGGGCCGGGGCTACTAACGGCACGCTGCAGCCAGTAGCCCCGG
>CAIOST010000102.1 GCA_903861045.1 uncultured bacterium | reverse complement strand
GTGGCGGGGCGGGCTTGGATGAGCCTGCCCGGAGAACCGGGGGTCGCCGGATGTGTACGATGAGCCTGCCCGGAGAACCGAGGGTCGCCGGATGTGTACGGCGCGTGGGGCGGGCGCGGCACGTGGAACGATGGATGCCGCGATGGCCGGCGTAGTCGCCGGGAAAGGCGCGGCAGGAAGCGGGCAACGGGACGCGAGCCGACCCCTTGGAGGCCGCGTGCCATGCTGGAACTGGGCTAGCACGCGCAGCGGTGGGCTGGAACGGAGCAACGGGCGCGACTCCTGCCGCAAGCGCCCCAAGCGCCCCAAGCGCGCAGCGATAGCAGGAGGCGTGACCGGTGCGCAGGCACAGCCGTCCGCTGCGCGTGCGGGCATGGCGCGTGGCAGGTGTACGGAAAAGTGGCGGGGTTGGCGCTGGTTGCGCTGTTGCTCGTGGCGCGTGAATGGCTGGCGACTGAAATCGCGTAAGGGGTTTCCCGCGTCCTTTCCTGAAGTTGGTGGAGTGGCGCGTGTCGACCGGCGTGTAGTTGACGTGGGACCGCGCCGCGCATTGGATGCGGGGGGCCTGGGGGGAACGCCCCCCAGCCGCAGGCCGAGGCTATTGCCGCGGCCGGGCTGGGCTTGGCGTCTCGACCCGCTTGTAGGTCCCAAGGGGCGCGGAGACCGACGCGCCGCGACGGCACTACGCCGGACAACCAACGAAGCCCTCCCCGCCCGCTACCCAGCGGGCGTGCGGAGTGCCCAACGATGGCGAACAACAGAGGCGCCTCCCCGCGCGCTACCTGCGCGCGTGCGCCGGGCGGGGATGGTTGGGCGTGGCGGGTGTCGGGGGCGTGGCGCGTGTGTGGCGGGTGGCGGGAGGATGGAACGTGGCGGGTGTGGGGCGTGCGTCAGCCGGGGCCTATCCCCGCCCGCTATCGCGGGCGTGGCCCCGGCGTGTAGGGTTTGTGATTGTGCGTCAGCCGGCGCTTTCCCCGCGAGCTATTGCGAGCGTGCGGCGGCGTGTCGGGGGGGGTGATGTCCATCGGTTCTGCCTCGCATTTGAATACTTACACAGTTAAGGGGTAATCTATGTCTCAGTTGCGAGTCGCCCTACTTCACCAACTCCACCTTCACCCGGAAGTCCACAGCCTCGCCATGACCGGCCTGGAACCACTGCTTTGTGGCGGGCGTGGCAGCTTGCGGCGGGAGGCAGATGGCAGGGAACCAGAAGCCGGTGGAGGGGTCGAGCGTGAACTCGACTTGTGCTTTTGCATCAATCAGCGTGGCTGGGTCCTGCAATGGCACTTCCGCCGTGAGCCTGGCGTTGTTCGTCAGCAACCGCACCAGCCGTTCGCCCTCCAGCAAGTTGGACCCGAAGGTGTATTCGGCACCGTTCGAGATGTCATCTCCGTCAACATCCTGGTCGAACAGGTCAGCCTGATTACCGAACAGGCCATGATCGATCGCCCACTGCGCGAAGCTGTGCGGATCATTTATCATCGTAACGTCCTGGTTGCTCTGGCGGCTGATGCCTGGAGCAGGCGCAATCCGTACGAACTTCACATTCGAAACGTTCTTCTTGAGAAGACTAAACGATTTGCTCGCCGGGTTGAATGTACCACCTGCCTCGGAGGGTGTAACTGCGCCAGACCAGTTATACGGCACCGTCAACCGGTAGTTCCCACTACCATCCGTTCTGGTTACTCCGCCATTATGGTCAGCCATAATCGTCACATTCGTATCTGCTGTCTTATCCGAACGCATCACCGTACCCGAAATCACCGGATCAGGCGTCCAGACGTAGTTCCTCTTGGGCTGGTCCTTTACCACGTTCTTGTAGGTCTGGATCGACTTGGCAAACCCGCCGTTGGTGAATGACGCTGTGGCTAAACCGCTCCAGCCATATGGCACCACCTTGGTGTAACTGCCGTTGGTGCTGGTAATGGCAATGCCCGCAACATTCGAGAATGTGATGATCACACCCTCTACCCCGACCTTGCTGTTGTCCGAGCGCGTAACCACCCCCTGGATCACCGGATCAGGCGTCCAGACGTAGTTCCTCTTGGGCTGGTCCTTTACCACGTTCTTGTAGGTCTGGATCGGCTTGGCAAACCCGCCGTTGGTGAATGACGCTGTGGCTAAACCGCTCCAGTCATATGGCACCACCTTGGTGTAACTGCCGTTGGTGCTGGTAATGGCAATGCCCGCAACATTCGAGAATGTGATGATCACACCCTCCACCCCGACCTTGCTGTTGTCCGAGCGCGTAACCACCCCCTGGATCACCGGATCCGGCGACCATACGAAGTTCTTGTTCGTCTGATTTTTCGTCACCGCCTTGAACGTCAAGACAGGCTTCGCGAATCCGCCGCTGCGGTAGTAAGCCGAGGCATTACCGGCCCAACCAAGCGGCACCGGCATTGTGTAGGTTCCGTCTCCGGCCGAGGTCGTCGAACCGACGTCGCTAAAATTTATCGTCACACCCGGCATGTCGGCCTTGGTGTCGGAACGTGTGACTCTGCCTATAATAAGCGCACTGGCAGCAGGATCCGCCACCGTCACCGTCATTTCGTGCCAACCTCGCGCCCGCCATTCGTCCATGACCTCCGCACGGATGGTGTAGGTGCCGGCGGCAGCGAAGGCATGCGTAATGTTCGTCCAGCCCGAGCCCTGGGTGGTGTCCGTGGTGTAGGTCGGGGCGTTCTTACCATAATTGTAGCCGTTCATGAACCATTCAATCTGGTGCCGGAAGGGCAAATGCGGACTCTTCTCGCCGTTGCCGTCCGGATCGCTGATCGCGGCCGTGAATGTCACCGGTTGGCCGATGGTAGCCATCGTTGCGCTGGCCGTGACCGCGGTGACGGACGGCACGTTGTTCGACGGCGTGGCCAGAGGTTTCATGGAGAGATCGCCGTAAATCATGGTGTTCGCATAACCGAATAGTTTCCCTCCACTCAAGAAATCGCCGTCGCCAAACGGGTAATACTGGAGCATAGCCTGTCCCCAGGTTTCGCCAGCAGCTAGCAGGGAACGAAACCTGGCCGCCTGATCGCCCGATCCCTGTTCCATGAAGATGTTGTACGAATTTATCCCACAGAGGGTGCTTGCACCCACGCTGAAGATATTTCCCCCACCGCGGCTGAGCAATTGGTGATTCACCACACCGTCGGGACACCCTGAAACACACGATGTGCACAACATGGCACGCGACTGGATCGCTCCCCTATGAACCAGGTCCATGTCCATGTATGCGCCGTCAAAAATATTATTTCCGCCATAACAGCCTGTACCTCCGTGCTGGTCCTCGCACATGAGGTCTGAACCGTATGCATTGAACCCGACATACGCGTTCTTCCACACCTGCGTGGCGACATTGACACATTGCGTTGCCGACGCTTGACGCATTCCAGGATTGGGGCTATTGTCGCTGCCAATATAAACGTAGGCGGAGTGCGGCAACCGGGATTGACCGGTGCGATAGTAATGGTTGGCATCCAGCGCATTCCGGATCATCTCCACCTCCGAGCCGTAAAGGCCATCCGGCCCGTAAAACCGACCGACCCAGATATCATGAACACGCACATTTCTGGGGCTAGTCTGGAATTGGGACATGTCCCAATAGTAGCTGTCGCTGTAGTACCCTCCGGGTGCGCACATCGCCACATTGCCGATCAACAGTGCGCCGACCAGAAAGTTGGTCTGATAAAGCGAATTCAAGTGCATCCATAATGACTGCGCGGAAGCCCCCGACGATAACGGAGTAATGCTTGCGGTGTACCCGTCAGCATCAAGATCGGCTTTCAACCGATTGACCTCGTTGCTCAGCACCGAATAAAGCAAATCGTTCACCACGATATCCACAAGCATGCCGACGGCTTGCCCGTAGTCGCGCACACAAACATAGCCGGTGGCCACGTTCGAGTTGGTGTAACCGTCGTTCACCATGAAAATGAAGGAGTCCACGCCGGTGAACCCCGTGTTCGGAGTGTAAACTAGGTTGTCGCCATTTGTTGAGACGCTGCCATGGGCCGCCTGCGACACCACAACGGCTGTCCAAACCTGTTTCAAATCAGCGTCGGTAAAGCTCGCCTTCTTGGTTACACTGCCGTTGGTCTTGCAAAGTGCCCGAAAGACGGAGGCCGTCGGTGCCGAGTTTCCCTTGATGTTCAGCGCGCACGTAGCGACAGACGATGTTGTAAGCCCGTCAGACACCCTCCACTTGATGCTATCACCGCCGATATAGTCCTTCGCCGGTGTATACCACCATAAATCCTGCGTTACCCATGTATTCTGCGATATTGTCACGTAGTTCGCGCCATCCAGATACTGCAAGACCCCGTTCGTTGGCAAGTCGGTAATGATATATTCCATCGGCTGGTAATAGTCGGAATGGTTTACTGACGGGAACAAGCCATTTCGCACCGAGTTGGCAAAAAGGTCCACGCTCTGTGCGTTGGCTACCGGCGCTTCGTTATCAGTCAACGTTATGGTCATCGTGGCTGGATCGGAGGTGGATACTCCGTCGCTCATCCGCCATGTGAAGCTGACAATACCGGTGCTGAGACCGGCTACTGTGTAATACCACACAAAACTATCCAATTTCACATTGTTGGCAATCGTCACCCAGTTTGTGTCTGACTGATACTCCAGAAAGCCCCTCGACGGAGGGGAACACAACTCAAATCTCAGATTCTGCGTGTCACCTACATAATTCTTGCACTCGCGTAAATCCAGAGTGCATCGCACGGCCCCGACGGAGATCGTACACTCCCAGTCAATAACCTCCATGCTGTCCGCCCGCGCGTCCTTTCCCGCCGCCAGCAGAATAATGCCCATCAACAGCAGCCGGTGCCAGCCTCTGGCTGCCAATCCAAATCGCATGGTCTCTTCGGTCTTCACTTTCGTATCTCTTTCTGTTTGATAACCCAGATCGCGTCGGTCACTTCCTTGATCTTAACTTCGAGATAACGCTGCCCCATGGGGTTGGCTGTCATTCCGTCTTTCTGAACCCGGAGTATTGATACAAAATCGCTTTTCGGCACCCCCCGGTCGGCCGTACACATCCGGCGACCCTCGGTTCTCCGGGCAGGCTCATCCAAGCCCGCCCAGCCACCCGGCTATCCCTTTGCGAGCAGAGACGGCTTCATGGTACGACTTGCGGGGTCTAAAAGCAACGCCACCATCAAAAAAGGTCCGCCGACCCCCTGCCTACCCGGCCCCGGCCACTCTCGCCCTGCCAGGAAACTTTACATAACCGCCGTTATCCGACCCTGAGGTGTTCCGCCCCTCGCTCGGAGTGCAGCTTGTACGTCCTATCCGTTCCGTCCGTATATAGGCTGGCGTCACGGCGCCGGGTGCATAAGCTGCAACCTTCTGCCTGGCGGCAAGATCCTCTACTTCCAGCGCAGGATGCCCGGTACGGCGTCGAAATGTTCATCATGGGTGATGAGAAATGCGCCGGCTTCGGTCGCGTGCGCGGCGATCCAGACGTCGTTGATAGGAAGGGGAGTACCGGCGGTCTTCAGGCGATGTTTGATCATCCCAAAGATCTCCGCGGTTTCTTGGGTTACGTGGAGGATCCGTACGGTCGGTCGACTGTTGAATTCTTCAAGCTCACGGCGGTTGGCAGTCTCCTTGCTTCCCCCCTTGAAGCCAGCGTGGAGTTCCCCCAGCACGATGGCGGACATGTAGACGATTTCCGCCCGCCCCAGCACATCCAGAATGCGCTCATCACCACGCCGAAGCGCCGTGTAGGCATTGGTATCCAGGAGCACCTTCTTCATCGCCAATCCTCCGCGTTCACCGTTTCCATATCTGCCACGCGGTCGTTGAACGCGGCGAGGTCAGACTCATCCCAGGTCCCACAGAAGCAAACGAAATCATCCCTATGTGGCGGCTTCGCCGGTGTCTTGATCCCGAGACCCTCCGCAAGAATGCGCTTGGCAAGTTCATTCATGCTTATCGACATCTCGCTGGCGCGAAGTCTGATCTGATCCGCCAACTGGTCGTCTATCGCGTGCAAGGTTAGTGACTTCATTTTTCCACCTTTCGCTTTGAGTGCTGAACCACAATGCGACCCACATTGTAGCATATATGGTTCACGGGGCAACGAGAGATGTGGTCCTACGCGGAAATTGCATGGAGAGAATTTAGACAACTGTTTTACATCCAGTTGCTTGCAGACAGACGTGCTTTCACAAGATGGCCCATCACGGTCAGCACCCGCAACCCGCCCTGCCACGTTACGTAGGGTATAATCAAAAGATATCAACAGGTGATGATAAGTCTGTTGATATCTGCACATAGCTTTCTGGAGCAACTACTTATAATATCAAGTCGATAGATATTTTTGGACTTGTCAGCGCGTCGTGGGCGGGGCATACTGCTGGCCGACTTATGGATAAGGAATTTTCTATAGCGAATTGTGAGCAGTTGCGCGCGGCGCGGCGGGCCAAGGGGCTGACGCAGGCGCAGTTGGCGCAGCGGGTGGGGTGTCAGCAGTCGGCTGTGAGCATGATGGAAGCCGGGCGGGTGACGGCGTTGGCGCCGGAGACGCGGGAGCGGATTGCCGCGGAGCTGGGGGTGGTGCTGGCGGGTGCGACGGAGTCGCCGGTGGTGGCGGTGGTCGTGCCGGTAGCGGGGCGGGCGTTTTGCACAGAGCCGGATTGTCCGACGAACGTGCCGTTTGTGGTGAGCGGGGTGCTCTTATTCTGGCCGCGGGTGCAAGCGGTGCCGGGGGGGCGTCACTGTGCGGCGTGCGGTGAGGTGCTGGCGCAGGCGTGTGGCAAGTGCGGGGCGCCGGTGGCGGCGGGGGCTTGCTGCCGGGATTGTGGTACGCCGTATGTCTCGGCCGTAGCGCTGCCGACGGCGGAGCCGAACGCCTGGGCGGAAGCCCGTCGCCAGCAGATCGCGGCGTGGCGCGCGCTCCTGTAAGAAGGCAACTGGCTCGGGGATGGGCACAATCCCAGTCTGAAGCTTGTTCTGCTTGTCGTGCATAGAGAAGTACGTTGCCTGGTGCGTGGACACTAACACCTACCACCTACCACCTGAACCCTGCCCCCTGAACCCTACTCTTCCTTCTTCCTCGTCTCTTATCGCATGATCACCACGGTGCCACTGGCCGGGAAGAGCCAGTGGTAGTTGTGGTGCAGGTCCGAGCCGCCGGTGGTCTTAAAGACATCGTTGGTGGCGTTGCTGTCCTTGGCCGAGACCTTCCCCACGTACTGGGTGGCGCCGACGGAGGTCTTGGAAAGAATCCAGCGCACGCCATCCACGGTGGAGCGCAGCGTCACATAGTTGTCGAAGGTGGGGGTGCCGGTGATGGTCTGCACTTTGTTGGTCTCGAAGTAGACCACCTTGCCGCGATTGGTGATCACCAGGTTGCTCCAGGTATTGCCGCCCCAGATCGTGGCCGGGGTGGCGCCAGCCAATACCACCGTGCCGCCGGAGAGGGCGTTGGTTGCCACGGCGTTGGACCAACTGCCGTAGGATGTCAGCGTCTGGCCGACCATGCTGATGTACCCGTTGTTGCGCAGGATGACATCCCCCACAGTGGTGTCTGAGACCGTGGCAGAGATCAATGTCCGCGCGGCCCCACCGGACTGGCCCCCATTGTCAACAATCAACCGGCCATACGGCTGATTTTGTGCCTTGAGGTAAATGGTGCCAGCCGCGGCAATCGTGCCGTTGGTTCCGCCATAGGCCTGGATTGCCAAGGCGCTGAACGCGCTATCGTCCGCGTTCGTCAGCACCATCGCAATGCGCCCACCGCCGCCAGCAGCGGTCCCGGCGGCGCTACCTTTCGAGCCGCCGTTGACACTAACCTTTCCCGCACCCGCCAGTGAACCAGCCACGATATTAACCGAACCGCCCGACCCGTGGGAGGTATTCATGGACTGATTCTGACCCTCCGCAGCAATCGTGCCGTTCACGGTCAACTGGCCCGAAACCCGCAAACACACCACCCCGCCGCCCGTCCAGTTATAGTCATAGGTTCCGCTTCCGGCTCGCACGGGGTTTGTCACGGAATCATACGTGGTACCGCCGGGTCCGGCGCCCTCGCCGCCGTGCCCCGCGCCCGTGCTGCCAGCCGGACTCGCGCCGGGACCGTTCCGAAGCCCGAAACCAAGTCCGGTTACGTAAATCGTGGCGCCCGTCTGGACGTTCAGCGAGCCTTGGATCGTCGCGATCAACTTGTGCGTTTCGACCGTGTCAGTGGACGCGAGCGGTTCATGCGTCAGTTTCCCGCCCGAAGCGACCGTCACGTCCGAGATGATTGAGAAATCGTTCGTGCCGGACCAGGCGAGCGTGGCGTTCGTCGGAATGGTCAAAGCCGGCGCGATAATCTGGCCGCTGCCTGTGACGATAATGATCTCGGAACTGGTGTCGCTGAGCCAGTTGCACCCCGTCATAATCAGTTGGGCGCCAGTTCCCAACGCGAAGCGGGCGCCATTGGTGGTAACGATCGTGTCGAACTGATTGGTGCTCGTCTGGTAGAGGGTGTTTCTGGAGGCACTCCCGCTACTGTTGTTTACCATCAAAGTACCGTATGTCTGGTTGTTGCCCTTCAGATAGACCGTTCCTGCGGCGCCTGCGCCGCCGGGCCCCGCCCCACCAAACGCCCGGATCGCCGCCAGACCCGCGAAGGCACTGTCGCTGACGTTCGTCAGGACAACCGCGATCCGTCCACCGCCGCCACCCCCGTTACCGACACCACCTAAAGCGCCGCCATTGGCCGAAAGCGTGCCGCTGCCCGCCAGCGCACCCGCCCTGATGTTCACCGATCCACCTGAGCCCGCACCCGAGCTCTCTCCCGGAACCCCTCCGATCCCGTCCGCCAGGATTGCGCCGGACAGCGTCAGCAAGCCTCCTACCGAGATGACCGCCGATCCACCACCGGCCGTTCCCCAGGTGCCGTTGCCGGCTCCCGTGCCGCCGCTGCCGTTATTCACGGGATTGGTCACGCTGCCGTACGTGGTGCCTCCGGCGGCCGAACCACCCTGCCCGCCGTAGCCGGCTCCGCCCCCCGAATTGAACGCGGTGGTGCCGGGCCCCGACCCCTTCTGGCGGGTAAACTCCATATACCCCATGCCCGTCACGTCGATCTTTCCGCTGGCGCTGATCGTCAGGTTCCCGCCCACGTCCAGGCGCAGGCGGTTGGTCTCGCTGCCGAAGACTCGGCTATCGGTCACATTCGCCGCATGCGTCAGCGTGCCGTTGGGGCCGATCGTGACGTTGCCGGTAACGTTGAGCCGCTTGGTGCTCACGTCGCCGTTCTGGAAGGTGAGCGTCGCAGACGTGGTCTGGCCGATGGTCAGCGATTTGATGGTGACCCCGCTCGAGAGGTCGACGGTGACCGTGCCGTTGTCGATGGAAACGTCATCCGTGGAGCCTGGTGCGCCGGTCGGCGTCCAGTTGCTGCCGGTCTCCCAGGCACCGGAACCCCCATTCCAGGACTTCGCCGTCACAGTCTGCGGAGCAATCAGAAGGACGAGCATGGCAGCGTGGCAGAGTGGCAGGATGACCGTGCGGCGGGCGCGCGCTACGCGAAATCCGACAACCGACACCTGACTGGCGCTATCAATTTGCTTTCGCATGGTGCGTTTCCTGTTCAAGGTATGGAAAGCCACGTGGTGCATGGGCAACAAGCGACGGCAGCGCTGTGACGCGCGCACCTACAGCCTGCAGGCCTGAAATATACTACAGAGCTATTCTAGACGCGAGACAGGGGGGCGGACAAGGGGGGTTTTGGGGGGAGAAGGGGAAGAGGTAGGTGGTAGGTGGTAGGTGGATCGCCAATGGGAGTTTCCACCGCGAAGGTCGCGAAGGTGCGCGAGGGAGGCGGGGAAGGTTTTAGGTGGTAGGTGGTAGGTGGTAGGTGTCCACTGGGGCGAGACGGATTTGTTCAACGCCCAACGCGCGTTGGATGTTGGGCGTTGGGTGGTCCTCGGCGGGAGCATCGCCCTCACGGTGCATCGCCTGGCCAGAAGTGGGAGGGCGAACCTCCCGGTGAGCCGCCCGGGAGAGGCGACAGTACACGTGTGCGGCTCGGAGGGAGCCTCGCCCATTCGTCCACCGTAATCGTCGCCGTAGTCGTCCACCGGTAGCAGATGCGTGGCGGAAGGGATCGCCGGGGTCGTTGTCTTGATCGTTGTCGACGAAGATTGCGACAAAGATCGGTACAACGTTACGGCTCTGCCGCGGCGCCTATGATACAAGACTCCTATGCTCCACGGCCAGCCGTCGGCAGCAGCCGGTGGTTCGCGTGAATCCTCTCTCTTCAAAGAGCACGCCAAGAACATAACCGATCAACGGATTACGCGGCAATCAAATGTCACAACAGACCCCCTGGTCGTGCAGGTTTTCTCTCGCGGAGACGCGGAGGCGCGGAGGCAACATCAACTTCCTCCGCGCCTCCGCGAGAAAAAAAGTAGCGACACTCGGTGTTTTTGGGTTGGGTGTTGGAATGATGCTTGCCGCAATCGAAAGCCACCGTGAACCGATATGCCTTTTTTTGCGCGAACGATGGAGACAACGCTGGCGTCGCCGGCCGTAGCGGCGGGCAGTTCCGTGCCCGCCGCATGACACGCGACTGGCGCCGGGGCTGATGACACGCGCCGCCGGCATGGGACTGCCGGCGGCTACTCTCCCCGGGCGATAGCTGTTCCGTCATTAGACAAGGGCGGGGCGCCGGGGGCGGGGAAGGTGGTAGGCGTTGTTCTAACACCTAACACCTAGCACCTAACACCTAGCACCTAGCACCTGAACCCTGAACCCTGCCGCCTCGTCCTGCCCCTGCTTCCCAACGCTTACCCGTTCTTCCGTGCGCCGCCCTGGAGCCCTGTGACCAAGCCGAGTTCGTAGGGGCCCAGCACGCCGCCGCAAGCCGTGGCCGCGGATGTTGCGGCTGGCCGCAGCGGACGCACGGCGCACCCGGTGGCGGCATGCAGCGTCACCGGTTCCTGGCGCAGGTTGGAGACCAGCAGTGTGTCGTCATCGGTAAACGTTTCGGCGCTGACCTGGTTCCAGCCCGCACCTGTGAGTGGCCAGGCGCGCAGCGGGGCGGCGGCTGGCACCACACCCGCGCTCCAGCCGCGTCCGAGTTCCAGCGGATTGGGCAGGTCAAAGGCGAACGCCATCTGGCGGGTCCAGACTTTCTCCTCCGCCACGTGGAAGAGCCAGTGTACCAGGCCGGCGCCCCGGTCCGCTTCGTAGCTGAAGGCGCCTTCGTTCAGGAAGGTCAGGCGCGTGCCGGTGGTTGTCACGGCAGCCAGGTAGTTCGGGCTGGCAATACGATCCTCGCGGGTTTCGCTCTCCACGTTGGGGTTGAAGCGGTAGAGGTGCGCCAGCGGGGCACCGACGTGCCACGCGAGGCTGAGCTTGTCGGCCCAGCGGTTGCCGACGTCGAAGTCGCGTCCCGGGGCATAGCGCACGCGTACCGAGACTTGCGCGGCCTGCTCATGCAGGAGCAGCGCGACTTCCACGGTGCCGGCGCCGGCGGTGCGGTTCATGTAGATGGCGTCAATGGCGAGGAACGGGCCGGTCCGCCGGGCTTCGGTGCGTAGCGGGGCATAGTTGCCGAAACGGCTGTCGGTCGGCAGGCAGGTGGCACGGCGGCCGGCCTGTTCCACGACCAGTTCGCCGTGATCGCTCAGCGAGACCTTCCAGGCGCCGCAGGTGGCGGGGAGGGTGGCAGCTGTCCAGTCAGGCGCCACTGGCGTGGCGGCGCTGGCCTGCCAGGCCGGGAATGGCCCGGCGGCCAGAGCTTCGCCGCACCAGGTGGGGAGCGCTGCACCGGTGTAGCGATCAGCGTGCGCCACGCGGGCATACGGCAGCTCCACGCCACAGGCGTTGAAGAGCAGGGGCGAACCGGCTGCCGGGATCAGGCGGCGCTGGAGCTCGTGCAGAGCGTGCGTGAGGCGCGTGCGCCGGCCGGCGAGTTCGTCGGTGAGCGTTTCGCGGGTGTAGGGGGGCGGGTCGTTGGGGTTGGGGGCGTGGAACTCGCCGCGCCGCTGCCCCTGGCAGATCATGGCATCGTGGGCTTCCTGCAGGCAGAGCTCGGGGAGTTGCGCTTCCAGCGACGGACGCAGTTCGGCCCAGCGCCCGGTGGCCCAGGCGAGGAACTGCGTCTGGCGGTAGAGCGTGCTGCGGGTGAAGATGGTCTCGTACTGGCTGAAGGCGTTGACGTTGGTTTCGTCGCCATAGAAGATGCTGGCGGAGATGTGGTAGTCATCGGCCATATAGGTGCGGGGGGGCGCGTCGGGCGAGGCAATGGCGGCGATGCGCTCGCGGGCCAGTTCGAACGTCCCCCAGACCGGGGCATATTGGTGGGCCCGGATCATCTGCACGCGGAACGGTACAAATCCCAAATCCATGAGGTTCAGGTATTCGATGCTGCCACCGGCCGCGCCGTAGGTGTGGTGCACCAGCGGCAGGTCCAGAAAGTAGTTGCACCCCTTGCCGGCCAGGGCCGGGTTGCGCACGGCGATGGCCGGCACGCCGCTGCCGGCGGGGGATTGCCAGCGGATGTCGCTACGCTCTTCGGCGGGCGCGCGGCCGCGGTTCTGCGCGACATGCATGGCGCCGCGGTAGCCGAAGTGGGCGAGCAGCTCCGGGAGCTGTGGCGTCAGCGAGCACTCCTGGGCGGCATAGACTTCCGGGACGCGGCCGAACACGTTGCGGAAGGTCTCCTGGCCCACGCGGAATTGCCAGTATTGCATCAGCAGCGGGGAAAGGAGCGCGAATGGCAGGGTTTCTGTACCGTTGAGCAGATCCACCTTGCCGGCGTCCCAGAGTTCGCCGAGCCGCTTGGTCAGGATCGGGAAGCGCGCATGCAGATTGCGCCAGCACCCGGCGCCGGCCTCGAGGCTAACCCGATAGTCCTGGTGGGCGATGAAGTCGAGGTAGGTCTCTATGTAGCGGCGCGAATGCTCCGGCCATTCCAGCTCGAACCAGCCGGCGCGGTCCAGCAGGATCCCCATGTGCGGGCATTCGCAGAAGTGCATGGCCACCTGGCTATGTGCGGCGCGCAGCTTCGCCAGCGCCTGGAAGGCCTGCTGCAGGCCGGCGCGGGCCGCGGCGGCATCCTGCAGCAGCCACGCTTGCACGGCGTGCAGATAGTGCGCATCCGCACCCTGCACTTCGTGACGGGAGGCACCGCGCAACTCCAGGAACCACTGCAGGAAGAGACGCTGGAGACCGTACGCCTGGCAATCCAGCCGTAGGGCCGCCAAGTCGGGCGTGGGTTCGCTAATGGTCTGCGCCGCGCGGACACCGGCCTCGGCCAGCAGGTGACGCAGGATCTCGGCGCCCACGAGCAGGCGGCGCTCGGGCCAGTCGCCGTTCCAGGCCGCCAGCAGCGCAAAGAGCTCGAACGCCACGGAAACACGGCCGGACGTGGCCTGCACGGCCGGGAACTCGCCCAGTCGCCACCCCGCCACGCCATCACGGTAGCGGTCGTAGCGCAGCGGTTCGACAATGCCACGCGGATAGAAGAAGTGCCCGGCCGGGGTTTCCAGCAGGTTCTTCTCCGGCAGCAGGTCGGCGGCCAGCACACCCGCCGCAGCGCGCGGGCGGATGTAGAGCCCTGGTGCGGTGCCGGCGGGGATCAGGTCCGAAGCCTGGCGGCAGGTGGTGATCAGGAAGTCGCCTAGTTGCGTGGTGCCGTTCCAGCCATTTTCCCATTCGGGGATGACGCCGGTGGCGGCGTACAGGGATGGATCGAAGAGCACGCCATAGCCGTCCAGCCAGCCATACATGTGTTCCCAGCAGATGGTCGGGCGTTCCTCGCGGAAATCCGTGGTCTTCGGGAAAATATAGCGGATGCGTTGTACCATGGGGGTCTCCGCGCCTATGCCAGGCGCTATGGCTGCGTAGTTGTGGGCGGGTCTTGCCGCGGGTTGGCCCATTGCAGCAACTCCTGGGCGCGCTGCGAGGTGATGATCTCGATCACGGTTTCATCGCCAGTGGGGCGCGGCGGTTCGTTGGTGGCGGAGGCCGCCACATAGGCCATGTCCGGCGGGGGGGCGATGACATCGTCCGCGGTATGCGGTATGGCATCGGGGCCAGCCGACCAGAGGGTAATGGTGCCGTTGGTTTCGCTGTAATTGTAGCGGCGTCGCCAGAGATCGGGTGGAACCTGCTTGAGGTAGGGGCCGCGCCAGTTGGTCACACCCGGATTCAGCGCCAGTGCCCAAAGCCCCTCGTGTTCGGTCGGGTAGCGGCCGCAATCGCGGCGGAAACACTCCAGCTTGGTACGCATGACCCCCAGACTTTGCAGGGTGCGGGCATCATGGGTGAGGCTGAGCGGGAGCCCACCGGTCTTGCGCAACATGTAATCGAGCGGTAGCAGCACGCCCAACACCACGAATGAGATAATGGCCAGGGTGCGGCGCATTCGGCGCGTGGCCAGCAGGTTCCCCCCCCGCTGCATGCGCCATAGGCGATCGCGTCGTTCCCGGCTGAGGCGGATGCAGCGGTCGCGCATGGCCGTCACGTTTTTACGTGCGGCCGCTGGGATCAGTATGATCTGGCCGCAGGCCGGGCATTTGCCTTTATCCTGCCGGGCAAAGACATGTCGGCAGTGGGGGCAGCGCAGGCGGATCGTGGGGTCGCGTTGCAGTTGTAGGTCACTAATTGGCACAGGGAAAGAATAGGGGGTGGCGTTGGGGGGTGTCGAGCCTGAAGATTGTCCCCCGTGCGGCGGGAGTTGGAAGATTTGGAAAGCTGGAAGATTGGGAACCCCCGCGCCAGAATGGTCGATTTGCACCTGCGGTCGGTAATATAGCCCTCCGTGGTAGGATGGCGTACACGCTGCTTGCGGGCCGGGGCTACTGACAGCAGCCAAGGCCATGGGATATCTTTAGTCTTAATCTCAGGTCTTACTCTCCAGTCTTAATCTGTCCAGCGGCAAGACAAAGACCAAAGATTAAGACCTGAGATTAAGACCCCGGCAGTCCAGCGCATGCCGCAGCCAGTAGCCCCGGCCCGCCTCGGGCCGCGGGCAGCGTGATCCAGGTCTCCAAACCTGCCCTGCCGAAGATTCTAACGCTAAGGCGCAAGGGCGCAAGGGCGCTAGGCGAGACAACGAAGGGGGATCGGTGGACGCGTGCGGCGACGATTACGGTGGACGATGCGGCACGCGCTCCCCGTCAACCGTAATCGTCGCCAGTGATCGTCGACCAGCCTCCCGGCGTGGTCGTGCTCGCTGTCGATAACCATCCCAGCCTGTCCAATTTCAGACAGGATTAACAAAATGTAACAGGATTGCTCACGCCACAGGCAGGCGACAGGAGGGTTCTTTCCGAACGGGCAGGGTCTACGTGGGGGGACTACGTGTGCACGCAAAGTCGCTGGACTATCGGGATCGAAAACGCTATCGGGATCGAAAAGATGGTGGGACCGGCCACTGGCGCGTGGCTGGCCACAATCCCCGTCCGCTGGCTTGTGCTGCTACCGTCGGTCCCGATCCCGATCCCGATTTCGATAGCGATTTCGAGGACAAAATGAGGCGTTGGATTTTCGATCTCCGTCGCACGTCGCAGCCCGGCGATCAGTTCGTGCTTGGCGTAACGCTCATAAAAGGTGAGGATCCACGCGAACCAAGCGATTCACCAGCGACCGTAACAAGGCTTGGTCTCTGTCCAGGGTGCAGGCCGCTGGTGATCGCTGACGTCTGCGTCATGGTCTTTTCCTGAAGACCTGGTTCTGTGGACTCCCCGCCGGGCGGAATCTAGCCACAAAAAGCACAAAAGACACAAAAGAAAGCGGTTTTTTGTGATTTATGTGCCTTTTGTGGCCAACATGAATGGTCTGCACCGAT